>NZ_CP032869.1:2797476-3108306 GCF_003576455.2 Mucilaginibacter celer
CCATAAAAAATTCTTTTTTCTCCACAAATACAAAGTTTTAATTAAAAAGTTTTCATAAAATTCATTATTTTTAGTCGCTTAAATTAATTTATTATTAACTAACTTGATTAATACCCCTATTGATGCGAAAGTTTTCGACTTTCCTGATTGCATTATGCTTTTTGGGATGCAAAAAGGAAGCCAATTCAGTTATCACAGATAACAGATCTGAAAAATTTAGTAATTCTTTAACAAACGCTTCACATTTATCACTGGCCTCTTCGGCAACAATCAATGTGAAAAATTACGGCGCCAAAGGCGACGGAGTTACCGACGACACAGATGCCATTGAGGCTGCAATGGCCGCAGCAAAAAAAGCAGGTATCCCGGCCGTCTATTTTCCCGATGGCTCGTATATGATAGGCCAGGCAGGCGACGGCGGCGGCATCATTAAACTTGTTGATGGCGTGGGCTTAACCGGTACCGGACCAGCCACCTGCCATATTAAGTTAACGGGAGGCCGCAACAACCCCAGCCCTATGTTTTGCCAGGATTATGTGAACACCCCCATTGTTAGCAATGTAACCATACAGGGTATTGATTTTAATGGCAACTCATCATTACAAACTTTTGATAGTGATTATCAATACTGTACGGCCTTTAATTTTCACAACGGCAAAAACATCGAGGTAAAAAATTGTAAGTTTCAAAGCTTCAGGGGCGATGGCTTATTTTTTGGTGATACCTTCGAACCCTCGTTAAACCTGCGCATGGTAACCAATATTGACGTGCACGATTGCGAGTTTTTTAACATATACCGCGAAGCCGCGATGTTTTGTGCCGTAAACGATGCCACCTTTTATAACAACAACGTTCACGGCGATGGCTACCTGGTAGGCGGTGTGGATATTGAAAGGCACAGCGTTAACGAAACCGTATTGAATGTATCAGTTTATAGCAACACCTTTAATTTTAGAGATGGTTACGGACCGGTTGAACGCGGCGGCCCCAAAGTGCGTTATCGCCGCGCGGTTACGATGGGTTTTTTTTATAATGGCTACAAAAACGGAATTGCCGACTCATTAAGCGGACACTACAAGGTTTACAACAATAAAATTTACCAGGGCCAGATTGATTGCTGGGGGATGCTTAATGTAAGCATATCGGGCAATAACTTTAAAAACAGCTATGAAAATATAGCCGGTGTAAGTTTCCTGACAGCGCCTGCCATCAATATTTCGGATAATGTTACCACCAGAGGCCTTATCAATGTATCGGCGGATAATAATATCATCGATAGCGATATCGGAAACGGTATAGCATTTAAAAACTACTCGAAGGTAACAGCTAACGGCAATACCATTATTGGTACCCCACTGGATGGCATCAGTGTTTTAAGTACCAGCGGTTGTTTTTACGGTAACAAGATAACAGACGCCGGAACGGCGGCGAACCCATGCTCGGGTATTTTAATAAATGGGAATGCTTCGGGTTTGTATGTTTCAACCAACCAGGCCAGCAATACAACAACAGGAAGCAACCGCACTATGGATTATGTAATTAAAATAGGCAGCGCCAATAATGGCACGGTAGCTCCGCAAATTTTAAGCAACAAGGGCAAAAACATGATTAAAGGCATTTTATCCGAATACTACTACCAGGCCGGATATGTAATAACTTCAAACAATGTAGCTATGTGATTTTATTAAGCTGTAGAAATAAGGGTATATGCATGCATATACCCTTATTTTTTTGCCAAAACCCCGAATTGGGAATAATTTTCTACAATATTTCTTTATAGTTAAATTCAGACATTAACTATCGTGCCAAAACTTTCAATAAGAGAAAATATTTCTTCATTTACGTAACAATTTAATCGATAAAGCGTACAAGCCAACATATTGATTAAATATACCCCAAATGAAGAGAATTTTTACCGCTTTGGCATTGTTTTTATTAGCGTCTTGCAAAAAGGACGATGTGGCAATAATTGCACAGCCTCAGGCTAATATTTTGGTTGCACAGCCAGCTATTTCACTTGCCGCTACAGCAGCACCTACAAACGCTGTAAATGTGAAAGATCAGGGTGCGAAAGGCGACGGCGTTACAGACGATACCAAAGCAATTACCAATGCCCTGCTTTACGCAAAGTCTACCGGTAAAGCCAATATTTATTTCCCCGACGGAACTTATATGATAGGCCAGCCCGGCAACGGCGGCGGTATTATTAAACTGGTTGATGGTGTGGGTATGACAGGTAACGGCCCGGCAACCTGCCACATTAAGTTAACATCAGGGCGTTATAATCCCAATTCTATTTTTTACCAGGATTATGTGGGCATGCCATCAATAGGCAACCTCACTATACAAGGCATTGATTTTAATGGCAACCTGCCGCTTCAGAAATTTGATGCAGATTACCAGTTTTGCCATGCGCTTAGCATCAACAACGGTAAAAACATCGAAGTTAAAAATTGCAAGTTTCAAAGTTTCAGGGGCGATGGTTTACTGTTTGGCGATTGCTTTGAACCAACGCTAAATAAAAGGATTGTAACCAACGTAAACGTACACGATTCGGAGTTTTTTAATATTTACCGCGAGGGAACCATGTTTTGCTGCGTAAACGGAGCATCATTTTACAACAACAATGTGCACGGCGATGGCTACCTGGTGGGCGGCGTTGATATAGAAAGACACAGCGTTAACGAAAGCGTGCTCAATGTTTCTGTTTACAACAACACCTTTAATTTTGCCGATGGCTACGGGCCGGCGGAACGCGGCGGACCAAAAGTACGTTACCGCAGGGCAGTTACCATGGGCTTTTTTTACAACGGCTATAAAAACGGCATTGCCGATTCGTTAAGCGGCCATCATAAAATTTATAACAATAAAATTTACCAGGGGCAAATTGATTGCTGGGGTATTATCAACGTAAGTATTTCGGGCAATTGCTTTACCAATGTTTATGAAAATATTACAGGCGTAAACTTTTTAACAACAGCCGCTATCAATATTGCCGACCCGGCTAATACCAAAGGTTTAATTAAGGTATCTGCAGATAACAACGTTATCAAATCGGCCATTGGTAACGGCATTGTGTTTCATGGCTATACCCAGGCGCAGGCCAATGCTAATACCATTACCGGCACCCGCAGCGACGGCATTAACCTGATTGCAACAAGCGGCTATTTTTACGGCAACACGGTAACTGATGCAGGTACGGCCACCCAAAAAGCTTCGGGCTTTATTGTAAGCGGCGATTCATCAGGGCTTATCATTACCACTAACCAGGCTACCAACACCCTATCGGGTACGGCCCGCACAATGGACTATGTGGTTAAAATAGCCGGCATCAACAACGGTAAGGTTGCGCCAAAAATCCAGAATAATAAAGGCAAAAACATGGCGGCGGGTATTATATCATTATACTGGCTGCAATCTACCTTTGCCCAGTTGCTTAATAACCTTGCGGGCTGATCAACATAAATAATTCTACAAAAAGGGGATGCTAAGCTAAAGTATCCCCTTTTTTATTCCGGATACAGCTAAGAAATATCAAAACGCACCAAACTTTTTTGCCGTACAATTATTATAGTTCAATAGGGTTACATAGCCGGCCGCTTTTTAATGCCCCGTGCATAAAACCGGGTGATAGCTCGCTTTATTGAACTATGCTTTTAAAAATTCTCATCTTTTTTGTACTTGTTGCCGTTTACCTGGTGTGGTATACCGTTAACCTGGTTCAAAAAAAAGATTCATCGCACCTTTTTTTTAGTTTTATAGTTACCTGCATCCCCTTCCAGATGTCGTTCCCATTATATACCCCCAGCTATATATCGGTAGACGGGATAGGATCATTTACCGGCAAAATATTTTTGATGCTGCCCCTGATAGCTTCTTTTTGGTTGCTCTTAACACAAAAAAATCCAAACCTGTTGTATCGATATAAAAACGAGCGGTGGGTAATATGGATCCTGCTGCTTGTAGCTATATCATTTGTTAACCCGTTTAACGTGGCCCGGTGGGGTACCGTTGCATTTGCGGTGGCATTGTTATCCTATATTCTGTTTTTCAGGTTGATGTATAACAAGCTTAACCCTATACAGATACTGAATGGCATTTTTTGCAGTTTTTTATTATTGTGCGTATTAAACTTTTGCCTGGCAATTTTATATCCCTTATTGAACGTTACGTTTGTTACCACAATTTTTCAGGCCGGCGGCGATATGTGGGCTACCCGCAACGGTACGCGCGCCGGGGCGATAGGCATTTTTGTTACGCCGGCTAATCTGGGCCTGTTTTCGGTAATTGCTTCTGGGCTTTTTTTTGCGTGTTATCTTAACGGTTTTAAAAAGAAACTGAGTTTAATATTAATCGTGATGGCCGGTATTACTATCATCCTCACCTACTCGCGTACATCATACATCACCCTGGTGGTGATCCTGATTATGCTGTATTATCTTTTTAAAAATGCGGATAAGCCCTTGCTATCATTAAAGAGTTTCTTTTTGGGCGTATTACCCGCAGCAATTGTATTATACTGGCTGGTATTCCTGTCGCCGTTTAGCGCAACCTTTTTGAAGACCGATGCCGACGATATGTACCAGGCCCGTCTTGACCATTGGACGATGGGGATGGATATATTTCACCGCTCGCCCGTTATTGGCGTCGGTATTAACAGCCATCTTGAGTTTGTAAATCGCTCGCCTGAAATGAGCAAGGTTATCCATAACGATTTTTTGACCTCCAACCCTATCCATAACACCCACCTCATCATATTGGCCGAAACAGGCATTATTGGATTTACGCTCTGGATAATCTTTATCATCATGAGCCTCAGGCAGGCTAAAATCAGTATTGCCCAAAACGTAAACACCATATTATCGCTCACCCAAATAGCAGTAATTGTAATTTATATCATTTACGGATGCACCGATTGGGCACCTGTTTCACACTCAACTTTCCCCTTGTTCCTGCTTTTTACCTTCTTTTTTAACAAGTACAGTATCAGTTCAAAACCGGCCCAGGCGGTTACCTTAAGTACCTGATTATCTTGCATTAAAGTTAAAAAATATCGTACTGAAAAATTCAAATTTAGTTGTCCGGTATTTGTATTTTAGATATTTTTACAATAATAAACCAGCTCCGGTCACTGATTCCATCCTATTTTTACAGCCAGAACGGAACTTTATCCCCTGATAACCGTATAAAAGGTTAGATGGGTAAAACCAATTATATAACATGAATGACAGAAAGTTTAAGTTATTACTTAAAGTAATTAACTTTTTGAGTGTGGTTTCGTTCGAAAAGTATTGGAAAAACGGTGTTAAAATAGTTTTCAGAAAAAAAAAGAGGAATGATTCGCATCAACCCTCTTCTGAAACCGGGCATGAATCACTTCCTAAAGTGAACTCAACGCCCCAAAATGTAACTTATAAAGCTCAAGCCAAGTAATTACTGCAATGGTTTGCCTTAACTGGTTTAATTTGAGTTAGCTAAACGATTTCTGTTAGCTTTAAGCAACTCCTCGTTTGTTGACACGACTTTTATATTGCGCCTGGCTTCGTTTATTTTTATCTTGTTGTTAATTTTAGCTTCATCACTACTATCATCTGCCTTACCGCCTTTAAATAATCTGCGCATCATGAGGTAACAAAACTGCGGGTAAGTTTTTATAGATCTTTTTAATACGCCGTTCTCTTTAAATATCCTGTAAAAAAACCTGAGGTTTAGTTTATCTATGAACTGAGGATAAAAATTAATCTCATTTTTGGTTTGATGAAGGAAACCACCGCAGGTGTAAACCGCTCCTTCATAACCAGCTTTTCTTAAATCCAACACCATAGTCTCCTGCAAAATAGTTCCCATACCTACAAAAATGATATCGGGTTTTAATTTCACAATGTTTAAAATGGCTTCGTCTCTCTCCCGCTCGCTCGAAAAGTATCCGTTCCTGAAACCTGAGATTTTCAGTTTGGGAAAACTCTTCCTGAAAACTTTAACCGACTCTTTAATACCACTGGCATTTGTACCTAAAAAAAATGTGCTCAACTTGTTTTCGATGGCTATTTTAAATACATAAGGTACTACCGAGGTCATATCGCACGAGAAGCGTTTAATTTTAAATGCCACCGCCTTCAGCAAGTTTAAAATAGCTACAACCAAAATCCCGTCGGGTGCTATATAATCAAATGATTCAAATAAGTCGGCTCTTTTTACAGCCAATGTATATGAGTGGGGATTTAAAAATGTAATCAGCTTCTTTTTCCTGGGGTCAAAATCCTCGATAGTTCTTGGGATTCGTGAGATAAAGATGTTGTAGATATCCATTGTGAGTTGTATAAAATTTTAAATATTAGTCGTCTTCGACACACGGACCCACTCAAACCAAAAGCCAGTTTGATATAAATGTAGGCACTTTAGCAATTACCAAAGCGTAAATACAACTTTTACAAAGCAAGTTAAAACCAAAAGGAGTAAGATTGTGGAGATTTGTAACGCTTTTTTTATCTAATAATTACATAAACCATCAATCGTCGAAACTTTTTTACTTCTACATCTGAAATTTAATACAATTATTGTTATAAAAAACATACAAACTCTACTGTTAAATCTTCATCCATAGTTATTTTTTTTTATTACTCCATTTAGGAGTGAGATTCTTTTTAAGAAAACATCTTTTATTGTTGCCTTAAAACAGTAAGAAAGCTGAACTATAACGTCAAACAACGCTACAACTAATTGATATTAAAATCATTAAAACTAAATCGTTTTTAAAGACAAATATAAAGCGTATGTAACATTTTGGTTTCAGATGATACTATTTAAACCGCGGGCGAGACTTTGGCATTTTTTTTCATCTGTTAAATCACTAAAACAATAAATAGCAGAGTTTATTTACCCAATAGCATATTGATAACATTAATACTAACCCAAACATGCCCCTTGTGATTTCTACCGAAACCGAACCATTTAATTTCAATCTTTTTTATAAAAACAATCCTACGGCTCTAAGAAGCAACAGCAAAAACCAACCGGGTGCTTTTAACGGTAGTAGTAAAAACTGCGGAGTTTTTAAATTAAATATCGACGCAGAATTATCAGAACTGCTTTTAACAGCAGCCCGCAGCAATAATATGCAATTCAGTTCGCTATTGATTACGGCGATAAACGTTGTTTTAAAAAGATACACCGGCCAGCAAAACGTACTATTTGGGCAAGCCATCATAAAAACCGGAAACAATGAGCCGCAGGTGGCAGAACTTTGGAGCGAGTTAAACAGCGAAAATTTATTTAAAGAAACGGCCACACAAGTAAAGGATACTATTACCAATAACGCCGAATTTATTCAAATAGCTGAAAATTTTGATTTGGCAACCCTCAGCATAAAAAAGGAGCTATTCCAGGTTTGCTTTATTTTAGAGAAAGAGTTAACGCCCGAGCCATTACCCCTTATTAACGAACTTACCGCCCAATTAAGCGATTTTCATTTTGGGGTATATATTAAGGAAGATCATACAATACCGGATGTATCTTTTTTTTATAATACAGATAAGCTCGACAGCGATTTTTTCAGCGTTTTTGCAGCCAGGCTCGTTGTTTTATTACGGGAGCTTACAAACAACAGTTCGCTTAAATTAGGGCAGTACAATGTGTTGGAAAATGATGAGTATGATTTGTTAATAAACAAATTTAACGACACAGTTACTCCTTACGACCACCAAAACACCATATTTAGTTTTTTTGAGCAAAACGCTGCAGCAAGCCCCAATGCTACTGCGCTTATTAAAGGTGATTTTACACTTACTTACCACCAACTGAATACCCGTGCCAACCAACTTGCCAATTACCTGATTAATGAGGGCGTAAAACCAGGCGATAATATCGGCATACTCACCAATCGTAATTTTGAAATGATTATAGGGATGTTGGGTATCCTGAAAGCCGGCGGTGCTTATGTTCCTATCGATCCGGATTATCCGATTGACAGGCAGGAATATATTTACAACCAATCGGCAATTACGATGATCGTGGCAGATGATGATTACCCATTAAAAGTGATTGTTGGCGCAAAAAATTTCAAAGTAATCAGTAAAGAGGATACCTGCAGATTCAGCGACCAAAATCCCTGCTTAAATATCGATAGCAACCAACTCGCCTACACCATTTACACCTCCGGTTCTACCGGTAAACCAAAGGGGGTAATGATTGCTCACCATTCGGCAGTAAACCTTATCCAATGGGTAAATACACGCTTTAATATTAGCACTGATGACAGGTTGCTATTCATCACCTCTATGTGTTTCGATCTTTCGGTATATGACATTTTCGGGATGCTTTCGGCCGGGGCGGCAATTGTAATTGCCGAAAAGGCGGAGATTCAAGACGTGCTAACACTGGCCGATATGCTGATAAAGCATAACATCACGTTTTGGGATTCGGTGCCCACTACTTTAGATTACCTTGTTAAAACTTTGGAAAGCGGGCAGCCCTCCTACCGTTACCCCGGCTTGAAAACCGTGTTTATGAGCGGCGACTGGATCCCGGTAAACCTGCCCGATCGCATCAAAACATTCTTTCCCCAAACACAGGTAGTAAGTTTGGGCGGCGCAACCGAAGGCACGGTATGGTCGAATTATTTTATAGTTGATAAAACCGATGCCGCATGGAACAGCATTCCTTATGGCAAGCCGATAGCTAATAACTTTTTTTATATCCTTAACGATTACCTGCAGCCTGTACCGGTTGGTACCATTGGCGATTTGTATATAGGTGGCGTTGGCGTAGCCCGCGGGTATGCAAACGATAGCGAAAAAACTTCCCGGTCATTTATTCCGGATCCTTTTCACCCAGATAGCGGTGGAATGATGTACCGCACGGGCGATTTAGGCAAAATGATGCCCGATTACAATATGGAGTTTATTGGCCGAAAGGATAACCAGGTTAAAATTCAGGGCTTTAGGGTTGAATTGGGCGAAATTGAAAGCGTGTTGAACGGAAGCGGACTGGTAGATGCGGCTGTAGTACTTGCAAAGCCGGATGCGGAAGGTAACAAGCGATTGGTTGCATATATTGTAAACACAACCTCTGATTACAATCCCGAAGGGCTTAAACTATACCTGCAGAAGTTTTTACCCGAGTATATGATCCCTGCGGTTTGGGTTGAACTTGATAGTTTACCCCTAACCGGAAACGGAAAAATAGACCGCAACGCCCTGCCCGATGTTAATGAGCAGCACAAAATAAAAAGAGCATACGTTGAACCGGAAACCGAAACCGAACGGATGCTGGTAAGCATCTGGAAGGAAAATTTTGCCAACAGCGACATTGATGTGCTAAGTAATTTTTTTGAAATAGGCGGGCACTCGTTAATGGCGGTTCAAATTTTATCCAAACTCAAAAAAATAATAGGTAAAAACCTTCAGTTATCTATTTTTTATAAATATCCAAGCGTAAGGCCACTGGCGCATTTCCTGGATGAAGAAAACGGCGATCAGCAGTTTAAATCGTTAGTGCCTATTAAGCCATCGGGATCAAAAAACCCATTGTATATTATTCATGGTGATGGTTTAAACGTACTTAATTTCAGTAAACTGGCCGATTATGTAAGCAAGGATCAACCCGTTTACGGCCTGCAGGCGCTGGGCCTTAACGGTATTGACGAGCCTATTGATAAACTGCCGGTTATAGCCTACCATTACATGCAGGAAATTATCCGTCACAATCCGCGCGGACCGTATCTGCTTGCCGGTTATTCATCAGGCGGTTATGTGGCCATGGAAATCAGGAAACAAATGGTAGCCCAGGGCCGCGAGGTAAAAATGCTGATCATTTTTGATACCGATGCCGAAAAAACAGAGTACAAAGACTGGTATTCATTGCTGCCTAAAAAAGCAAAACGTCATTTTCCGCGTATGATGCAGGCGCTGCGATTTTCAATAAACCAATGGTTTAATGGCAGTGCCCAACAACCGGAAGTTCCGGCCGAAAATAAGAAGGATTCGAGGGAGTTTTATAAGCTTATCCAAAAAATCAGGAACAAGCATATTACCGCTTTCAGAAATTATCCGCTCGAACCTTTTGATGGTACGCTGTACCTTTACAAAGCCCGCATTAGTGTACACTATGTTGAGTATGGTAAATACCTGGGCTGGGAAAAATACGCCCAAAAAGGCGTTGAACTTTTTGAGATTCCCGGTGACCATTTTTCGATGCTGCAAACGCCTTACGTTGCCGAACTGGGTGCCGTTTTGCAAAAAAATATAGACGATGTTGCGTCGGTTTAACTATACACTAATAATGCAACCGGTGTCAATTTTTGGTGATTTAAAACACCGACGCCTCGATTTTACACTTTCAGGTTGTGCAGCTATCAGCGGCAACCATAAAGGCATAGATATTGCAAATTTCGAAATTCAAAGCTACTGTTTACTAAAAGTCTACTGTTAATAATAACATTACTACTAAAACTACCTATATGAAATACTTCTCTTTAATCCTGCTTGCAGCCATGGTTGCATTTTCATCGTGCAAAAAACTTGCAAACTCTGATGTTGCTCCTGGCAACAATGATCCAAATTATGATGCCCATAACAGGGTATTCCGGGTAAAGGCCAGCTCAACATCAACCTTTAAACTGGTTATAGTTGAGTACGGCGATGATGGTGTAACGCCTTACAATACCGAAAATGCCGATCAAACCACTCCTTTTGATTATGGTTTTACACCGGTTGTCGGTCATAAAATAACAGTAAACATTCAAAGTGCCGGTGGGGTAATCACAGCTTCGGCTTTATACAAGGGGCAATATCTCGATCCGATAGTTACCAACACCAGCGGCTCGGGCAGTACGGCAAGTTTCAGTTATACAGTTAAGGACTGATAAGCAGCCACCGCCTCTATAAATATCAATCGTCCTTTGCCAGATATGATTTACATACTGCTCATCCATATTATGATGCTTCAATTACCATTTGCAACAACAGCCCGGGCAGCGTTTAATTCAAACGCTGCTTATGCTGTTAAAGGCAATCATGATATGGTGAACATTAAAGATCATGGGGCTAAGGGCGATGGCATTGCCAATGATACCCAGGCTATCAAAAACGCCATCGAATTTGCCCGCCAAAACAACCTTGCTACGGTATACTTTCCGGCAGGCAAATATTTAATTGCTGATGCCGGCACCAAACCGGGTATCATCAAGCTGGCCAATGGTATAAGTTTTAAGGGCGACGGGCCGGATAAAACACATATTATCCTATCGGGAGGCCGCAAAAATCCAAACTCAATCTTTTACCAGGATTGGCGCGAAGAACCCTCGGTTAACAACCTAACCGTACAGGGAATTGATTTTGATGGTAACCTGGGCAAACAGCTGTTTGATCCCGAATACCAGTTTTGCCATGCACTCAGCATTAACAACGGCAAAAATATCGAAGTTAAAAACTGCAAGTTTCAAAGTTTCAGAGGCGATGGCTTACTTTTTGGCGATACGTTTGAGCCTGAACTTAATGCCCGGATAGTTTTAAATGTTCAGGTTCATGACAGCGAATTTTTTAATATTTATCGCGAAGGCACTATGTTTTGCTGTGTAAACGGGGCTTCGTTTTATAACAATTGGGTGCATGGCAATGGTTACCTGGTTGGCGGTGTTGATATTGAACGGCATGGCGCCAACGAAACGGTTACCAATGTAGCAGTTTACAACAACCTGTTTGATTTTAGGAAGGGTTTTGGCCCGGTTGAACGCGGCCGGGTTATTAGGTACCGCCGCGCGGTAACCATAGGCTATTTTTACAATGGCTACAACAACGGCACCGCCGACTCGCTGAGCGGGCATCACCGCATTTACAACAATAAAATTTACCAGGGACAGATAGACTGCTTCGGCCATCTGGATGTTAGAATTATTGGGAATACAATAATTAACACTTTTGAAAACCTTAAAGGGGTACTTCATGTTAGTACACCGGCAATAAACGTTTCGGATGCCCGCAGTACAACCGGGCTCAGGGATATTGTTATCGATAGTAATTATATAAAATCGGCTATTCCGGGTAACGGGATAGTGTTTTATAAATACAAAAAAGTAGCTGCCCGGCATAATATTCTTAAGGGCCGCAATTTAGGTGGTGTAATGCTGATCGATTCGGAAGGGGCAATTAGCTCCAATATCACCAAAAAATAATGCAAATTTTTAATTCAAAACATCACTTGAAAAAAACATCAATGGTAACTTATAAGATAGAAAAAACCTTTCTGGCCCTGCTAATTATAATTTGTGCCTTATCCTCCTGTCAATCGTACAAAAACGTGCCTTATTATAAAGATCTGGATAAAAGCGGCATTGTAACCGAAAAAATAACCAACAACACCAATTACATCATCCATACCGGCGATATTTTGGGAATTAACATCACAAGTCGCAATCCCGAATCGGCAGCGGTTTTTAATTATAATCTGGCAAGGGTAAACGGCAATGCCTATAACACTTCGCCCGATAACCCGGTTATCGGCTACCGGGTTGACGACAGCGGTAATATCCACCTGCCCCTGGCCGGCGACATTAAAGCAGCCGGTTTAACTACCCAACAGCTAACAGAAAGTATGGGCAAAACCTTGCTTACTTATTTAAAAGACCCGGTAATCAACATCCGGATAGTAAACTTTAAAGTATATGTTTACGGCGACGTTGCCCGCCCCAACGCCTACACCATTACCGACGAGCACCCAACCGTTACCCAGGCCCTAACCATGGCCGGCGATTTAAATATAACCGGCTTACGTAAAAAAGTGCTGCTGATCAGAACCGAAGATGGCGAGCGCAAATACATTCCGCTCGATCTTACTTCAAAAAATCTGTTTCAATCGCCTTACTTCTATTTAAAAAATAACGATGAAATATATGTAACGCCGGGCCGCTCAAAACTCACGGCCAATGGCTTGCCGGTTTTGGGTATCGTAATCTCGGCCCTATCGGTAATTGCAATAGTATTAACACGTAATTAGTAGTTTAATGAGTACAAATCCCTCACAGTTTTTAACCTTTGCTACCGAAAAGGAAAAAAACTCATCAGTTAGTTTAAAATCGCTTTTTGCCAAGTACCTGTATAACTGGCCCCTTATTGCAGCAACTATAGTTTTAATGCTTGTTATTGCTTTTGCCTATACCCAACTGGCCGACCCGGTTTACCAGGTAAAAGCTACCCTGCTGGTAAATACGCCGAAGGATGCTGATAAACCCGATGCCAATCAATCTGTACTGGATAAGATCGATCTTCCCAAATCGGCCGATGCGGTTGAGAATGAGATAGCCAAATTAAAATCGGCCAAATTAATTAACCAGGTAATTAATGATTTACAACTGGATGTAAGTTACGAACAAAAGAAAGGCATAGGCTATAAGGATCTGTATGCTTCGCGTCCCTTTAAAATTCTGTTTATAAAGCACAATGCTGATGCTAACCTTAAAGCGAAGGTATTTATCCAAATAAAAGACAGCAAATCGTTCCTGCTGCAAACAGATGGCGATAACAAACAGTACTCGTTTAATGATGTGATGCACACCGACTGGGGCACCTGGAAAGTTATTCCTGCGGTAAACGCAGCCTCATTTGCGGGGCAGGCCATACGGGTATCATTGCTTGATGCCGATAAGCTAACCGAATACTACCAGAAAAACATAGATGCCAGCCTGGAAGATAAGCTTGCCACCGCTGTCGACCTGTCGTTTAACACAACAGATAAGCAAAAGGGCAAAGACATCATCAATCAGCTGATTAAAGTGTATAATGATGATGAAATAGCTGATAAAAACAAGGAGACCCAAAATACCATCAACTTCATCGATCAGCGTCTGGCATCGCTCACCGGCGAATTATCCGGCGTTGAAAAAAATATTTCTGATTTTAAAAGCAGCAACCGGCTTACAGATATCACCTCCGATGCTAAATTTGAATTGGAGAAGCTGCAGAATAATGATAGCCGTTTAAGCGAGATCAATGTTCAGTTGAGTGTAATAAACGGTATTGAAGGTTTTGTTAACTCGCCGCATACGGCCGACAAGGCTCCGGCTGTTATAGGCATTAATGATCCGTCGCTGGTAAGTTCGGTTGAGAAACTTTCGCAGCTGCAATTACAGCGGGATCAGCTTGCGGCTACCACTCCCGAAACCAATCCCGATTTTGAAGAGATCAATGCGCAGATTAAAACCACCAAGGCGGCAATAAAGGATAATGTTAAAAACATAAAAGCTTCCCTGCTAAATGCACAAAGCAAATTGCAGGCCCAAAGCTCATCGTCCGAATCGTCGATAGCGCACCTGCCGGGCCAGGAGCAGAAATTCATCAGCATAAAAAGGCAGCAATCTATCAAAGAAAACCTGTATGTATACCTGCTGCAAAAACGCGAGGAAGTGTCCCTGAGTTACGCCACTACGGTATCAAACCATAAAGTGCTTGATGCAGCTCATAGTCTGCCATCAAAATGGCCTAATAACAAAATTATTTACCTGGCTGCTTTGGTTTTGGGCGTTATACTGCCCGCTATAGGAATTTACCTTGCACAGCTGCTAAAAGGCGTGGTACTGGACCCGGCCGAAGTGGAAAACGTTACAGAAATGCCTGTTTTAGGCGAAATTGCAGCTTCTCCCAAACCAGGCCTTACCCAACATGGCCTGATTATAGAACAGCTAAGAAGCCTGAGAACGCAATTGTACGATTTGCACGGAGAAGGCAAAAAAGCAAATGTAACCTTGATTACGTCCAGTATCTCGAGCGAGGGAAAAAGCTTTGTGGCAGGCAACCTCGGCAATATTTTTGCCAATACCGGCCGAAAAACCGTAATACTTGAGCTGGACCTGAGGCGATCGGCAATTAAAGATATTTTTAAGCTTTCGAAAAAGCAGGCGGGCATTTCAGATTACCTACGTGGAAATGCCACGTTGGCAAAAATTATCCAGCCATCCGGCGTTAACGCATCTTTGGATATTATCAGCAGCGGATCGGCTGTTTCAAACCCTACCGAATTGCTGGAAAACGGAAAGCTTAATGAGTTGATAGCCGATCTTAAAAACAGCTACAGCGATATTATCATCGATAGTCCTCCGGCACATCTTGTTGCCGATGCTTATATCATTTCGCGCATCAGTGATGTTACTTTATATGTGGTACGGCAGGGCGTAACACCCAAAAGCGAGCTTGCCTTTATCAAAACCCTGCTTAAAGAAAACAAGCTGCCAAACATGCAAATTGTATTTAACGGGGTTGATGTTAAAAAATTTGGTTACGGATACGAGTATGATAACGCATACTACCAGGCAACATCCATACCCGGCGAGCTATCGGCCTGATTATTATTTGCTGTTACCATTTGTATTAAATGAAGAAGTTATTTGTTTGCTCAGAGTTTTATGCCGGGTTATTACCCTTTGCCGCTACCATAGTTAACGCCATGCGCGCTGAGGATACGTATGGCATATTTGTGTGTACCGGCAAATGTGATTACCGCAAAGCCCTTATACCTAACGGAAATAATTACCTGTTTCTTGATTTTCCGGAAAGTAAGGTTAAAGGGCTGCTTCAACATATTTATCCTGCGCAACTATTAAAGGAGATAATCCGGGTTTGTAAAACCAACAAAATTGATGTGATCCACCTGCTAACCGAAGATGCATCGCTCGCCCTTCATTTAAGCCAGTTAAAAAAGCTTGCCAAAGTGTACTACACTGTTCACGATCTGTTTTTTCATGAAAAGGTTTATAAAAATATATTCAGCAAGTTGTTGCGCAATGTACTTGTTTATAAACGGGTTAAATATTTAATAAAAAACACAGATAACCTGGTTACCAGCAGCAGATATCAATACGATTGGATGAAGAAAAACTTCACCCGTCAAAACATTTACTACCATAACTTTCCTACACTGGTTACCGATGTTATTAAAGCCGGCAATAAAGCTGTACCCGAACTGGCGGGTATTAATAACTACATTTTATTTTTTGGGCAGATTGAACAGTACAAAGGGGTTGATATCCTGTACAACGCCTATATTAATTCAACCGGCACACCGAAACCTCCGCTGGTTATTGCCGGCAAGGGCCATATCTATTTTGAAAGAGACTTAACAAAGGAACATAATGTAATCTTCATTAACCGGTATATTGATGATGAAGAGATCAGGCAGCTATTTACCAATGCATTTTGTGCTGTTTTTCCGTACATCTCGGGCACACAATCGGGCATATTATCCATTCCTTATTATTTCAGGGTGCCAACTTTGGTATCAGATATCCCGTTTTTTAAGCAATTGATTATTGATAATGTAACCAGCATCAGTTTCAGTAATGATTCCCCTGCGGTCTTGATGCAAAAGATAAAAAAACTGGAAAATGGCTACCATGAAGAGCTTACCAATGCGGGGGCTAAATTTTATGAAGAGGTTTATGACGAAGAGGTGTTGCGCAAACAATTTTCGGCCATTTATGCTGAAGAGATGGTTTTAGACCAGGCTGTGCCTGGCTTATAAAAATATACAGTAATGGAAATTATCGCTATAACCGAAAACCAACTAACGCATTGTGCCGCAATCCTGATAGAGGCCTACAACGCCCCACCCTGGAATTGCCGGTGGACGCCCGAAAAAGCACATCAATATTTAGGCGAGTTAATTGATCACCGGGATTTTGTAGGTTTTATGATTTACGATGAAAACCAACCCGCCGGTGCCATTTTAGGACATAAAAAAACCTGGTGGACCAACAAGCAGTTAATGATTGATGAATTATTTGTTTCACCGGCACATCAAAAAAAAGGTTACGGCAAAAAACTTCTGCAATTTTGCGAAGAGTATGCCAACAGCAACCAGATTGAACTATTGGTTTTAATGACCAACAAATACCTCCCGGTGTACGATTTTTACGAAATGGCCGGTTATACTCTTGCCGATCAATACGTGTTTATGTTTAAGCAGTTAAACACATAACCGTTGTTTTTTGAATATATTAGTGCATGAAAGGCCAGCCCATCAAAAGGCTGCAATAAATCATGCCCGAAATACAACCAGAAGCAGAGGTATACTTAAAATCGGTAAAGGCATTTTGCCCCGGTATTACTGATGATGAGTTGGCATTATTTGCATCAAAGTTCAGTTTTAAAGTTCTGAATAAGAAAGAATTGTTTCTTGAATCGGGCAAAGTTCAAAAACATTTGGGTTTTGTGGTGAAAGGGCTGCTCCGTTCGTCCTTTGTCGATCCGGAGGGTAATGAAATTACTGTAGGCTTTTATTCGGAAGGAGATTACGCTACGCACTACCCGGCCTTTATTGCCAGGCAGCCCAGCAAATATTCAATACAGTGCCTGGAGCCTACAACATTTATTTGCCTTTCGTTTGATGATCTGCAATGGATCTATCGGCAGTCGCCCACTTTTGAAAGATACGGCAGGTTGATAGCCGAAGAGATTTTGAAGCGGCAGCAGGCCCGCATAGAAAGCTTCATCTTTCAAACCGCCGAAGAGCGTTATCTTGATTTTATTAAGCATCGCCCTACCCTGTTCAACCGCATCTCGCTTTCCCATCTTTGCAGTTTCCTCGGCATCGAACGCCAGACACTTACCCGCATCCGCCAGCACCTGGCCCGTAAATAGTTTTTTTTGACGCATTTGCGTCAGGTACGCCCTCCGTTTCCTTAGCAAATTTGCAGTATCAAATTAAAACGTACTGCAATGAAAAAGAACATATTACTGATACTCGGCCACCCATCCGAAAATTCATTTTGTAATGCATTGCTCAATGCATATAGTGCCGGAGCCGAAAGTGCCGGAGCAACCTGCAAAATAATTTATATATCCCGGTTAAACTTCAATGTAAACCTTGCCGATGGCTACAAAACCGGCGAAGCGATGCAACTTGAAGAAGACCTCGTTACATCCCAACAACTTATTCAATGGGCCGATCACGTGGTTTTGGCTTATCCCAACTGGTGGGGCTTTATGCCCGCTATCACCAAAGGTTTTATCGACAGGATTTTTCTACCTGGTTTCGCGTTTAAAAACCATTCAGGCAAAATCTTTCCCGAAAAGCTTCTAAAAGGGAAAAGCCTGCGTTTGCTGGTAACCATGGATACCCCGAAGCTATGGTTTTACCTCATCTACCGTGCATCTCAATATCAAATTTTGAAAGATATTGTGTTTGGCTACGTGGGGTTCGATCCTATCCGGTTTACCACCTTCGGTTTTATCAGAAAATCAACCGACAAGCTGCGCAGCAAATGGCTACAAAAAGCCGAGCAGCTTGGAAAACTTCTTAAATAATTGAATATCAAAACAATACAACACACCATTAAAATCAAAAAATTATGACACAGTATATCAACGGGGGCACACTTACCCCTATCAACCCTAAAAAAGCATTCCGTATTCACTTACTTGTTTTTGCACTGGTTACACCGGCAATATGGTTTATCTGGTACTTGACAGACAGATCATATCCATGGCCACTATGGAGTACACCGGCATGGGCAATAGGGGTATTGTTTCACTACCTCGGGGTTTATATTTTCAAAAAGCAAAACTAAATGCGTTTAGAACCACCCACCCCGGCTGTGATCCTCGTCACACTTTTTTAGTGACTTTCCTCCTACGGCCGGGGCCCTGTTTGATAGTAGGTTTGCTTATATAAACAGGCGGTTATCTCGATCTGAAACCATCAATTAACAAATTAAAAATAAAAGGCAATGAAAGCCAAAACACAAATAATAACAAAAGTAAAAGCAGGATTTTTAATCACAGCATTATTGTGCAGCCTGGGTTTAAGAGCACAAAATTTAGCTAAACCAGCGCCTGTTCAGGATCAAATAGTTAATGAAAACCCAAAGGTTAAATTAACCAGGTACGAAGTTAAGCCTGAACATCAAAAAGCTTTCCGCAAAGCGATAAGCAACTATGTTAATTTTTCGCTTAAGCAAAAAGGGAACATCCTATCGGAAGCTTTTTATGAGCAGGAAAAGCCGGATGTACTGTGGATTATTGAAAGATGGGATTCACAAACACTATTGAACAGGATAGAAAAAAGTGAAAACTTTAAAGTAATCCAATCGCTATCGGCAAAAGCGCTGATCCAACCGGCTAAGGTGATTTATGTAAAAGATCTGGAGCCGATATCTAAACAGCAATGGCGTACCGCAGCAAATAAAACCGATACCCCTATTACCATTATGCTTTTTGTAGATAGCAAAGCGGGAACAGACGACGATTTTAAACGGGTTTACCACACAGCCATGCCACAGTTCCGCAGCGAGCCCGGCGTTATCAACTACCAGCTTTCGCAGTTTGA
The DNA here is from genome assembly GCF_003576455.2 of Mucilaginibacter celer. Classification (NCBI taxonomy): domain Bacteria; kingdom Pseudomonadati; phylum Bacteroidota; class Sphingobacteriia; order Sphingobacteriales; family Sphingobacteriaceae; genus Mucilaginibacter; species Mucilaginibacter celer. The sequence goes on from NZ_CP032869.1 coordinate 2,816,788, forward strand.
AGATGACAGCACACAGTTTGTAACCTACGAAAAATTCAGGAACGAAGACGCATTTCAATATCACCTCAATTTTAAGCCGATACAGCCGGTTATTGATTATCTGAATACAAGTATCAAACAACAGCCTTTTCAAAAAGGTATTCATAGGCTTATCGCATTTACAGCTTCAGGCGATAATTAATAAATATTCAAATACTTAACACACATAAATTCTTAAAAAAATGAAAACAATAAATCAAATTATAGCAGCAGGTATCGTAGGCATACTTACTGTGTTCAGCGCCAATGCGCAGGTTAAAGTACAGGCCGGCGAAGTTAAATCGCACGAATTAGAGGTTTTGAACCAATTAACGTCACCATCAGTAGTAGTTAATATGCCCGTATCGCAATTGCTTAACGCCCCCGGAAACGAAGCGCTCAGAGCATTCTTTTTCACACCTGTAAAAGATAAAACTGCTTTAAAAGGCAAAAAAATAGCCGTGCTGGCTGCCGATGGCTTTGAAGAGATTGAATTATTAGGCCCGGTATGGTATTTCAGGGAATTGGGTGCACAGGTTGATATAGTTTCTCCAAAATACAATCCTGCCCCCGCCCGCTACGGCCTGGCTGCTCCCGAAATGGCGGCAACCCACATTATGGCTATCCAGTATCTGCAACCTGTAGGCTGGGTAAAAGTGGACCGTACTGCCGACCAGATTAAGGTAAGCGATTACGACGCGGTATTTATTCCCGGCGGAGCATGGAACCCTGATAACCTGAGGTATGATAAAGATGTGATCCATTTTATCCAGGATTTTAACAAAGCGGGTAAACTGATAGCCGCTATTTGTCACGCCCCTGTAGTATTAGCCTCGGCTGATATCTTGAAAGGTCGGAAATTAACTGGTTACTGGAACATCCAGACAGATTTGAAAAACGCGGGCGGCATCGTATTGGAGCAACCTGTTGTAACCGATGGCAACCTGGTAACCAGCAGGCATCCTATTGATGTGGCCGATTTTTCAAGAGCCGTAGAGGCCTGGCTGATTAAAAAATAAAAGAATCTATCGTCCCGATTTTAGGGGAGATAATTAAAACCGGGAGTAAGACTGCTTACTCCCGGCAGTTAAAAACACAAACAGATTTTAAGACAATGAATATCAATATTTTTGAACCGGCAAATGTCGGTTCGTTACAACTGAAAAACCGCATTTCGATGGCCCCAATGACAAGGGCAAGAAATGCCAACGGGATTCCGAACGATGATAATGGGTTATATTACAGTCAACGTGCAGGTGCCGGGTTGATTATTACCGAAGGCACAGCAATTTCAAATACAGCCAAAGGCGTTCTGTATATCCCCGGATTATATACACAGGAACAGGTTGAAGGATGGAAAAAAGTAACCGGCGCGGTGCATAAGCAGGGCAGCATTATCTATACCCAGCTATGGCATGTGGGCAGGGTATCACATACCTCAAATCAACCTGGAGGCGTTGCACCGGTAGGCCCGTCAGACATTCAGGCGGTTAATTCGTACGCCTGGGGTTATGACGAAAGCGGAAAAGAAGGCCCTGTTATTTCATCAAAACCAAGAGCCCTTGCTACTGCTGAGGTTAAACAGGTAATAAAAGATTATGCCAATGCTGCTGTAAACGCCATGGAAGCAGGTTTTGACGGCGTGGAACTGCATGGAGCTAACGGCTATTTAATTGAGCAGTTTTTAAATCCATTTGTAAATAACCGCACCGACGAATACGGTGGCAGCATTGAAAACAGATCGAGGTTTTTATTGGAAGCCGTTGATGCCACTATTGCAGCAGTAGGTAACAATAAAGTAGGGATCAGGCTTACACCTTACGGCGGACTGGGCGATTTACCGCACTATGATGAAATAGAAGCTACTTATCAATATCTTGCTACCGAACTGGCCAAAAGAAACCTGGTTTACATCCACCTGATGGACCAACAATCAAAAGGCAGCCACGCCTTACCTGAAGGCTTTTTGGAGCGCTTTCGTACTTGGTATAAAGGCGTGATCATACTTGCGGGTAGTATGGACAGGGAAAAATCTGAAAGGCTGATCAATGCCGGTACCATCGATATTGCCGGTTTTGGCGAACCCTTTATCTCCAACCCCGATTTGGTGGAACGCTTACAAAACAACTGGCCGCTTACTCCTCCTGATCGAAGCCTTCATTACGGTTTAGGTAACCATGGCTACACCGATTGGGAAACTTACCGGCAGCCCGAATTGGTTTAATTTGAAGCTTGCGGATAACAGCAGTATGTTCTTACCCCTCCATTAATCAAAAACCCGTAAGTGAAATGTGCTTACGGGTTTTTGTTTGGATTTAGAGCTGCCGACTTATTTGGTGGCAATGTTTATCACTCCACCATTTTTAAACAGATCATGCGATACAAAATAACCATCATTTACTTTCCCGTTAACTTTTATGGTGGTAACTCCCCTGCCCTTGCCCGGTTTGCTGATGGTTAAAGTTTTGCCGTTGCTTGTTGTCCATTTTACCTCATCAAACAATGGCGCAGTAACAATATATTTCGGATCGGTGGCGGAGAAGGGATACAAACCCAAAGCACTGAACACATACCATGACGACATTTCGCCTGCATCGTCCATACCGCTCAGTTCCAGGCCCTCATCACCAATGCCGTACAGGTTATTCAAAATATAATCGATCATCTTTTGAGATTTTGCGGGCTTATTGATGAAGATATAGGCGAACGGCGCCTCGTGATCCGGCTGGTTTCCCTGGCAATACTGGCCTATCATGGTTTCCACATTACGGGCTATATAATTAGGATTCCAGGGCAGGGTAAATAGCGAATCAAGTTTTGATTCAAAACCCTTTGCGCCGCCATAAAGCTGAATTAACCCGGGCATATCATGAGGCGCAAAAAAAGATACCTGCCATGCGTTGGCTTCGCGGTACATATACTCATAATACGGGTATTGCGGGTTGAAATTTTTGATCCAATCGCCGTTTTCCAACCGGCCGCGCATAAAGCGGGTAGATGGATCGAACATGTTTTTATAGTTTTTTGAACGGGCCATCAAAATACGGTAATTGGCTGTATCGCCCAGCTTTTTAGCTATCTGCGCAACTGAGTAATCATCGTACGAATACTCGAGCGTTTTCGAAACACCTGCTTTAGCCTTCGTTTCCACTTCGGGTTTGGCTATATCCGGATCAGAAATATATCCTTTTTTAATATACTCGCTGACGTAAGGACGGGCACCGCCTTCTACATTAGCATTACGTAATAATATTTTATAGGTCCCTTCAATATCAAACTGGTCGATGCCCCTCAGGTAAGCTCCCGCTATCGATGAAGCACCGTGATCGCCATGAAAAAACGTTGGGATAAACCCTGTTTTATCACCAACATCTTTAAGCGATTTGATCACATCAAGCGTAACGTCCGGGCTTATTAAACCCAGCAGCACATCCTTATTGCGGTAGGTATCCCATAACGAGGGCTCGGTATAATACCTGAAGCCGGTTTTAACCACATTTCTTTTGGCATCGGTAAACTCACCGTTTACATCGCTACGCAAGGCAGGCCATAAAAACGAGCGGTACAGGCAGGAATAAAGCATACGCTTCTGCTTTTCGGTGCCACCTTTTACCTTTATGTTTGAAAGCAGTTGCTCCCATTTTTGCGTAGCCTCATTGCGGATAGCATCAAAGTTCTTATCTCCTATTTCTTTCTCAAGATTTTCCTTCGCGTTCTTTTCGCTCACAAACGAAAGACCTATCTTAATTTCAACCGGAGCCGTACCGCCGTCAGTTAGGTATAGCATTGCGTAACCGCTTCGTTGCCCCTCATCAGTTTTTTCGAGTTTGTTGATTTTTGTGTTGATGGTTGCATAAAAATAAACGTTCTCTCCTCCCTGAAAGCCTTGTACAGCATTCGGCCCGGCCTGTTCAATGCGCCAGGTTGAAACCCGGCTGTTAGCTTTTCCTAAATCAAAGAGTATTTGCCTGTTGGTATTATTTTTAAATTGATATTGATGATATCCGCAGCGCAAAGTTGAAGTAAGACGAACATTTACCTGATAATCATCAAGATAAACCTGGTAAAATCCCGGCGCCGAACTTTCATTTTTATGAGAAAATTTGGAGCCGAATTTACTTCCCTGCGGATTTTGTACCCTTAATTCACGAGGATCGGAAACCGGCAGGATGGGAATATTACACAGGTTCCAATGCCCTTTGTTGGTATGCGTAAAACCATAAATTACCGAATCCTCATACTGATAACCTGCCCCCGAGCCATAGGCCGTCATCGGGCTTAACTGCACCATCGCATTTGGCAACGAGCTTCCCGGAAAGGTAAGCCCGGCCCACGAGCGCCAGCCTTTCGGCAATGCGTAGCCCAGTATTTTAGGATCATTAAGCGGCGCGGTGCCTATAAAGGTGTTAACGTATGGGGTGTACACCGGCTTTATTTGCGCGCAGGCAAAGCTGGTTACAAAAAAAACAAATAAAGTCAAACTGATCAGGATTTTAATTGGCTTGTTCATTGATAGGTTTTATTAGCGTTGCAAATTACCTGCTAAATTGATTTAGGAAAAATGCAAATTATGCATATTTATTGACCTTACATTCATTTTTTTTAATATTTAATGTTAAAGCGACAGGTATACCGCCTCGCTGTATATCCGGTGAACCCGGAATTATAAAACCCGTTTTTTTTAACGAAATTCGATGAGGCGCATAGAGTTAAGGGGAATGCCATCGTTTAATTATCAGAACAGATTTCCCTTATTTCACATCCGGGTTAATTAATAATCTCCCAGTTTTTTATAACATACCGGCTCTTTTTAAAATTGCCCGCACGCTTAACAGTACCCTTATTTTTTTCCCACAACAAGTTCACGCTGTTATACGCTCCCTTCTCATAATTAAACGTCACTCCGTCATCTTCAAATAAAGTGGCTTTGTTAGCCCGGCCATAAACATAACAGGTAATTTCAAATTTGGTATCGGGGCTTACATATTCTACCGGTTTTGCCAGCGGTAAAATAGTGCCGCTTTTGATAAAAATGGGTAACTGGTTCAAATCAGGTTTAATGGTGTAGTATTTACCGCCTTCGTATTTCTGCCTGGTATTGTAATCATACCAGGTACCTTCGGGCAAATAAACTTTGCGTTCGTCCATTTTTTCGGTTAATGGCGCTGCCAGGACGGATTCGCCTATCATGTATTCGTCGGATAGGTTAAAAGTGTTTTTATCCTGCGGATAATCCATTACCAAAGCTCTGAAAGGCGGGATACCTTTAAAATGATAATCGGCAAAGGCATTATAAAGATATGGGATCAGGCTCATCCTGAAGTTTAGCAGCTTGCGGATGTCGGTTTCTACCTGTTTTGCATTCTCCATCAGTTCGTCTTTGTTATTTTTTTCTTTGTTGATTTGCAGCCATGGTGGATTCTGCAAATACCAGGAATTATACAACGTTTGAGCCGAAAGCACGGCGGTTTGACTGCGGCGCATAAAATCTTTAATGGTATTAGATTCGCGCACCTCCGGCGACCAGATCATACCCGCAAAACCCGAATTAAGGATCATGCGGATATATTCCTCATGCAGGTAAGTATCACTATATAACGCGGCAGGATATGATGAGGCAAAAGCATTGGAAGCACGCACATCAAGGTAAGTGCGCTGATTAAGCTTTTTGTAGATGCCGTAGATAGTTTTTTGATACAAGAGGCCAAAGAGCTGGTGCATTTGTTCGCCATCGATACCTGAAGGGAACTGGCTGAGTTCCGGAAAGCTCCAGGTAGCGCTGCCGAAAGCGATGTTTGAGTTATCGCACTCGTCCATTTTGAAACCTGATATACCTTGCTTTACAAATGTCTGCCGGTGATAATCGGCAAAAATATTGGCGGCGGCAGTATCAGCAAAATCCGGAACAAGTCCGTTCCATACCAGGTAATTGCCTGCCTTATTTTTTAAAGGTTGATATAAAGGCGATTTAGGAGACACAAAGGCATGTTCCCACAAATTAATATGAAAGCCTTTGTTTTTCATCGTGTCGACAAACAGATCGGGCGTTGGAAAAAAACTGTTATTCCACACGTATGAGCACGAATACGAAGCCGTTTGCCAGCGGGGCTCCAAACCTAATACATCGCAGGGGATATGATTATCACGAAAATAAGCGGCCATTTTATTTACCTGGTACTGGTTAAAATCGGCTTTAACCCGATATTTTACGCCAAGCCCCCAAATGGCAGGTAGCGCGCCGCCGCCCGAAAACAGGTTATACCGCTGCATGACGGTTTTCAGATCGGGCCCTTCAAAAATAAACACTTCTATCCCTTTGGCACCCGGGATATCAACCGTTACGTAACCCGAAGCTTTATTATCGCTTTTATACAACTCCTCAACCGAGTTTCCGCCATTACTCTCCTTAACATCCCTCCGGTTATTATTCAGTTTTGCTGTATTGCCGCAGTAAAAGGTTGCATACCGCGAAGTGTTGATTAAAATACCATACCCCTTGTTTGAAACATAAAAGGATGCCGGCCCGTGCGTATATCCCAGATCGTTTAAGGGGTTATCATTAACAATAGGGCGTTTCTTTAAACCACGCTGATTAAACGAACCTATTTGCATCCCAAAACCATACAACTGTTCGGTATCATCCAAAGGCACTTCTACAACCACTCCCCTGCTGTTAATGTTAATTTTAACATCATTAACATTAAAAGGAAGTTTGCCGGGCCCAAGTTGGTTTAACGCTTCGCTCATAGGTAATTCGTTACAAAAGCTGTATGGGGTAAACCTGTCTGCCGTGCCGAGGGCTATTTTTTGCACACCCGGTGCAAGCTGCGTTACTTGTCCAAAAGCACATAAAACAGTAAGTTGAAAAAGTACGAATAGCGCAGTAGTACAGATAAAGAATTTTCTCATGCTTAATAACCCATGTTAAGGTTGTCAAAGTTAACAGAGAACAGCAAAAATCCAGATTATCAGCTCACTTTTTTAGCCCCGCAGTTAGTATAATAAAACCTGCTACTAAAATAAATCTGTGCAATAGCATCAACAATACAAAACACTTTTTTACAATGCGGATTTTCAAAAAAATATCCAATATTTGCCCGTACGTTAACTTTATCACAATATTAATGCTCCAATTGCCCTTTTCATTAAAGCAAACGGGCGGCCTTATCATTAAAGGCCATGGCTTGGTCATTAGCCCAAAAACTCATTTTCAATACTTTACCCGTCACAAAACGTTCAAGGCTTAATTAAATGAACAGTAACCCTTTAGAAAAGTGTATTAATTGCGGAGCCGGATTAGAGGTTAAAAGCAACACTATATTACATTGTCCGTATTGCAGAAGCTTTTATCGGGAGGACGGCAGCCAACTGGATCCTGCCCAATTTCGAGCCAGAAGTAATACGAGCAATCAAAACCCAATTACGGATTTTAGAACCGGTCCACATACACCCGTTAAAAAAAGCGGAAAATCCAATCCCGTGCTCGTGGGGTGTTTAATTTTAGTTATAACATTTATCATTATGATAATTGCTGCAAGCCAGCATGAATCTGTTACTGATAGTGCGTCATATCTCGATTCGTTGAAAAAAGACACTACAAAAACCGATACCGGCACATCGGCACAAAGCAACGATTTGAAAAAAGACAGCACGGCTACGGGTGATAATCCGGCAAATTCTGCGGTGTTAAAACAATTAGCTTCAATAGATATTGATGCCCCAACTTTTAAAAAACTATACGCTAAAGCAAGAAAAAAATACGACAAATTTTCGGGCAATACATACATTCATGATAAGTCATCGCCACAATATGTAAATTACAACGGCATCTATGCATATATTGCCCAAAACGGCAGCGATTTTTCGCTCCGGTTTTCAATACAATACGCTGCCGACGACTGGCTGTTTATTAAAAAAGTTACTTTTAACGCCGATGGCGAAAACTACACTTACACACCTGACTTTAAAACAGATAACGGCGATGGTGGCATTTGGGAATGGTGTGATGACGAAGTTTACGGCACTGATATAGCCATGCTGGCCGATATTGCCAACGCAAAAAAAGCACAAGCCAGGTACGACGGCGATAAGTATTATAAAGTTGTAAATATTACCCCCATGCAAAGAGCAGCGCTAAAAAAGCAGCTTCAAATTTATAAGGGCTTGCTTTTAGGTTATAACAAAACCAAATAATACAACAGTACCGGCAACCTGCAAAGTTGCCGGTACAAATAATAAGCGGATACGTTCATTCTAAAGATCACTTATTCCGACCGGATACATCATCACCCGCCTTAGGCCAAATGCCATCTATTATTTCTTTCAACTCCAGTTTCGAGGGGTCGATCACCACATATTTTATTTTTTGCCTGCGCCAGGTGTAAACTACATGAACCATACCATCGGCCGACTGAATTACAGACGGATATGAGTACTCTCCTTCGGGTGAATTTTCCAAAATCAAAGCAGCATACCAGTTAACACCATCTGCAGAAACAGCCATGTTAAGAGGTGTGCGTGCGCCCCTGGTTAAATTTCCACGTGGTAATACGTGATTGTAAACCAGTAATTGCCGTCCATCTTTCAACGTCACCGCATCGATACAAGAATCATTATTAGGAAGAGACGTTTTCTGCAAAGGCGACCATGTTTTACCACCATCGTGTGACGATGTAGTCAATACAGCCCGGTTTTGGCTACGGCAAAGCGCCTGCAAACTACCGTCTTTATAAGTTAAAATACATGGCTGAATAGCCCTTAAGTTCTTTCCATCATCACCAACGGGACCAATCATAGCCCAGGTTTCACCAAAATTGTTACTGGCTTCAAAATGAACCTTCCATGTTTTGGCCTCGGTGCTTACGGGGCTCAGCAGCGTTCCGTTTTCAAGTAATACGGGTTTGTTTTTAATTGGCCCTAAAAAGCCGTTAGGTAATGCTTTCTGTACAGACCAACTAATCCCGCCATCAGCGGATGTTTTAACAAAACCTTTCCATTTTGAGGGATCGGGGCCAATTTTATAATAAAGTTGCAATTCGCCTTCAGGTACCTGGTACAATACGGGGTTCCAACAAGCGCAACGTAAGGTGTTGTTCCGCATGCCGTTTGCTACGTTTACCCCCTCTGTCCATTTGCCATTAACAAGTCGGCTCACCCAGATACATACGTCAGTGTATCGTTCTTTAGTGCCGCCAAACCATGAGGCCACAAGCCCGGTGGGTGTTTCGGCGATGGTTGCAGCATGACATTCCGGGTACGGGGCCTTATCGTAAATAAATTCGTCTTTAATGAGCCCTTTGCGCCGTGGATTATGCTGAGCAACCGGCTCACCGCTAAAAAGCAGAGAGTGAAGTGCCATGAATAATCCTTTCTTTGCCATTGTTTATTTTTACAATTTGTTATTTAATTTGATTTTTTGGCAGCATTGGCGGCTTAGGCTAATACAATTACATCGCTATACCTCAACCATCGCTTTAATTACGCCGTTTGCCGGGTTTAGCCAGCTTTCAAAATTATCTTTCACCTCATCAAACTTTACGCGGTGGGTTATGTAAGTTTGGGGATCAACCAACCCTTTTTTCATCGAATTGATCACGTGTTCAAAGTCCCCGCGGGTGGCATTGCGGCTGCTCATCAGTGTGCTTTCGCGTTTATGAAACTCGGGATGGCTTACAATCAGTTCGTCGCGCTGCAAACCTACCAGCACGTACCTGCCGCCATGGGCCAGGTATAAAAACGCGCCGTTAATAGCTTTTTGATTACCGGTAGCATCTATGATTACCGTTGGCATGTCGCCATTGGTGATTTCCTTTAACCGTTCAATTACATCCTCATTTTTTACATTGATGGTGTAATCAACCTTTAAATTATCACTGCAAAAAGCAAGGCGTTGCGGGTTTACATCCGCTGCTATTACCTTTGCACCGGCAATGCGGGCAAACTCCATAATGCCAAGTCCTATCGGGCCTGCACCTATCACCAGTACAAATTCGCCGGGTTTTACATCAGCACGGCGTACACCGTGTGCGCCGATGGCAAGCGGCTCAACAAGCGCCAGTTCATCAAAGCTCAAACCCTCGCCATGAACCAGTAAACGGGCCGGAACCTGCAGGTATTCGGCCATACCGCCATCGGTATGTACACCGCAAACCTGGATATTTACGCAGCAATTTGGTTTACCGGAGCGGCAGGCTATGCAGTGCTCACAATTAAAGTATGGGATAAAAGTTACCGCTTCATTTATAGTGAATCCTTCGGCCATGCCAGGATCAGCCAGCTCTGCAGCCAGCTCGTGGCCTAATATGCGGGGGTAGCTAAAAAATGGTTGTGTGCCTTCAAAAGCATGCAAATCTGTGCCGCAAATACCAATGCGTTTTATTTTTAGTAAAGCTTTGCCCGGCTTTAGCGCAGGCATATCGGCTGTGCCGTAGTTTAACTCTCCGGGAGTTGTACAGGTTAGTATCTTCATCGGTTCAAATTTATAAGTAAACCCCTCTTTCGCAGAACAAAATTATCCGCCCTATGTGTTACCGCTTTTTTTAAATATCACCGCCGGGTACTTAATTACATAATTAAAATATGTTAACCTGTTTGCCCAATGGTTTCGGCATTACAAAAAGGCACCGATTTGCAAGCGGGGTAAACGTTCATTTTTTTTATTTACGATATCTAAATTTTAAAGGCCGCTTAACTGTGGCTTTCCTTGCTCAGTGATAGACTTGAACTTTTCACTCACTGCTTCGGTAAAGCCATTAAGCGTAGTTAAATCGGCATCCCACAGATCTTTGTTTTTGAGGATGGCATTTATTGCGGTAGTTTCATTAGCGCCTGCCCAGGTTTTGCCAAAATATGATGCGTGGTCGTCGGTTACGGTATAAGCCTCGCCGTTCAGGTTGCCGGTGTATTTACCACCGGCCGCTTCGGCAATCTGCATAAAACGTATAAACGCAGCAAAGCCAAGTGCCATGGCTTGCGGCACACTGTTATTGTTTTTATAATAATTTAACAACAGCGGAATCACCCGCATTTTAATTTTGGTGGTATACTGTACAGAGATGCTGAGCCACTCATGCCTGATATTTGGGTTACGAAACCTATCCAGTACTTTATCCGCAAAATCGGCGGCAACAGCTTCATCAATTTTGTATGGGATAGAAGGTACAATTTCGGTGAACACCAATTTTGTTATAAAACGTGTAAACTCCTCATAATCCAACGCCTCCTTAACCGTTTTAAAACCAGATAGATAAGCAACAGCGCAACTTAATGTATGCGTACCGTTAAGCAGGCGTAGTTTCAACTCCCTGAACAACTCAATATCGGGGGTAATTACAACGCCTTTATCAGCCTGTACAAAACTTAACACCTCAGCGATGCTGTCGTCGCCCTCAATGGCCCAAAGGCTATAAGTTTCAGACATAATGCTAAGATTATCGGTATAGCCTCTTTCTGTTTCCAAAACGTTGCTTAGGGCTTCATCAGGCCTGCCCGGTACAATCCTGTCTACCAGCGAATTGCAAAAATTGTTGCCGCTTTCCAGCCAATCCATAAAGGCGGGCTCCAGTTTATTGAGGTGAGCCAGTTCAAGCACAATAGCCTCCAATTTTTTACCATTATCAATTATCAGTTCTGTAGGGATAATTACCAGGCCGGTATCCTCCCGCCCGTTAAACGCCAGGTAACGCTCATATAAAATGGCCAGTAACTTAGCCGGGAACGATGCTGGCGGGTGTTTGCCCATATCTTCCTTTACCAGTTGGATGCCTACCTCGGTAGTGTTTGAAATGATTATCTGCAGGTTTTTGCTCCGGGCTATTGCCAGTATCTCTTCCCACTCGCTGTTGGCAGATAATACCCTGCTGATAGCCGAGCAGATTACCCGTTCGCTTACCTCCTCACCGTTTTCAATTCCTTTTGAATAGATGGTGTATAAGCCATCCTGCATATCAAAATCGGTGGTCGATCCTTTGTCTGTCGATTTTATTACCGCCACCCTTCCGTTAAAAATACCCTGGCGGTTGGCTTTATCAATAAAATAATCGGGTAAACCGCGCAGCAGTACGCCGGTGCCAAACTGTAACACTTTCTCGGGCAGATCGAATACATCCGGCGGCGGTAGTTCTGTTGCCGGTACATTAATTTTTCTGAGGTTATATCGTGATAATATCATATTTGGACGATGTTTTTCTTCCTGTAAACAAGATTAAAGTCGACAGGCCGTAAAAAAAAACTTTTAAGCAACTAAAACCACGCAAACGTTCCCAAAAACGGTTATGTAAAATTAAAGGGTGTGAGGATTTTGCGGGCAAGTCAAGATTTGAAACATATTTTACTCATCCAACAGATGCCGGAGATACAACGCCGGATTATCCAGGAATGATTTGGTTAGAACGTAATGTTCGGTATTTTCATAATTAGTTTCGCTGATGCCACCCTCTTCAAACTGGTAAATAGCGGCCCCCGGATAGCAGATCAGCATTGGCGAATGCGTTGCTATAATAAACTGTGCCCGCCCGCTGCGATCCAACTGGTGGATTACCGACATAAAAGCAAGAATCCTTGCCGGGGATAAAGCAGCCTCGGGCTCATCGAGGATATAAATACCCGCCTCAAACTGGTTTTGAAATAAAGCCAAAAAAGATTCGCCGTGCGATTGCTCATGGAGCGACCTACCCCCGTAGGCTTCATAAATGCGGCGGTTATCGATGGCCAGTTCGTCGATGTAGGAGGCGAAATTAAAGAAACTTTCGGCCCGCATAAAAAAGCCGTTGTTAACGCGCCGGGGCGTCCATCCCAATTGAACCAGTCTGGCCAGTGGCGATTCGTAACCTTCAAACAGGTGCCCGGTATTCAGGTTATGATTGCGGTTGCCGCCCCGCAAACTAAAGCCGCATTGCTCAGCTATGCCTTCCAGCAGCGTTGATTTGCCCGAACCATTTTCGCCTACAAAAAATGTAACATTGCTTCTTAGCCTCAGTTGTAAACCATTTTTAAGGCTGGAGATATTTTGCAGGTAACTACCGGATAAGGCCGGCAAGGAGATATGAGATAAAAACGGCATAGGCAAAGGTTTTGAACAAACTTACAATTTTAAGCCGGTTTGGGCGCTATTTGTTAACAAGGCGGGCTACCTTAATTTAAAGCAATTAACTACATTTAGCGCAAAGCAACGTTATGGGATTTTTAAGCAATCTGTTCAAAAAAGAAAAAGAAGTTTATTCGCCGGTTGATTATAACCGGGTGTTTGATAATACGGTTATTGACGGCATCCCGGTTGAAAGATTGGATATTGGCTTGTTGAATGTACCGACCGGGCAAATTATAGTTTGCGACCCTTTAGTTTTTTCTGATGCTCAGCCTTTTACTAAAACAGTCGCTCCCGGCAAATACCCGGTAACAATTTACATAGCTAAAACACCCGATGCCGGTGATCGCTACGCCGTAGCCTGTTTAGAAATAAAACCCGGGCGAGCCGAAAAGTGGGTGCTTGCTTTAACCAAAGGCCAGGATACGTCACAACTAAAAAACGAAGGTGACTATTTTGGTTTTCCTGTAGATGCAGGTTTAGGCGGCTTTTTAGATAGCCAAACTGCCGCCGTGTATGATAAGTTTCTTGATGATTTTCAGAAAAACAATCCCAACAGTAATATTTACGATGATTTTTTTGCTGCCGAATTTAAGAAAAACGCTGCCGACCAAGATGATCCAAACGATATTGGCGATTGGGTAAATTTTACCTTCCCCGGTACCGATTTAAATATAACCATGTTTCATTCGGGTTATGGTGATGGCATGTATCCGGCTTATTGGGGAACGACGAACGATGAAGAGATAGTTTCGCTGGTGATTGATTTTATGGTGTTGTTTGGGGAGTGGTAGTACAATAATTATAATTCATTTATCGTCGTTATATCGATTAATTCTTATCTTTAAATTATGACTACGATGACATTACAGGTTCCAGAAGAACTTGAAAACGATCATGACGAAACTGTACGTTTAATTGCGGCCAAACTATATGAATCGGGTAAGTTAACCCTCGGACAGGCCGCGGAAATGTGTGGGATGAAGAAATGGGATTTCGCTGAGATCCTGATTAATTATGGTGTGCATTATTTTGACTCAAGCGCAACAGCAGATCTAAATGACTTTAACCAATCCTCCGGAAAATAAAATTGTTATTACCGATACCAGCTGCTTTATTCTACTTAAGAAAATCAACGCTCTTGATATATTGCATCTTTCGTTCACCCATGTGTTAACCACTCCGGAAATTGCGGAAGAATATGGATATCCATTGCCCGTTTGGATTATTATTCAACCAGCAAATTAGTTATTACAAAAAGAATACAGTCAATATGTGGATCGAGGTGAGGCAAGCGCTATAGCCTTAGCATCCTAAATTCCCTGCGATTTTATTATTGTTGATGACTTAGCCGCGCGAAAACTTGCGAAAAAACTGGGATTATCCATAAAGGGCACTGTAGGAGTTTTATTAAATGCAAAGCAGAACGGTATTATTCCTCTGCTACGTCCATATATTGAACTTATTCAGCAAACTAATTTCAGATTATCACAGCAACTGGCTGAGCAATTTATTAAGGACGCGGGCGAATAAGGAAATGGATAATTAAAACATAAAAAGCCAATCTTCCGATTAGCTTTTTAATTCAAATATTTATTAAGATTTACGTTTAATTCGCTTCCGTATAGCTCTTAAAACTATTCAATATCGCCTGCCAGCCATTCTTCTGCATCTCAAGCGAGTTTTGATTTTCCGGATCAAAAGTAACTGCAACATCAGTTTGATCGCCGTTTTCTTTAAACTCAACGCTGGCCTGGCGACCGTTTGGCATGGTGTAGGTAAACTTTTCGCCCTCAACAATTTCATCGTAGGTAGCCTCGAAATCAAAACCGAAACTGCCGTCTTTAGCTTCCATGCGTGCAGCGTATTTTCCGCCCACGCGCATATCGTTTGATGCTGAGGGGCACTGCCATGACGGATCGGCAAAATTCCATTTGGTAATATGTTCTGGCTGGGTGTAATAATCCCATACCTTTTTAACACCGGCGTTTACCGTAGCGTTAACCGTGATTTTGTCGCTCATTTTTATTTATTTAAGGTTAGTAAAAGTTCGTCGAGTTTTTCGAGTGTGGCCATCATGCCCTGTTCCATACCCATCTGGATAACCGTTTCCAAATCGGATAACGATTTATAGGTTACAATAGTTTCAACCAACGCGTTTTCATCCTTATCGGTAAAGTTAACCAGCCATTCGGCACGGGGCAAATCCTGGTTTATTTCACCCTCGGCATTGCTGAAAGCATCCAGCGTGGTGTAATAATCAATCGGCTCGATTTTTATATATTCGGTATAGCCCCAATACTCAGTACCGCTTGGGTCAACCATGGCGTAATGCCAGTGACCGCCTTCACTAAAATCCATCGATTTTGTTTTGGTGGTAAAGGGTTTAGGCGCAAACCACTGGTCAAGCAATTCGCTTTGGGTATAGCAATCCCAAACCAGTTGCCTGCCAGCCAAAAACTCGCGCCTGATGGTTAGTGTGTTTTTTTGTTTATCGGCAATAAAATCAAACTGCAAATTGTGTTTCATTATCTATTTTTGTTTTTTTAAGGTTGATAAAAGATCATCGAGCTGCGAAAAACGCGTTTCCCAAATTTTGCGGAATTGTTCCAGCCATTTATCTATCTCTTTCATTTTGTCAATCTCCAACTGGTAATAAATCTCCCGTCCCTGGTGCTCCTGTTTCAGCAACTGGCACTCGGTTAACACCTTCAGGTGCTTTGAAATGGCCTGCCTGGTGGTATCAAAATGTTCGGCAATGGCATTCGGCGTCATGGCCTGTATGGCTATGAGGGCTATGATGGCTCTGCGGGTCGGGTCGGCAATGGCCTGGAAAATATCTCTTCTCACTTATACTTTATTTACACGCCTAAATCATATCAGGCTTTTAAAAACTGAATTACTTCCTGATCATCGGAAGGTATTTTTCCCTGTTATCAATAATTACCCAAACAACAACTGCCGCCATTATCAGCGAAATAGGTAAAGCCGATGGCGAAGTACTGATATTGGCCAACAAAATGCCTGTTAAGATAGGCACCAGTATCACTGCACCCAATGCCCTTGTTACCGGAATAATCAGCAATAAACCACCAACTACCTCCGCAGCGCCAACCAAAGGCATCAACCAGCCTATGGTCATGTAAGCCTGAAATACTTTCATCATTTCGGCAGGCATATCCTTTGGCACGGGCATGTAGTTAAAAAATTTATTTAAACCGGCGTTGATAAACATCAGGCCCGTTAGCAGGCATAAAACAAACAGTATTATTTTTTTCATGATTAAAGGTTTTTTAAATAAGAAACTAACTGGTTGCAAATATATGCGCAACTGTTCGGTTTCGCAACTGTTTTGTACAAAAAATTTTAAAAAAATAATATTTACAAGGCAGGGCTTATTTTTGAGCGATAAGATGGTCTATATTCCGGAGCGCAGCGGTGAAACGCTCTTCCCACGAACCTTTTAATTCAATAAAAGGGATATTATTATCAAATAAAACCCGCCGGTGGCTTGCATCCAAGGCATTCCGCCTTTCCAAATCCAGCCGGGTTCCATCCTGAACGTGGGGCACATCGTTTACAAGATATAAATACAGATGAGATTTGTCGACAGACGAAATTTCATCCGTTAGTTCTAACTCCTTGTCAAAAACAAACCTCGAATATGACATTGTAATATGAAGATCTGTATCCATAATGATTAGCGGATTATCCCCGGCCATGGTAGCTTTAACACGTTTTGAATGCTCGTGCGATACCCTTAGCAAATCATTATAAGTAAAACTGTTTGAGTCGGCTATTAAATCCCTACCTGCCTCAGGCACTAAACTGCTATTATAATGTTCAGCAAGCTGTTCGGATAAAGTACTTTTCCCTACAGATTCGGTGCCGAGTATCGCTATCTTAATCGCGTAAAAAGGCTTCACTGCAGCGGGCAGAAAATTCCAGTTTGAAAACAGATCACTTCTGATTGCCGAGGCTGATATGGAAAACCGTGAGCGATCAGGATCAAACGGGATATGTTTTATATTCATAAAGCCGGCAACGAAAGCACCATAGGGCTCGGACGTGATAACCACGGTGTAACCGGGAAGAAGAGTTTTAAATTGCCGGGCCCAAACTGCAGAAACCTTGCGCGAGGATTGAGAGGTATTTGGCAACTCGGATTCAAGATAATTAAAAATCCTGATCTCAAGTTGATGAATACCAGCAAAACTCTCCCCTATCCATCGCTGTCTTACGTCACCGGGTAAAACTTCCTTATCGCTGCAACAAATTAAAACGGTTACAAAATCACATTTACTTAAGGCAAAACGAATAAGCGCTTCATGCCCTTTATGAAAAGGCAAAAATTTCCCGAATACAAATCCATTAGTCATTTTTTAATTCTTTTCTCCAGTGATAAAGTCCGTATGAGGCCAGTAACAGGAAGATAAAATATTCGATACTAAAAAAATAAATCTGCTTTTTAAAATAAAGACCAACGCAAACAACATCAACCGCAATCCATAAATACCATGTTTCTATTTTTTTGCGGGATAGTAATACGGTAGCAAAAATACTGGCAACCATCACCGCCGAGTCGATAAATGGAAAAGCTGCAGGAACGCTGAAATAACGCGGTAACAGGTGGTGTATATTTTTTATTAAAACACCCACACCTACCGAACCCATTGCCATTAAAAGCAGTAATATAAGCATTGCTTTTAAATCAAGGCCGCTTATGCTGAGATCCGTTTTACCGGAATTCCAATTATACCAGCCATAAATGGTTATCACAAAAAAGTATACCTGCAAAAACATATCGGCATATAACCGCACCTGGAAAAACAATATAAAAAAGAAGAGTTCATTGAGTATGCCGGTTGGCCAGGTGAGCACATTTACAGCCGAGGCATAGTATACGGAAATTAAACCGAATACGGTGCCCAACAATTCAATGTAACTTACATGATAGTTTAAAATGGTAAAGGCCGTATTTTGTATATCGAAAAAGCTCATGTTGCAGCAATATTACTTATAGTAATTAAATTAAAGCAGATAAATATGCCGCGAAATATCATTTGAAATAGATTCAATCTTTACTTAACTCTGAAAAACAAAGTACTTTAAAATAACTTAATTTAAACACTAACTCAATCACATACAATTATGAGCAGATTTGAAGAGCTATACTACGGAGCAAAAGCCGATAACTGGTTTAAACGGTTTGTCATTTTCTGCCGGGTTGCTTTAGCAGCCAGCTTTATCCCTGCCGGTTATGTTAAAATTATGGGAGAACGTTTCGCCTCCGGTTTGCCCTCTAATAATCCATTAGGGCATTATTTTGATGCGCTGCATCTTACCGGCTATTACTATACATTTATCGGTGTTGTTCAACTAATAACAGCTATCCTCCTTGTTATTCCACGCACTTCTCTTCTGGGCGCATTAATGTATTTTCCCATCATCGCCAATATCTGCGTGCTTACCTACGCTACCCGCTTTGATGGTACCCGGCTGGTAACAATGTTGGTGTTGGCCTGTTTGTTTTTGCTGATCTGGGATTATGATCGGTTAAAACATATTCTGCCATTTAAGCAAGCTCAAACAGATCCGTCGGTGTTAAGAAACCCTGCAGGCAAGCGCCTCAGGTTTATATTTTTTGGAGGTTGCATTGCGGTGTTGGCCATCCTTATTATCGGTACATCTTATTTATATGAGATTAGCCCCGGCAATTCTGAAGAGGAATGCCGTAATCAGTGCGCTCCCGGTAAAAATGGAGCCGCATGCCGGTTTTTTTGCGATTGTATTTATAAAGAGGGAAAACCTTTGGATAGCTGCCTGGCAACTTTTAATAGAGCAAAACAGCTTAATAGGGCGCCTGCAAAATAACTGTCGATTAAACACCTCTTATTGCTGCTTAGTTGATTTTTTTTATAATTTACGCCGGTTTTAATTCATTAACCTGCGTATCCTGTTTTATTAATGAACAACAATGAGCTGGCCACAAGGCCGCACTACCCTATTTTAGATGGACTTCGCGGTGTTGCGGCCATCATCGTTGTAACTTTTCACTTAACCGAGCCGTTAGCCACCGGGCATTTAGATAACCTTGTTAATCATGGCTATCTCGCAGTTGATTTTTTCTTTTTGCTATCAGGTTTTGTTATGGGCTATGCTTATGACAGCCGCTGGGATAAAATGACTATTGGCAGTTTCTTCAAACGCCGCATCGAACGCCTTCAGCCCATGGTGGTTTTGGGGATGACCCTCGGCGCTATCGGTTTTTATTTTACAGATTCTACGCTGTGGCCACTCATCCATACTGTACCGGTATGGAAAATGCTGATTGTGATGCTGATTGGCTATACCATCCTGCCGATACCCTTATCGCTCGATATTCGTGGATGGGAAGAGATGCACCCGCTTAACAGCGTTGGCTGGTCGTTGTTTTTTGAATACGTTGCCAATATTCTCTACGCTGTATGGATCAGGAAATTCTCTAAAACAGCATTAGGGATCTTAGTGCTCATTGCTGCTATCGCACTTGCACATCTGGCCATTACCAACGGTGATGTAAGCGGCGGTTGGACACTGAATGTACCGCAGGTGCGCATTGGGCTAACACGTACCATTTATCCGTTTTTTGCCGGTTTGCTGCTTTCGCGGATAGCAAAACCTGTGCAAATTAAAAATGCCTTTTTATGGTGCAGCCTTTTATTGGCGATAGTGCTTTACATGCCACGCATTGGCGGCGCGGGGAATGTTTGGATGAATGGCATTTACGAGTCTGTTTGCATTATTATCGTTTTTCCCTTTATTGTATACCTTGGTACCGGCAGCCTGATGCAAAGCCAAACCCAAAACAGGATTTGCAAATTTTTAGGTGAGATCTCCTATCCGCTTTACCTGGTACATTACCCGCTGGTTTATTTTTATGTGGCTTGGATCAGCAATAATAAAGGCACAACCATTACACAGGCCTGGCCTTATGCCTTGCTTATTTTAACCGGAGCGATAGTTTTAGCCTGGGCAGCTTTGAAATGGTATGATGAGCCTGTGCGGAAGTGGCTGAGAAAGAAGCTTGGGTAGAGGCCGGTACAAACAAATAAGCCCGTATTGATACTCAAAAACTTATCAATGCGGGCTTATTTGCACAACTTAAAGAATGTTGATGTTCGGCTGCTTAAATGAGATATTGCTTAGTGCCTACCTGTTTTCCATTGGGTACCGTTATAAAATGTCACCCATTTTGGAAAGATAAGTTTCACCTTTTCACCATCCGGGCTTTCATGCTGCCATTCTCCGGTAATTATCGCTCCGGGCTGCAGGTCGTTATTTAAATAGCCTTGTTGATAAGCGCCTGTAGCGCCGTTCACCTTGGCCGGGTCACCTTTTTTGTTAGTCACCAGCCAGCGTACACTTAGTTTGGTAATCGCCTTGTTCGACGTGTTTTTGATCTTCACTTTAATGTTAATGAACCGGCTGCCACTTACCCGCTTAGCCACTATTGCCGCGGTTACCTTAACGGGCGCTTTTGCCAAACCCAAGGTATCGGGCTCTGGCCGGGCAGGTGGCAGCGACGCACTCTTCTTATACAATTCTGTGAGCGTAAAATCTAAAGAAGGATTGGCCAAAAAATTACCCGGATGACTTAATACATCCGATACCTGCCCGCTCATAGGTGAAAAATATCCGCTGAAAACAGCCGTATCACCATCCGTTAGTTGTCTCCTTGCCTTGTACATATCCTTGTCATCTTCATCAACCGACATGGTTAGGACGACAGAACGTGTAACATCATAACGGGAACCGGCAGCATTAGGAATGGGAATATACAGTTGCAGAACGCTTCCGTCGTTGGCTCCCAAACTTTGCCCAACAGTATCATTCATTACCACACCCAGCCATCGATCTGCCTTGAGCCCCGTCTTTTTCGAGAGCCATTGATCGATCGTATTTTTCAGGCTATCCTCCAAAAACTGCTTCCGGTCATCACTTAAGCTATCCGGTACTAACATTACCGCGCGATGAAACTGGTCAACAAAACCCTGTTCGGCGGGTGGCAATTTAACATCGGGCGAAGAAGACATTTTTTTTGCCCCGGGTTGTTCGCAGGAAAAAAGTAATAGCAGTGCAGATAGTACGAAGAAAGGTTTAGTGTTCATTAACAGGTTTTGATTAGAAAAAACGAAAATAAGTTTTTGTTAAATCATTCACATACTTATCAATCAATAAATTAAGCTCTTTGTTATGGGATACGCACTATCGTGTATCCCGTACAACGGCCCTGACTTCAAAATATTGAAGCACAGCTGTATTATTTTCTGTTGAGAGCGTAGTTTACCCTTGTAGTTAAACAGTCCAACCCGGGTGCTTACGCTAACTAAACTCCTTAAGCCGCCTGCAAGATCGCGTTCAGGCGGGCGGAAAGCGACAGCGGGTTAACAGGGTTAACACAATTTCAAATCAAAATATTCAATATCTTGATAATCATTACCATACAAACAAACAGAGGTTACATTTCCGATGTATATTCAGAAATAACAAAAAATTAAGTCACTGATAATCAATTATATATAAAAAACGACGCTTAACATTGCAGGCCTGCCGATCTGCTTGAGGAAATTATTTTACTTTAAATAACTCATAATCAATTACATGCAATATACAAGAGGGGTTAACATTATTTAATTGCTAAAATAATTAGCAATTAAATAACAAATTACCTATCTTTATTAAAATAGAACCAAACCTTATGGAAATTGAAAATACCTTAACAAATTTAACACCCTCCTGCGATAAGATCAACCGGGTAATGGGTTTACAAAAGATCACCAAAGCTGATATTGAGGGTTTTAATGAGGCAGAACGCGAATCTCTCGGGGATATCACCAACCAAGCGCTGAAGCATTTAAAAGGCGAAGAACGTGACGACTTTTTAAATAAAATAGAACCCATCATTACCCCGGCTACAAACGAACAGATCTGGGAGTATAACCACCTTGTAATTGGCAGGGCCATTGCAAAGCTAATGGGCCAATACGGCTCCATGCCCACTAAATACGCGATAGCGTATGAAACCGGCCTCAGCCGGCAAACGGTTGCCAAACACCTTACCGGCTATAAAACACACCCGCAATACCTTGCCGAAATGGAGCAGTTTAAATATATGGTTCCTAAAATACTGGCCACCATTTGCAAGCTTGCTTACGATGGAGATATCAGGGCTGCCCGTCTGTACTTTGAAATAGTGGGCGCTACTAATCAACAGCAAACCAAAACAGTTATAAACGAACAAAACAACAACTATATACAAATAAACAATACGATACTAAGCCAGGAAAACCTGAATAGACTAAGTAAGGAGCAGTTGTATCAGATTGAGAGGATTGTTAGGGAGAAGTGAGATTTTTTGGGGGGGATCAGGCACTAAAGAAATGCCAAGACGAGGAAAGCGTTCCCAGGAGCAGGTATATTTAATTTTGAACTTGCTGTGATCTCATTTGATGCTATTCGAAAGGGGCTTTAGAACAGATAAATTGGTTCGACTTATTTATTTTTTTGACACTTTCAACTACCCGCAGCCAAGCTATGCCGTTACAGGCTACGGCGGTATTGTCCTTATTTATGGGATAGACAAACGCAGGAAGTTAACGGTTTTCAGCCGTGGTCAACCCAGCCGGGTACTTTGGGTGCTATTAAACTTATTCAATGTACGTTTGGCCTGGTCCGCACTTACAAATTGAGTCATTTTATCATGTATTTCAGGAAAATGTCGTTACGAAAGAGCGGGGATGGGCTAAGCGCCGGGGCGAAAGAGAAATCTCGTACGCCATGCAAGGCCGCTATGTAATGTTGGGAAACAGGGTGTAGAAGATTTCTCCTCACCCGCCCTCTCAATCCCACCCTGTTCGTCGAAATGACAACTTTTTTAAAGATGTGTATATGTTGTAGGATCAGACGTTCAGATAAAAACTGCAATCCTTTATAGGGTTTCGCTCCACCCAAAGTACTTAATAAACCGAAAGCTGGCAGCAATGCAACCCTTGCCGCCAGCTTTCAAATTGATCAATTCATCCAAATGAAGCTATTTACCAAACTATCCCTCACCTCCATCCTACTATTAGCTATTTGCACCTTAACCCTCGCGCAGCAAAAACGGCTTCGCGCCGGTGTATGGGGCGATCAGCTCGATGGAACCTATAAAAACCCCATCATAAATGCCGATTATTCCGACCCGGATGTGATTCGTGTTGGGAAGTACTTTTATATGGTTTGTTCCGATTTTCATTTTATGGGGATGCCCATCCTCCGCTCAACCGACCTCGTGAACTGGACGATCATCAGCCAGGTGTACCATCGCCTGGATCTCGACCCGAAATACAACACCATGGAAAAATATGGCAGTGGCAGCTGGGCTCCTTCCCTGCGCTACCATAATAACCGCTTTTATGTTTATTTCTGCACACCGGACGAAGGTTTGTACATGAGCAGCACCACCAACCCGGCGGGCGAATGGGCACCGCTTACCGAGGTGAAACGCGTACGCGGCTGGGAAGACCCCTGCCCCTTTTGGGACGATAACGGTCAGGCCTACCTCGGCCACAGCGTATTAGGTGCAGGCCCCATTATCATCCACAAAATGAGCGCAGATGGCAGGCATTTGCTCGACGATGGCAAAACCGTGTACCAGGGCCCGGTTAGCGAAGGCACAAAAATTTACAAGCGCTATAACCGCTACTACATCATCATTCCGGAAGGAGGCGTTGGCACAGGATACCAGACAGCCCTCCGCGCCGACAATATTTATGGCCCTTACGAGCGTAAAATTGTACTTGAGCAAGGCAGCACCAAAGTAAACGGCCCCCACCAGGGAGGATTAGTAGAAACCGAAGCCGGCGAAGCCTGGTTTATCCACTTTCACGATTCCGGTTCGATAGGCCGGGTAGCTATGCTCGAGCCTGTACACTGGCAGGACGGCTGGCCACTGATGGGCGTTGACTTTGATAAAAATGGCATTGGCGAACCCGTTACCCAATACATCAAACCCAAAATTGAAAACCCCGGCAAAATAAACCTGATCCAAACTTCCGACGAGTTTAATACTACCCGGTTGGGCCTGCAGTGGCAATGGAACCATAACCCGGATGATAGATCATGGTCGTTAAAAAGTAACAAGGGTTACCTGGCCCTAACCGCCCTGAAAGCGCCCGACATTAAAAACGCCCGCAACGCCATTACCCAAAAACTAATGGGCAAAACCGGCGAGATTACAACCGCGTTAAACTACGCCAAACTGGCCGCCGGGCAGCGCGCGGGCCTATGCCTGCTGGGTAACTATATGCATGAAATTGGCGTTTTGAAAGGAGATTCGGGCATGGTTGTTTATGCCAATAATAACGGCCACCTGGTTACCGAACCGCTGCCTAAGCAACCGGTTATTTATTTGCGGGTTAATGTGGATATTGAACATGACCATACTACGCTGAGTTATAGTTTGGATGGCAAGGTGTTTACCCCTATCGGCGAGGTTTGTAAGTTATCGTATTTTAATTTTTGGAAAGCTGTTAGGCCGGCTTTGTTTTCGTTTAATACCGAGCGGGATGGCGGGGTGGCTTTGTTTGATTGGTTTAGGTATGGGTTTGATGGGACGGGTGGGGAGAAAATCCAATAAGGTTGATATTTATGAAGCCTGACTGAATACTCAATCAGGCTTTATAATCCTCATTTATTACATGATACGTGTAAGGCAGTTAAATGTTATTTCTTACCAAATAATGCTTTGTGAGCACCAGGGCCCTTTCGTTTCAATCCCATCCCAATTAAATACAAGTCTGGAATATGAAAACGCTTTTCTCTATTTTTGGGCGTAAATTTATATTCATAAAGAACCCCAATTTCTTCCAGGGTTTTCTTGATATCTGGTATTGGTATGCCAGATAAGTTGGTATTATCATTTACCAACTTATTTAACGCATCATCTAAAGCAGATTCTTCGGCGGGAAATTGTTGTCGATAGTTCTTTAAGTTATCAAAAATTGGTTTCAATTTTGGATATTCTTCTTTTATATCTTGAACACGGTGCTGAGATACCCTATCCATTGCTAATTCCATATTTTTAGGGCGAAGTAAATTTTCTCGCGTTTGCGAATCTTTATCCTCTATTTGGAGTGATGCAGCTTGGCTGAATAAATTCAATAAACTTCTAGGTTGAATGCGTGTTTTAGTATCGCTTATGTGATATAGTATCCAGTTGTAAGGAAATGCCTTATTATTACCGCCCATGTACTCTCCCAAAAGCTCACTCAAAAACTTTCTATTATCATTTTCTTGTAGTTCCGGTATAATACCTAAGCCAGTAAACGTTTCAGATTTTTCTTCGATATTGGATGTAATCCATAAAGGCAAGCTTTGACCTGATTGATAGAGCCTTTTCCAAACGATGTTTAACAGTTGATTATACTCCCAATTTATCTCAGATATGTGATTATTCAGTTTCACCTTATCTGTTAATTCAACTTCTCGCTCGAATATATCTTTCCTCATAAATATTTTTGCGCTTAATCTGGTTTGACGAGTTTGCAATGATCTCCAAACTTCCAATAACGCGCTCAATATTCTTCCTCTCAATCCTTTTTCATCAGTTATTAAAACATCTAAATAATCATAAATAACTGTTATAAATGTTTTGGTAGAATCTAATCGAACTGAGATCTTTTCTATTTGAGTGTCCAACATTAACGGATCAGCGGTTTTCGAATCATGTAAGAACATTGACCAATCGGTAATCCCAATTGACTTATCCCCACTAAATTCTTGATCTATGTATTTTATCAACAACAACTTCCAAAAGTTTTTGTAGGTCTGTGACTCTTCTTTTGCTAACTGTTCAAATGTTGTTTCATTGGGGTATCCTTGAACGCGATCTAGGCCTTTTACCCAAGTTGTTGCCTGCATCTCCGTGTCATTTGTTTCACAAAACTTTGCCAAATCCACAGCATAAGATTTGTGAGACAACACAGCATATAAGGCCGTTTTGCCCGCCCCCTTTTCTCCCAATATTAAATATTTGTTTTTGTCAAAAATGAAACGATAATCTTTACGGGGATAGAAATTTTTCATGAGATCATTATCGGTTTCAAATTCATACTCGCTAGCAGATGAACCCGTTGAAGAAATATTTTTAAGGCCCGTTAACAATTGTTTCGATTCTACAACTGTATTTACCTGTTTCACATCATCTGATATACTAGGGCGTGGTCCGACAATAAGGCGAGCAATTTCAGCATACACGTTCTTTCCATTGTTCTCATCCGCGAGAGCCTTCAACTTTTCTGCATTATTTAATAATACCGCCAGATTATTATGAGGTATTTCAATCGGATAATGTGCTGCTGTTTCGTCCGCAATATACGGTGTATTCTCGGGCTCATAGTATAAATCGGAAAACAGCGAGTAAGAGCGTTCTAAAAAATATTCCCTCTCCTCTTGAGCAAGCGGTGACGCAGGAACAGGTGAATTTATAATATAAAATTTCGAATTCTGTCTTTTTAATTTTGGAAGAATAGATTCTAAGCCGAACATATTTTGTCGATTCCCATAAAAAAACAAAAATGATTGGCTTGCATATCGCGTCAAGAAAATCCCTCCTAAATCATTCAACCCCGTACGTGTATCAATTAAAATAACGTCCGGCCTCAATTCATTTTGTATTCTATCCAATAAATTATCAATCGGCGAACGTTGATTGCTTAAAAATATTGAATTAATCTTTGAGAATTTGCTGAGATAATTATTCTCAGCATTTTCCACTAAGCATGCAGGAAAAATTAAAATTTCGCCGGCTTGTGTTCCAACGACGTCTTGTCGGCTAAGACTATAGTAATAATCATTCAAATCCAAATTAGTTGAATCAAAGTTGAACGCCATCAAATCAACCAAGTAATCGGTTACTCCTTTAAATTGTTCGATTTCAGGGAAATCGTTCGAAAACAAGGTAGCTAGCCCCGGGGCTTCTAAATCAAAATCTAGAAGAGCTACCTTTTTTCCTTGCCTAGCAAGTTGTAAACCGGTTAATGCTAGGGCTGTCGTGCGTCCCAAACCTCCTTTAAATGAATAAAAACTAACTATGGGAACTTTTGAATTGTAACGATTTATTAACTCCCAATTCTGTAGTCCAATGTGGCGATCTACATAATAGATGTTTTTTTCAATATTAATAGGAGGTAAATAATCTGGATGATTTAAATCTTTAAAAACAAAACCTCCAGCATTAATCAACTCAATCCGAGAAACGTGACCTTTGAGACGATTTTTCAAATTTGTGATAAGATCGCTACTATCTGGTTCAACTACATAAATTGAAAACTGTGTAAATATATCACACACCAAATAAACCGTTTCAGTAGTTACTAACTCGATAAGTGCCAACTTAATATTAAGTTTTATATCTTCAAAGCTTTTCATTTTGTCAAATGTGGCCATCAATGACCATTTTAGTTATCATTTCAAAACATTTTTCCTTTTCAACTTGAAAAGAGTTACTTAGAATCTCCCCCCATTCGCTTGCAGTGTCAAAATACCTTCCACCAGGAATCCAATTAGAAGAAATATTAGGACATTCTATATTGACATTCAAAAGATATGGTCTATAGGCAGCGGCAGTTGCACTGCTGGTCGCCGCATAAATAAGATCTACACTCAACCTTTGAAAATTATGCGAATAACTTCTAGGAGAGCCGGACACTATTCCAAATTGTAAAAAAATCTTAAAATAACATTCAGCCACGTAACCAGCGAGGTAACATGCATTGTGCCACTGGGAACTATCATGTAGAACTCTCGCACTATCTCTCATTCGCTCAGCTGCATTGAAAAAATTCTCTGCCATTAATCTAATATATAGCACTAAGGTATGATTAGAAAACGATGTAAGAAAATGTTCGTTGATATACTTTACTTTTCTATAAATAGTCGTTTTAAATTTAGGATACTCTAGAGTATAATACAACTCAACCTCTCGGTCTATAGAACGACATCTACTAACCCAACAATTAACATCCTCTACGTAGAAAATCATCACCACCCCCCCCCCAAAAAAAAACCCACCCGCAACCAGAACAGCTGCGGAGAAGAAAAGTAACCTAAGCCTCCATCAAATTGAAGCGAATTCTCAGCTATATTCCGCGCATTGTTAATACCCATAAGTAAGACGCACATCACCCAGCCTTACCCCCTCCTCCTCCTCAACTGGCTTAAAAAAACAGGTGTAATCCCCAGATAGGCCGCAATATGTTTCTGCGCGATCCGTGATTCCAACCGGGGGTATTGCTGCCTGAAATTAGCGAAGCGTTCTTCGGCTGTTTGGGATAAGGCCGAGGTAATACGGCGTTGGTATAGGTTAAAGCCGTTTTGGGTAAGGATGCGGAAAAAGCGTTCCAGCTTCGGGATTTCGAGGTAAAGTTTTTCGAGGGCGGCGTGGCTCAGGTAATGGAGCATTGAATCTTCAAGCGAGCCGATATTGTAAAAAGCGGGCGTTTGGTGCGAAAAGCTGTCGATATCCACAGCCCACCAGTTTTCGGGCTGAAAAAGGATGTTGTGTTCAAAACCATCCTCATCTATATAAAACATCCGCAGGCAGCCTTCATCAACAAAATAAATATTCCTGCAAATTTCGCCCGCCCTCAAAACCAACCTGTTTTTCTTTACCGCGAGTGTTTGCAGCGAGTTTTTAATGCGCGCCTGCTCATCGGCATTGAGTTGTATGTGGTAGGCGAAATTTGCAAAAATATGATCAAACATCATTCACTAAGATACAGGTAAAAAGCCTACAATCTCCACTATCCGGTGGTTTTCATCATATATCATGTAATCCCTTCCGGCGCGTTCGCCTACCCCGGGAATAATGATGCCCCAGCCGTAATAAGCATGCCCGTCAAAATATTCCGGTTCGGACTGCAGGGTGATAACGCGACCTGGCACCAACTGGTACGAGTTCATAATCAAATCAACCAGCGCGTCGATACCGCTAAATTGCGGGGTTTGTTTATCTGTGTACGTAATGTTAGGCTCACAACAAGCCAACAGTATTGCCTTAATGGCTTCGGGTGTTTTTTCGTTCCAGGCACTCACGTAAAGCCTGATGTTATCTGCTATGTTTTTCATATTACAAAGCAACGATACACGCGGCAGAAAAAAATTAAAGTAGTTTTATAAAAACAAATAGTCATC
This sequence comes from Mucilaginibacter celer, assembly GCF_003576455.2. Taxonomy (NCBI): domain Bacteria; kingdom Pseudomonadati; phylum Bacteroidota; class Sphingobacteriia; order Sphingobacteriales; family Sphingobacteriaceae; genus Mucilaginibacter; species Mucilaginibacter celer. The sequence goes on from NZ_CP032869.1 coordinate 2,846,105, forward strand.
GCAAAACCGGTATGCCATAACTACTAAAAAACATCAAAGCCCGATACTTTCGTACCAGGCATTGATGTGCAAAACGGATGTCCTTTACTAACCATTTTTTTGGATGGTCTTAAACGCTTTCTCCTATCAATATTTGATGATAAAATAACCCGTTTTATGTTTCAACTCGCCTTTATCCCTATAATCCAACATATAGTAATAGGTACCTGCACGCTGCATTACACCTGTTTTGCTGGAGTGTCCGTCAAACACCTTATTGGCATTATCGTATCCCGATGCTTCGAATATGGTTGTACCGCTTAAATCAATCAGCACCACCTTATTGTCGGGGTAATTTTGGATATTTTCAATTTGTAATACATCATTTATACCATCTCCATTTGGCGACATTGCCTGTTTTACCGTCGGTTCGCCCGGCGCGTTATTGTTTACATAACTTAATGCCATTTTTTTGGTGACACCTGCGCTGTCGGCACTTACCACAATATTCAAAGTAGCTGTGCTGCTGCCGCCTGCATTATAGGCTGTTACGGTATATGCTGCCGACGGAGATATTGTGGTTGGCGTTCCGCTGATGGTACCTGTAGTAGAATCAAAACTTAAGCCGGCGGGTAATGCCTGGCTGATGGTATAACCGGTCAACACAATCTTGCGGATCACATCGTAGTCTTCATCAGCAACGTACAAATTACCTTGAGCATCTGCTGTGGCCGCAATTGGACTTCCAAAAGTAGCTGCAGTACCAATGCCGTTGGCATTTCCGTAAACTCCGCTGCCTGCAATTGTTCTAACCACCGTATCTGTACCTATTTTTCGTATTTTATGCGATGCCATTTCAACAACATATAAATTCCCGGTAGCATCTATCGATAACGCATCCGGACTTGCAAAACCTGCAAGTTTACCGGTCGCATCAGTTGATGTAATCGCACCACTTCCTGCATAGGTGGTTACAACGCCGGCCGATGTTATTTTCCGGATTAAATTACTTAACCTGTCTGTAACAAACACGTTGCCCTGTGCATCAACAGCTACCCCGGTTGGCTGCGAGAAAGTAGCTGCGGCACCTGTTCCGTTAAGCTTTCCTGATGCGCCGCTACCCGCTAACGTGGTAACTACCCCCGCCGACGTAATTTTCCTGATCATGTTATTAAGCGCGTCGGCCACGTATATATTGCCCTGTGCATCTGTGGCAAGCCCCTGAGGGCCGGCAAACTTAGCTGCTGTGCCTGTGCCGTTTGTATTTCCCTGGGTTGCGTAAGTGCCGGCCAGTGTGGTTACCACTCCTGCCGTTGTAATTTTCCGGATCAACTGATCGTCGGAAACATACAGGTTGCCGCTCAAATCAATTGCCAATCCAAAAGGACTGCGGAAAGTTGCCGCCGTGCCTGTGCCATCTGTAGACACCGCTGAACCAACTGTACCTGCAAAAGTGGATACCACGCCGGCTGGGGTGATCTTCCTGATCAGTTTATTGGTATTATCGGCCACAAACACGTTACCCTGGCTATCTGAAACAACCCCTATCGGGTTATTGAAGGTAGCGGATGTTCCGGCACCGTTGGTTGCGCCGGCCTGGCTTGCTACGCCTGCCAGCGTACTAACCGAACCATAATTTGTTGCAGGTACAGCACCGCCTGTGTTATTTGGCGTTAAAGGCGTTATTGCCGTATTTGTTTTAAAGCTTTGAACACCGCTATAACTGATAACAGGTGCAGCAAAAGCCGATACTGTTAAGCTAAGCGTAGCTTTGCTGCTCCCTCCGCCATTGTAACCTGTAATTGTGTAAACAGTGGCCGCCTTTGCAACCGTTGGTGTACCTGTAATGATGCCGGTACCTGTAGCAAAGGTTAAACCGGTAGGTAATGCCGCGTTTATGGTATACCCCGTAACATTTATTTTTCTGACTTCATTATTGTAGTAATCAGCAACATACAGGTTGCCTGTTCCGTCAAGGCTTAGGCCGCCGGGGTGGTTAAAGCTTGCGGCAGTACCGTTTCCGTCAACCGCTCCTGATGTTGTTTTACCGGCCAGCGTAGTTACTGTACCCGCGCTGTTAATTGCACGGATCATATTGTTATTGTAATCAGCAACATACACGTTACCGGTTCCGTCAACAGCTACGGCATACGGATTATAGAAACTTGCAGCTGTACCTGCGCCATTAACCGCGCCCGCTGTGCCAACGCCTGCAAAGGTTGTTACTACGCCGGCGGCGGTTATTTTGCGTATTTTATGATTATTTTGATCGGCCACATATAAATTACCGCTTAAATCAACGGCGATGCCGGTTGGATAATTAAAGCTGGCCGCAGTACCGGTGCCATTGGCCGATCCCTGTACGCCGCTGCCCGCAAAAGTGCTTACCACACCTGCCGGGGTTATTTTGCGGATCTGGTTGTTAAACAAATCCGTTACATACAAATTGCCATTACTGTCGATAGTGATATCGGTTGGTAAATTAAAGCTTGCTGCGGTTCCTGTCCCGTTAACAGCGCCCTGGCTACCGCTTCCCGCAAATGTAGTAACATCGCCTGTCGGTGTAATTTTGCGGATCAGGTTGTTGGATTGATCGGCTACGTAAACATTGCCCGATGCATCAACAGCCAAACCTGTTGGGTGACTAAAGCTTGCCGCGGTTCCATTACCATTTACGGCGCCCTGGCTTCCGCTGCCTGCAAGGGTAGTTACTACGCCGGCCGGCGTGATTTTACGGATCAGGTTATTTATCTGATCTGTTACATAAACGTTACCCGCCGCATCATTTGCCACATTTAAGGCTCCGTTAAACCTTGCCGCAGTTCCGGTACCATCTGCCGAACCGCTTGTGGTACTACCTGCAAATGTGGTTACCTTACCATAAATTGCATTCGGAATGGCACCACCGGTATTGGTTGGAGCCAGCGCCGCGATAGCCGTTCCAACAACATATACTTTCGGTCCGGCGTAGCTGATAACCGGAACCCCGGAACCTGCCGAAGGATCTTTAACAGCCAGAGTAAAGGTTGTTGCGCTGCTACCGCCGGCATTGTACGCCGTAACGGTATAGGTTGTAGTTGCGCTTACAACTGTTGGGGTACCGCTGATAATACCGGTAGTGGCATTAAATGATAACCCTGCCGGCAAAGCCGGACTAATAACATAACCAGTTTGCGTAACTTTTTGTATCAGATTTGAAAATCCGGCCACAAATAAATTTCCGGCTGCGTCAATTTTAAGTCCCGCGGGCCCGTTAAATGAAAGGGGCACTCCGTTACCATCTGATAGGGTGGTAATTTGGCCATCAGCTGTAATTTTATAAACTGAATTGCCATTCAAATCTGCTACATACAGGTTTCCGCCAGCATCTAATGTAAGTCCCATAGGCGTTATAAACTTTATCGCCCCATTTCCTGCTATAGTTGTCACAACTCCGGCCGGTGTAATTTTCCTGATCAATTTTGTTCCTGCGTCTGCAACGTATAAATTACCTGCGCCATCAATGGTTATTCCATCCGGGCCCGAGAAAGTGGCAGCCGTACCTGTTCCGTCAGTAGAGCCGGCCGCACCGCTACCAGCAAACGTTGTAACCACTGCCGACGGCGTTATTTTACGGATCAGGTTATTCGCCTGGTCGGCAACGTAAACATTTCCACTGTTATCAACCGCAACACCTACCGGCAGCTTAAAGCTTGCAGCCGTACCGGTACCATTTACAGCACCCTGTATGCCGCTTCCTGCCAGCGTGGTCACAACTCCTCCCGGGGTTATTTTCCTGATTATCTGGTTCTGCAAATCGGCAACATATAAATTATCACTTGCGTCTGCTGTTATACCTATAGGATATTTAAAGCTCGCTAACGCTCCGGTGCCATTTGTTGCCCCCTGCACATTTGCGTCGCCTGCGAACGTTGTTACAACACCTGTAGGCGTCACCTTTCGTATAATTGAATTTAGATAGTCGGCAACAAATAAGTTACCCGAACGATCAAATGTTAAACCGGTAGGATATTGAAAACTTGCAGCTGTACCGGTGCCATTTTGCGCCCCCGATGCTCCATTTCCCGCAAATACACTTACCTGAGCATAGTTAGTTGCAGGCACTGCACCACCGCTGTTTGCCGGCACCAATGAGCTTATTGCCGTACCACGCGTATAAGTTAGTGTGGCCGGATAGGTAATAGCAGGAGCCGCAACAGTCGGGCTTGTCACTGTTAATGTACCATTTACATAAGTAATAGCGTAGTTTGCACCAACTGCTCCACTAACCGTAATTGGGTAAGTGCCTGCTACCGATGAGGTGGTTGCGGTGGTAGTTATTGTCGGTTGTGTTGTTAAAACTGATGTAGTATCGCCATTTACAAAACCGGCATAGGTTACCGTCAGCACCGGATTGGCAGCACCTGCGGTTTTGGTTTTATTTACAGCAGTAATAGTCAACGCAGCTTTTCCAACTGTAAGGGTTTGGGTTAAGTTCGAAACCCCGTCGCTTGCTGTTATGGTTGATGTTCCTGCCCCGGTTGTATGGATCTTGCCGGATACTATTATTGCAACCGCTGTATTGCTGCTGGTATAGGTAACCGTACCGCTGCCACCGGTAGCTCCCGGATTGAAGTCGGCCGCACCATAGGTTACGGTCGGGATAGTTGTAAATTTCAATGGTTGTGTTACGGTGATACTGAGGTTTGCACTCCCCCCGCCAATTTTGTTATAGGCAGTGATCACATAGTTTGATGCAGCAGTACCGGCAGTAGGCGTACCGCTGATGGTACCGGTTTTACCATCCAGTTTTAAACCGGCCGGCAACGCAGGACTAACTGTATAGCCGGTTACCACAATTTTTCGCACAAGGCCGTTGCCGGTATCACCAACATAAACGTTCCCCAGCTTATCGGCAGTAACACCGTAAATATCCGAGAAGCTTGCAGAAGCACCAACGCCATTGGTTGGTGCACCGTCTTCATTTCCGTCTCCGGCTACAGTGGTGACAACGCCGGCCGGGGTTACCATTCGTACGAGGTCGCCATCGGCCACAAACAGATTTCCGGCTCTGTCAATGCCAATGCCTTCAAGGCCCCCAAAGCCCGCTGCTGTGCCAATGCCATCAACAACAGTACTATTGCCGTTACCCGCAAAGGTGCTCACCGTTCCTGCCGGAGTTATCTTCCTTATCAGCACCCCATCGGTAACAAACAGGTTCCCATAAGCATCAATGGCAATGCCAATCAGGTTGCTAAAGGTAGCTGTTGTTCTGTAACCATTAACCGCGCCCATCGCCCCGGTTCCGGCAAATGTTGTTACTACTCCCGCCGGGGTGATTTTTCTTATCATGTTGTTCCCTTCATCGGCCACGTATACGTTGCCGCTGGCATCTACTGCTGCGCCCTTTGGTGAAGAGAAGCTTGCCGCTGCACCTATGCCATTGGCAGCACCATCACTTCCGCTGCCGGCTAATGTGGTAACTACCCCTGCCGGTGTTATTTTGCGGATGAGATCACTGCCCGTTTCGGTAACATACAGGTTTCCTGATGCATCAATTGCAATACCCTTAGGATCGTTAAAGCTTGCTGCCGTACCTGTGCCATCTGCCGAGCCGGTTGCCCCGCTGCCAGCCAATGTTGAAACCACGCCGGCAGCGGTAATCTTGCGGATCAGCTGGTTGTTTTCTTCTGCCACGTAAACATTGCCTGATGCATCAGCCACAACACCACGTGGCTCGTTAAACACTGTTGCGCTCAGCGTACTTGTACCCGCATAGGTTATTGCCGGCACTACACCACCTGTATTTACCGGATTTAAAGCGGTGATTGCCGTACCAACTGGATATGTTTGCGGCCCGGCATAACTTATCGCCGGAGCCTGGTAGGTGTTTTGACCGCTGATAGCTATATTAATGTTTGCTGTGCTGCTACCTGCTGTATTGTAAGCGGTAACCGCATAATCTGTAGCATTGGCACCCGAGGCTGGTGTACCGCTGATGGTACCTGAGCCATTTATGGATAATCCTGGTGGCAAGGCCGGGCTAATACCGTAACCGGTAGCTACTATTTTCCTTACCTGGTTACCTGTTTCATCTGTTATAAATACGTTTCCAGATGCATCAACTGCTATACCAAACGGAAAATTGAAGCTTGCAGCCGTGCCTGTACCATTTGCAGTTCCCGGCGCGCCGCTTCCTGCTAAAGTGGTTACCACTCCCGAAGGGGTAATTTTTCTTACCAAACCATTGCTGCTATCTGCAACATAAACGTTTCCTAAGGCATCAACAGCAATAAAATTAGGGTTATTGAATGTAGCTGCAGCCCCGGTTCCGTTAGCAGCGCCAACGGCTCCGCTACCGGCTAATACCGTTTTTACACCCCCGCTTATTTTGAAGATCTGGTTGCTGAAATCAGATACATAAATATTGCCGCTTTTATCAACTGTTACACCAAAAGGCGAATTAAACGAATATGGTAAAGTGCTTACCACACCTGCCGGGGTGATTTTTCTGATGGTCGAGTACCCATCCGCCACATATAAATTGCCTGATCCGTCTATTGAGATCTGCTCCGGAAAATTGAAAGATGCTGCCGTTCCGGTTCCATCTGCGCTGCCGGATACCCCGCTGCCGGCAAAGGTTGTCACCACACCAGCAGTTGTTATCTTCCTGATTAAATAACTACCGGCATCCGTTACATACAGGTTACCGCTTGCGTCTGCAACAATGCCCGATGGCTGGCTAAAGCTTGCTGCTGTACCCGTTCCGTTTGTGCTTCCTTTAACCCCGCTGCCTGCAAAGGTGGTTACTACGCCGGCTGTTGTTATTTTCCTGATCAGGTTTGCCCCCGTTTCAGCAACGTAAGCGTTGCCTGATTTATCAAACGCAATTCCCCCCGGGTAATTTATACTGGCGGCTGTGCCGGTTCCGTTAACAGATCCGGCCGCACCGCTCCCGGCAAAAGTTGTAGTTAAACCATATATAGCGTTAGGCACCGCGCCACCTGTGTTAACAGGCGTTAAAGCAGTTATAGCCGTACCCGATGTATAACTTTGCGGACTTGTATAACTGATGCTTGGCGCAGCTAACGCGCTTACCGTTAAGGTTCCGGCTACAAAAGTAATGTTATAATTAGCCGCTACGGCTCCGCTTACGGTAATAGGGTAAGTACCGGCTGCCGATGCCGTGGTTGCCGTTGTGGTTATAGTGACCGGTGTAGTCAATACTGCCTCAGTTTCACCGTTTACAAAACCGGCATAGGTTACTGTTAAAGCAGGATTGGCCGCACCGCTTAGTTTGGTTTTATTAACTGCGGTGATAGTTAAGGCTGCCTTTCCAACTGTTAACGTTCCGTTGGTGTAAGTAAAGGTATAGTTGTTAGCTGCGGCTCCGCTTGCTGTTATTGGATAGGTACCTACTCCCGAAGTTGCGGTGCCTGTTGTAGTTATAACAGGCTGAGTTGTTAACGAAGTGGTGGTATCACCATTTACAAAACCGGTATATCTTGCAGTTAACAAAGGGTTAGCGGCACCGTAGGTTTTGGTTTGATTTAAGGCCATTACAGTTAACGCAACCGGGTTTACAGTTAACGTTTGCGTAAGGCTTGATGAACCGCTTGTAGCCGTTATGGTTGATGTTCCCGCTCCAACAATATGGATATTGCCCGATACGATTGTAGCTACCGCCGTATTACTGCTGGTATAGGTAATTGCCGAACTGCTGGTTGCGCCGGGACTGAAGTCGGCTGTGCCATAAGTTTTGGTTGGGATAGCAGCAAATGTTAACGGTGCGGCGGTCACAGTTAGTGTGCCTGCAACATACGTAATGTTATAATTGGCCGCTACAGCACCGCTCACTGTAATTGGATAAGTGCCGGCAGGCGAAGCTGTGGTAGCAGTTGTTGTTGCTTTAGCCTGCGTTGTTAATACTGTTGATGTTTCGCCATTTACAAACCCCGTATAAGTTAAGGTCAATGTCGGGTTAGCGGCACCAACTGTTTTGGTTTTATTAGCAGCAGTAATTGTTAGGCTTGCCTTGCCAACTGTTAATGTACCTGCTGTATAGCTAATAGTATAATTGGCCGCAACTGCCCCGCTTGCCGTTATTGGATATGAGCCAATAACTGATGAAGTAGTGGCAGTTGTTGATAGTGTTGGTTGTGTTGTGAGTACCGCCTGCGTTTCGCCGTTTACAAAACCTGTGTAGGTTGCAACTAATGCAGGGTTAGCAGCTCCGTATGTTTTGGTTTGATTTGAGGCTGCTATTGTTAAGGCAGCCGGATTCACCGTTAAGGTTTGTGTTAAGCTTGATGATCCGCTTGTAGCTGTTATGGTTGATGTACCGGCCCCAACAACATGGATATTACCCGATACGATGGTTGCTACCGAGGTATTGCTGCTGGTATAGGTAATTGCCGAACCGCTTGTTGCGCCCGGGCTAAAATCAGCCGCACCATAGGTTTGGGCTGGAATAGCCGCGAATGTTAAAGGCGACGCTGTAACTGTTAATGTACCCGCAACGTAAGTAATACTGTAATTGGCGGCTGCGGCACCGCTCACAGTTATCGGATAGCTACCAACCGCGGATGATGTAGTGGCTGTGGTTGCCAGCGTAGGCTTTGTAGTTAACACTGCCGATGTTTCGCTGTTTACAAAACCGCTGTAGCTTGCTGTTAATGTTGGATTGGCAGCACCCGCTATTTTGGTTTGATTTACAGCCGTAATAGTTAATGTCGCCGCGTTTACCGTTAAGGTTTGCGCTAAGCTTGATGAACCGCTTGTAGCTGTTATGGTTGATGTACCTTTACCAACAATATGAATATTGCCCGATACGATAGTTGCTACCGCGGTGTTGCTACTTGTATAAGTAATTGCTGAGCCGCTGGTTGCACCCGCGTTAAAATCGGCCGCGCCATAGGTTTTAGCCGGAATAGCGGCGAATGCCAACGGTGCCGAAGTAACAGTTAATGTACCTGCAACATACGAGATGCTGTAATTGGCAGCGGCTGCTCCGCTCACCGTGATCGGATAATTACCTGCTATTGAAGTTGTAGTAGCTGTAGTTGTTACCGTTGGCTGCGTAGTGAGTACTGCCTGGGTATCGCCATTTACAAAACCCGAATAACTTAAAGTCAATACAGGGTTGGCATCTCCCGCTGCTTTAATTTGATTGTTAGCAGTTATGGTTAACACAGCCGGACTTACAGACAAAGTTTGCGATGAAGTAGACGTGCCGTTATTTGCCGTTATGGTTGATGTACCGGCACCAACTATATGCACATTTCCTGATACTATAGTTGCAACGGCCGTATTGCTGCTGCTATAACTTATTGATGCTGTACTTGCAGCCCCTGGCGCAAAATCAGTGGCGCCATAGGTTTTAGCAGGTATCGGGTTAAAGGTTAGCGTTACCGGCGTAATAGTGAGCGTACCTTGTTTATAAGTAATGTTATAATTGTTGGATGTGGCTCCGCTCAAAGTAATAGGATAAGTTCCAACGGCCGAAGTTGTAGTAGCAGTTGTGCTTAAAACAGGCGGCGTTAATAAATTTGCAGCGTTATCAGCATTTACGAAACCGGCGTAACTTGCTGTAAGTGTTGGATTAGCAGTACCGTATGTTTTGGTTTGATTATCGGCAGTGATCACCAATCCTGCTTTACTTATCGTTAAAACTCCCGAAGTATAACTAACCGTATAATTTGCTGATACTCCTCCCGAAACATTAATAGAATAAGTGCCCACGCCCGAGCTTGTTAAAGCGCCGGTGCTTGCAGTAGGCAGCGTGGTAAATGCCGCTTGCGTATCACCATTTACAAAGCCCGAATAAGTAAGCGTAAGCGCAGGGTTAGCGGCGCCGTATGTTTTGGTTTGATTGTTAGCGGTAACACTCAACACAACAGGGTTTACTGTTAAAGTACCTGCTTTATAAGTTATGGTATAATTAGCTGCAACCGCGCCTGATGCAGTAATAGGATAATTACCCGCGGCCGAAGCAGTGGTAGCGGTTGTGCTTACTGTTGGCTGTGTAGTTAAAACTGCCTGGGTATCGCCATTTACAAAACCGGCATAAGTAACTGTAAGGGTTGGATTAGCAGAACCATAGCTTTTTGACTGGTTTGAAGCCGTAATGGTAAGCGCCGCCGCGTTTACAGTAAGCGGTACTACAACCGGAGTTGCGGCATCAAAATTAGCACCCGCCGCCTGCGAGGCTGTGATGTTGGTGGTTCCGAGGCCTACAATATGAATGTTGCCCGATGCGCTGATGGTTGCGACAGCGGTGTTGCTGCTGGTATAAGTTACAGGTATGGTTGAATTGGTACTTGTAGCGCCCGGTGCAAAATCTGCCGTACCATAAGTAGTAGCAGCAATTGGGTTGAAAGTAATCACCTGGGCGGCATTCCGTGTTATAGTAACGGTATAGGTTAAAACAGTTGCCTTGTCCTGCGCTGTAACTACGGTAGTTATAGTATTGTCACCAACGTTAAGCGGGATAGCAGCTGATGTAGCGCCACTTTGCACTGTATTTCCATTAACAGTTAATGTAGCATTGGCACTTGCTGTTACCGGCACAACGGTAATTGATGATACTGTGTTGCTAACCGTAGCCGTATAGCTGTTAGTGAGCGAAGCAAAAGCTGGGCTTAAAGTACCTGCACTAATGCCTAAGCTACTTAATTTCGCGTTTGAAGATGGCGTATACGTTAATCCAACTGTTTTGGTAGCAAGCGCACTGGTAAACAAACCATCATTAGCTGTAAAACTTATTGTACGGCTGGCTACATTAGGCGCAACATTGTTTGAGTTATTATAGGTAACAGATTGCAAAGCTGCCTGCCATTGTGCCAACGTTGCTGTTGATGAGGCCGAGGTTAAAGATAAAACACCTGTAGTTGCGTTATATGTTCCTGCAATATTACCCATTGTAGCCGCATTTGGCGTAAACGCAAGCACATCCTGGCCGGCAACAAAATTACCGGTTACTGAAACGTTTGCATTTGCCAATACAGTTTTACTTAAATCTGTAACTGTAATACCACCATCTATAACAACGGGCACAGGCGTCACATCACCCATCGAAGCAAAAGTCGTTACCGGCGCGGTGGTGGTTACTACCGGTGGATAGATTACCGTGATGGTTAAATTTGCCGTACCCGTACCGGCACTGTTATTACCTTTTATGGTATAAGTTGTTGCTGGTGAAGCCGCTGTTGGGGTACCCGAAATAATACCCGTTGTACCGGCAAAATTCAGGCCCGAAGAAAGAGGCGCGCTATTGGTATAACCGTTAATACTTATCTCTCTGATGATGTTTCCGCCGTCAACCACGTATAGGTTACCCGAGTTATCTACTGTAAGATTAGAAGGATCTGCAAAGCTTGCTGCCTGGCCTATGCCATCAATTTGTGTTTGGTTACCATCGCCTGCTATGGTTGTAACAACACCGGCCGGCGTTATTTTACGGATGAGGCTGTTACCTTCATCTGCAACATAAATATTGCCGCCTGCATCTACTGTGATACCACCTGGATTATTAAAACGTGCTGCCGAACCTGAACCATCAGCAAAACCGGCATTTCCGTTACCTGCAAGTGTAGTTACTACCCCTGCAGTGGTGATTTTTCTGATGGCATTATTACCGGCATCAGTTACGTACAAGTTGCCCAACGCATCAGCCGCTATTCCCCTTATCGAACCAAAACCTGCGGCAGTACCTGTACCATTAGTAAAGCCGCCGGAAGTGTTACCTGCAAAAGTTGATACCACTCCGGCCGATGTGATCTTTCTGATTAAAAGATTACTATAATCAACCACATATAAGTTACCGGATTTGTCTGCGGTAATAACTGTAGGGTTAGCAAAACCAGCTACAGTAGCCGAGCCATTTACCACACCATAATTGCCATTGCCTGCAAAAGTACTCACAACCCCTGCCGGAGTAATTTTGCGGATTACCTGGTTGTTTTGATCGGTAACGTAAACATTGCTGCTTTTATCAACAGCAATACCTGTCATATAACCGAAGCTTGCGGCTGTGCCTGTTCCGTTTACCAATCCCTGGTTACCGCTGCCTGCAAGGGTTGTAACAAAACCTGCAGGGGTTATCCGCTTAACGGTGTAAGCCCCTGCATCTGCTATATAAACATTTCCATAAATATCGGTTGCTGTACCATTAATGGCATTGAAACTGGCGTTAACACCAATACCATCAACGCTGCCGCCCGGGCCACCTCCGGCAAACGGACCTGTAATCCCATAAATAGAAGGAGGCACAGCACCGCCGGTATTTGCCGGAGCAAGCGGAGTTATCGGGATCCCGACAGCGTAAGTTTGCGGAGTGGCATAGCTGATAACAGGTGCAGTTGGCGTAGCGGGCGCTACTGCTGTACCGGTTACTGCTATACTTACGGTAGCAGTACTACTTCCACCGGTATTGTAAGCGGTAACGGTATAGCTTTTTGCAGCCACGGCGGTAAGCGGAGTACCCACTATCGAACCTGTTGTACCATCAAAAGTTAAACCTGCGGGTAAAGCCCCACCTGTAAGCGTATAACCGTTTAGTGAAATTTTGCGAAGGGTATTGTTGTAATCTGTTACGTATAAATTACCAGAGCCATCAATAGCTAAAGCCTGCGGGTAATAGAAACTTGATGTTACCCCTATCCCATTGATAGCCCCGGTTGAACCGTTACCGGCAAGCGTAGTTACAACACCGGCCGGAGTTATTTTTCTGATCAATGAATTATACTGGTCGGCTACATAGATATTACCAACTGCATCTATCGTCAAACCGGCAGGGCTGCTGAATTTGGCCGCCGTTCCTGTACCATTTGTTGCGCCCGCATTTCCCGCGCTGCCCGCCAGGGTAGTTACAACACCTGCAGGAGTAATTTTCCTGATTGCCTGGTTTGTCTGATCACTTACATATAAATTTCCTGATGCATCTATCGTTATACCAGCCGGCGTATTAAAGCTTGCCGCCGCACCCGCGCCGTTTGCAAAAGCGGCGTTTGAGCTACCTGCAAGGGTACTCACAATACCCGAAGCGCTGATTTTACGGATCAGGTTGTTGCCGGCATCAGTTACATAAACATTTCCATAAGCATCCACCGCTACCCCCTGGGGCGCGTTGAAACCGGCTAAGGTACCCGGGCCGTCATTACGTCCGGGAGCAACGCTGCCTGCAAGTGTAGTTACAACACCGGCCGGGGTTATCTTCCTGATCATATTATTATTGGCATCGGCTACGTAAATATTGCCCGCTGCATCGATAGCCATACCCTGCGGATTATTAAAGCTGGCCGCAGTACCGGTATCATTGATGAAACCGGCATTGCCATTGCCTGCCAATACGCTGGTTATTCCAGCAGATGTAACTTTAACAATCTGGTTATTGACATTATAATATACGTTACCCAAAGCATCGGTAATTAAACCATGTGAATAGTTTGAACCTGTTACAAAATTGCTGGTTTGTCCGTATATCATGGCAGGTACAGCCCCTCCCGTATTGGATGGGCTTAGTGTGCTGATGCTAACACCAGCCGCATAACTTTGTGGTGTAGCGTAAGTGATAACCGGTGCATTAACAGGATTTACCGGCGGTGTTATGGTACCTGTTACTGTTATGTTTACCGTGGTAGTACTGCTTCCGCCCATATTATAGGCAGTAACGGAATAGTTTGCTGCTGCCGACGCCAATACAGGAGTACCGGTGATAGCTCCGGTTGTACCATCAAAGTTCAAACCTGCCGGTAATGTACCGGTTAACGTGTAGCCATTTAATGAAATTTTACGAACAAGATTGTTATTATCCGTTTCGTACAAATTACCGGAACCATCAATGGCCAAAGCCAATGGGTAGTAGAAACTTGATGTTACCCCTACCCCATTGGTCGCGCCCGTAGTGCCGTTGCCTGCAAGTGTGCTTACAACACCGGCCGGGGTGATTTTCCTGATCAGTGAATTATACTGGTCGGCTACGTAGATATTACCTACCGCATCTATAGTCAAACCGGCCGGGCTGCTGAATGTAGCTGCCGCACCTGTGCCGTTTGTAGCGCCTGAATTTCCTGCATTGCCCGCCAAAGTAGTTACAACGCCAGAAGGAGTGATTTTCCTGATTACCTGGTTGGCCTGATCGCTCACATATAAATTGCCGGACGCGTCTATCGTTATACCGTATGGGGTATTGAAGCTTGCAGCCGTACCAGTGCCGTTGGCATAGCCCGCCGAGTTGCCGGCAAGCGTGCTTACAACACCCGAAGCACTGATCTTGCGGATCAGGTTATTTCCTGCGTCTGTAACATAAACATTGCCGTAAACATCCACCGCTACTCCCTGAGGTGCGTTGAAACCGGCTAATGCGCCCGGGCCATCACTACGCCCGGCGGTAACACTGCCGGCAAGTGTACTCACAACACCGCCTGGGGTGATCTTTCTGATCATGTTGTTATTGCCGTCGGCTACATAAATATTACCTGCCGCATCTATGGCCATTCCCTGCGGATTGTTAAAACTGGCCGCGGTACCGGTATCATTGATAAAGCCCGCGTTACCGTTACCGGCTATTACATTGGTTATCCCGGCAGGTGTAGCCTTAATAATTTGATTGTTGGCAGTAAAATATACGTTGCCCGAAGCATCGGTAATTAAACCATGCGAATAGTAAGAACCATTTACAAAATTGCTGGTTTGCCCATATATCATGGCAGGTACAGCACCGCCCGTATTGGATGGGCTCAATGTGCTGATGCCGGTACCCGCTGTATAGCTTTGCGGCGTTGTATAACTGATAACCGGTGCCTGAACGGGGTTTGCCGGCGGTGTTATGCTGCCGGTAACAGCTATGTTAACAATAGCGGTGCTGCTTCCGCCGGCATTGTAAGCCGTAACAGAATAATTTGCCGCAGCCGATGCCAGTACCGGTGTACCACTGATTGCTCCTGTGGTGCCATCAAAAGTTAAACCGGCAGGCAGGGTACCTGTTAGTATGTATCCGTTTAACGAAATTTTGCGAAGGGTGTTGTTATAGTCTGTTTCGTACAGGTTGCCTGAGCCGTCGATAGCCAGGGCCAGCGGGTAGTAGAAACTTGCGGTGAGGCCTACCCCATCGGTTGCTGAAGTAGTACCATTACCGGCAAGCGTGGTTACAACACCCGCAGAGCTAACTTTCCTGATTAGGGAGTTATACTGGTCGGCTACGTAAATATTACCTATGGCATCTATAGCAAGACCTGCAGGGCTATTAAAACTTGCAGCTGCACCGGTGCCATCCTGCACTCCTCCAACACCGGCAGTACCCGCTAAAGTGGTTACAACGCCGGCCGCCGTTATTTTACGGATTACCCCATTATTTTGATCGCTTACATATAAATTCCCCGATGCATCTGTTGTTATGCCATACGGGTTGCTGAAAGTTGCCGCTGCGCCTGTACCATCCGCATACCCCCCATTAACATTACCGGCCAGCGTACTTACCACACCTGCTGCGGTAATTTTACGGATCATATTATTGGAACCATCGGTTACATAAATATTACCCGATGCATCTATCGTTAGTTGCTGCGGATTGTAGAACGTGGCTACGGTAGCGGCTCCGTTTTTGGCACCGGTTACTCCGGCCACACCCGCAAAGTTGGTAACGACACCTGTAGGGCCGATTTTTCTTATTAATTGATTACCATTATCTACTACATATAAATTGCCGGAAGCATCGAAGCAAAGGCCCTGCGGTCCGTTGAAACTTGCTGCGCTGCCTTTACCATTAGTTGCCCCGGCGTTTTCATTCCCTGCAAAAGTTGAAACAACCCCGGTTTGGGTAACTTTTAATATTTTATTTTGATAAGATATGTATGCATTGCCAGCTTTATCAAAAGCAATTCCCCTGGAATAATAGCCTATATTGGCGAATGTTGTAACCTGGGCGTAAATAGCTGCCGGTACCGCGCCACCTGCATTTGCCGGACTTAAAGTACTGATAACAGTACCTACCGGGTAACTTTTTGGAGTGGCGTATGAAATTTGCGGCGCGGCCACAGCAGGTGTTGTAACTGCGGTACCCGTAACTGTAATACTCACGGTAGCTGTGCTGCTTCCGCCACCATTATAAGCCGTAATACTGTAGGTTGTAGCAGCAAGCGGAGTTGTTGGTTTGCCGCTGATAATACCCGTGGTGCCATCAAGCGTTAATCCGGCAGGCAAGGCATTATCGGTAGTGTATCCTGTAGCGGCAATTTTACGAATTGCGTTGTTGTAACGGTCGGCCACATAAATATTACCTAAATAATCGGCGGCAATCCCCCATGGACCGCTAAAAGATGCAGAGCTGCCATTACCGTTAATAAATCCGGCTGCAACTCCGTTGCCGTTAACACCCCCGGCAGCATTGTTACCTGCTAATGTACTTACCACACCGGTTTTTGTAATTTTCCTGATCAGGTTATTGCTCGCATCGGCAACATATAAATTGCCTGCCTTGTCTACCGTTAATCCTGCCGGGTTGCTGAAACTTGCTGCTGCGCCTGTACCATCGGTATAGCCATAGTTTCCGGCAGTACCGGCAAAAGTTGTTACTACACCTGCCGCTGTTATCTTCCTGATTATATTATTGCTAAAATCAGAAACGTATACAGTACCGCCGGCATCAACCGCGATGCCGTTAGGAGTATAAAACATGGCTGCTGTTCCGGTACCATCAGCATATCCGGCACTACCTACGCTGCCTGCAAGCGTTGACACTATTCCTGCTGAAGTAATTTTTCTGATGATCTGGTTACCCTGGTCGCTTACATATAAGTTTTTTGAAGCATCTACAGCCAGGTTACCGGGATTATTAAACATAGCACTGGTTCCGGCCCCATCAGCGTAACCAGGTGAACCCGCAACTCCGGCAACGGTAGTTACTACACCTGCCGGCGTTATTTTTCTGATAACATGATTATTATAATCGGCTACGTAAACATTGGCTGAAGCATCAACCGCGAGGCCCGCCGGGCCATTAAAGCTTGCCGCTGCACCGGTACCATCTGCATAACCGGCCGAACCA
Source organism: Mucilaginibacter celer (assembly GCF_003576455.2). Lineage (NCBI taxonomy): Bacteria > Pseudomonadati > Bacteroidota > Sphingobacteriia > Sphingobacteriales > Sphingobacteriaceae > Mucilaginibacter > Mucilaginibacter celer. The sequence continues at coordinate 2,863,107 of NZ_CP032869.1, forward strand.
CTTCCAGCCAACGTAGTCACCACACCGCCAGAACTTATCTTTCTGACAATATTATTATTATAATCTGCTACGTAAACATTTCCGTATAAATCGGCCGCAGTGTTTGTTGGCTGATTAAAAGTAGCTGCGGTAGCAGCACCATCAGTAATTCCGGGCACACCGGTACCTGCATAAGTACTTGTTTGTCCAAATAAGGCCGCAGGTACTGCACCACCGGTATTTGAAGGCGATAACGCGCTTATTGCAGTACCGGCGGTGTAGGTTTGCGGACCGGCATAAGTAATAACCGGAGCACTGATAGCTGCAGGAGCTGTTAAATTACCAGTAGCTGCAATACTTACCGTTGCAGTACTGCTGCCTCCTGTATTGTAAGCAGTAATGCTATAGCTGGCTGCTGTTTTGGCAAGCAGCGGTGTGCCGCTTATTATGCCGGTTGTACCATCGAATGTTAAACCTGCTGGTAAAGCAGTGCTGCCTATTGCATAACCTACAGCCGAAACTTTACGGATATTGCTACCGTCGGCAACATATAGCATCCCTGATGCATCAATAGCTATTCCCTCCGGATTGCCAAAGCGGGCTGCCAGACCAATGCCGTCGCTTGTTACGCCCGTTCCGCTTCCGGCAAGTGTGGTTACAACACCGGCAGAGGTAATTTTACGGATGAGGTAGTTGTATTGATCAGCTACATAGATGTTGCCAATAGCATCGATAGCTATGCTTTGCGGGTTATAAAAACTCGCCGCCGTACCGGTTCCGTTTGCGGATCCGCTTGTAGTAGGGTTACCGGCAAATGTGGTTACAACGCCGGCCGGAGTAATTTTACGGATAATATTATTTGATACGTCGGCTACGTAAAGGTTGCATAAGCCATCAACCGCCAGGCTGGCCGGCACGTTGAAGCTTGCAGCATTGCCGGTGCCATCAGCGTATCCGGCCGATCCGCTGCCGGCAAGTGTGGTTACTATTCCGGCAGGACTGATTTTACGGATAAGTCCGCTGCCCGAATCCGATACGTATACATTACCGAATCTGTCAACCGCGATACCTGCCGGGCTGTTAAAGCTTGCCGCTGCGCCTGTACCATCATTTCTGCCAGATATGCCGCTGCCGGCAAATGTGCTTACTACGCCGGCCGGGGTAATTTTACGGATAACGTTATTGCCAAGATCGGCCAGGTAAATATTACCCGCGGCATCCATTCCCATACGCTGAGGATTGTTGAAACTTGCGGCGGTGCCGGTTCCATTTACCAAACCAGGCGTGCCGCTACCCGCAAAAATGCTGCTTACACCGGCAGGCGTAACCTTACGGATAACATTGATACCCGCATCCGAGTAATATACGTTGCCCGCGGCATCACTTATTATCCCCCAGGCATTTCCAAAACCGGTAGCCAGGGTAGTGGTTTGTCCGTATGAAAATGCCGGAACTACTCCGCCGGTATTTGCAGGTGCCAGGTTGCTGATGGTTGTACCGGCTGTATAGCTTTGAGGCCCTGTGTAGCTTATTACAGGTGCTTTTACAGGCGCGGCAGGTGCGGTTAAGGCACCGGTTACCGTAATACTTACAGCGGCTGTACTGCTTCCCCCTAAATTATATGCCGAAATACTATAAGATGAGGCTGCTTTTGCCAAAAGCGGTGTACCGCTGATAACACCTGTGGTATTATCAAATGTTAATCCGGCAGGTAAAACTGAATTAATTGCATAACCTGTTGTGGTTATTTTGCGGATAGTGCCGCCATCGGCAACATATAAATTCCCGGCAGCATCAATTGTAATTCCTTCGGGATTGCTGATACCGGCAGCCGTGCCTGTACCATCATTTGATCCGTAACCGCCTCCGGCAACTGTGCTCACTACACCGGCAGGCGTTACTTTACGGATTAAATGATTATACATATCGGCAACATATAAATTACCTATAGCATCAATTGCCACACTCTCCGGGTTGTAAAAACTTGCGTTGCTACCGGTGCCATTTACAGCCCCTATATTTGGCGAACCGGCCAGCGTGGTTACAACACCGGCAGGAGTGATTTTACGGATTGAATTATTATTTACATCAACTACATAAAGGTTACATAAAGCATCTGCGGCCATCCCTGCAGGATTATAAAAACTCGCTGCCGAACCGGTGCCATCAGCATATCCCGGCGAGCCGCTGCCTGCAAGCGTAGTAACAATACCTGATGCGCTGATTTTACGAATAAGGTGAGTGATGTTATCGGCAACGTAAATATTTCCAAACAAATCGATGGCTATACCGGCCGGGCCGTTAAAGCTTGCTGTTGCAGCGGTGCCATCGCTGCGGCCTGCTTTGCCATTACCTGCAAAGGTAGTTACAACACCAGCCGGAGTAATTTTACGGATAAGATTATTACCCATATCCGCAACATAAATATTGCCGGCGGCGTCTAAAGCCATCCGCTGCGGATTATTGAAACTGGCCGCAGTACCGGTACCATTTGTTTTGCCGGCGCTGCCACTACCTGCAAATATGCTTTTGATACCCGCCGGAGATACCTTGCGGATAACATTATAGCTGGCATCGGCATAATAAATATTACCTGCTGCATCAGCCACTACACTGTATGAATCGCCAAAGCCTGTTGCGAGCGTAGTGGTTTGGCCATATGGGTTTGCCGGGACAACTCCGCCTGTATTGGTAGGCGTTAAAGCATTTACAGCCGTACCAACCGTATAACTTTGCGCACCGCCATAAGTTATTACCGGAGCTTTTACAGCGGGCGTTGGTGTTTGCAGGCTACCGGTAACCGTGATATTAACAGTTGCCGTACCGTTACCGGCCGCATTATAACCTGTAATTAAGTAATTACCGGCAGCTTTTGCCAGTAATGGCGTTCCGCTTATTGTGCCGGTGGTAACATCGAAGTTTAAACCAGCCGGTAAGGCAGGATTAACAGTATAGCCGGTTAACGACAGTTTACGGATATCATAGTACTCAGTAATATAAAGTGATCCCGACTGATCTATGGTGATACCGGTTGGGCTTTGGAAACCTGCTGTTGCGCCAATGCCGTCGGTACTTCCCGAACCTCCGCCGGCAAGAGTGCTTACAACACCCGCCGGAGTGATCATCCTTATTAAATTGTTATAAACCTCGGCCACGTAAAGATTTCCGGACAAATCAATAGTGATCCCCTGCGGGCCGTTGAATGAGGCCGCCATACCGTTGCCATTTATTGAACCGGGGTTTACAGGGTTACCCGCCAGCGTGGTAACTACACCCGCAGCAGTTATCTTCCTGATCACATTGTTCCCGGCATCGGCAACATACAGGTTGCCTGCGGCATCAACGGTAATCCCTACCGGATTGAGAAAACTTGCAGCAGTTCCTGTTCCGTCTTTATATCCGCCGGATACATTGCCTGCCAGAGTGCTTACCACACCCGCAGAAGTGATTTTCCTGATCAGGTTGTTGTAAGTATCAGATACATACACATTCCCGCTATTATCCACAGCAATACCAGCCGGACTGTAAAATTTAGCTGCAGCGCCCGTACCGTTGGTAGCCCCTGCTGTACCGCTGCCTGCCAGTGTTGTTACCACACCGTAAGGGCTTATTTTCCGGATAGCGTTATTACCCGTTTCTGTTACATATAAATTGCCGGATGCATCAATTGCCAGGCCAACCGGACCGCTAAAGCTTGCAGCCGAACCGGTACCATTTACAAAACCTGCGGTTCCGTTACCTGCAAACCGGGTAATAACACCTGTAGGGCTAATCTTTTTAATAAGGTTATTGTTTACATCTGCTATATAAATGTTTCGTGCCGAATCTGTAACAATACCCAAATTGGTACTGAAACCAGTAACCAATGTTGATGTTTGCCCATAAAAGGCCGGCGCTACAATACCGCCCGTACTTACCGGCTTAAGCGTGCCAATATCAGTGCCTACGGTATAATTTTGCGGGCTGGCATAAGTAAAAACGGGGGGTGTTTGGGTTTGGGCCTGTACAAAAACAGTTGCAAAACAGCTGATAGCAAACAGCGACGTAACAGCTTGTAAAAGTTTCCTCATAATAAGATCCGGTTTAATGAATATGTATTAAATGAAATCTCTTCTTATGCAAAAAATCAAAATCGCAACAAGAAAAAATTTCAATAACTTACCTGAAACAGTGTGCTGAATAACTTGAGAGAAACATATTACACTTTAATTTAATTAACTGAAAGTCAATAAATTAAAGCCAAACAAATCAGCTCAAAATGCCTTTTTGTAACAGGTGTGTTAAAGTAGATATTAACCGTTTCAGTTTATATTTGAATGAGTAAACTGCCGCTATCGGGGGATGAACGGTAAAAATATTTAGCGGGGAAAATTGAAAAGAAAAGGTTTTTATGCAAATTATTCCGGCAGTGTTTAAGGCGCTATAACCATTTGTACATCTCCATCAGTTTATCCTTCTGATCGCGCGCAATGCTTAGTTCGTGTTTGTTTGCCATAGTAAGCAATGATTTTGTACGATCGAGGTGTTTTAAATGATTAAGGTTGATGATATATTGGCGATGAATACGTAAAAAATGGCTTTCCTCCAGTAATTCCTGCAAATCTTTCAATGTTTTAGAAATTACAAAGCGCCTGTCATTAATTAAAACGAGGGTTGAGTAATTACTGTCGGCCTCGGCGTAAATAATTTCGTTTAAATCAATAAAAGAGACGCCCTCATGGGTGGATATGGCCATCTTATCTATCGTAGTGCCTTTAATTTGTTTTTGTACAGTTTTTAGCGTTTTGGCGTTTAAAGCTCTTTTGTTTTGAACACGTAAAACAGCAGCCATCAAATCATCTGTATCTATCGGTTTTATCAAATAATCAACTGCATTAAACTTAAATGCCTTTATTGCATATTGGTTATAAGCGGTGGTAAATATTACCTGAAACCCGATGGGCATCAGCTCCTGCAGCAATTCAAAGCCATTTATTAAAGGCATTTCAATATCAAGAAAAAGCAAATCGGGCGGCGATTTTCTTAATGCCTCCAATGCAAGCGACGAATTGGTGTATGTAGTGATATCGCTTAACTGGCAATACTTTACCAGCTGCAATTTCAGCAGGTTCACTGCGTCGGCTTCATCGTCAATAATTACTGTTTTTAAAGGTTTCATTAAATTGCAGTTTAATAGTTACCAGGGTACCACGGGGATTATTTTCAGGATCTTTTAAATCGCTGATAACAACCTCATTTTTTGCATTGTATTTAGCGTTAAACATATTTATCCTTTCATTGTTTAAAGCACTGGCATGAGATTTATGCTGAAAATTCCTGTTTCGTATTTCGGCGGCCTTCTGTCTCCCTACCCCATTGTCGGCCACGGTTATAACCAGGTAGTTTCCATCAACCGATCTTTTTACGTCGATCTTCACCATCCCTCCTCCTGATTTATTCATGATGCCGTGCCAGATTGCGTTTTCTACATAAGGCTGGATTAGCAGGGAAGGACATTCAATAACCTCCGGATTTAAATTGTTTGTTAAATGAAGCTCATAATGTAATTTTTCCTTCAACCTCATTTGCTCCATATCCAGGTATAGCCTGATCACTTCTATTTCGGCGGCAAGGCTTACCTTTTCGGCCCTCGCGCCATCAAGGATGTACCTTATTAATTTTGAAAATTTTGTGATATACACCGAAGCGGCATCGGTTTCGTTTATCTCTACATAATATCTGATAGAGTTGAGGCAATTAAAAATAAAATGCGGGTTCATCTGCGATTTCAGCGATTCGAGACGGAGATCGTTCAACCGGCTTTCGAACGAGATCTGTTTTAACTGCAAGCCCAGCTTCTCTTTAGTTAGCTCATTCTTAAAGTTTATTTTTTGAATGCGGGTTTTAAAAATAAAATAGGAGGAAACCAACGACAGCACAAGGATAGCAGCAATTGCATAAAGCGACTGCTGTTTTAACCTGTTATCATTTTGAGCTTTTGCCTGCGCTAACGCGATATTTTGCAGTTTATTGGCAAAATTTAATGAGTCGCGCTTTTTTGCATATTCAAAAGCCAGTTCATGTTTGTTATACTCATTGTCCTTTTCCTCGCCAAATAAACTATCTTTTTGGGTAACATATCGCCTGTAATCGGCAAAAGCTCCTACAATATCATGCTGAAATAATTTGGCGTCCGACAAGTCTTTTAATGCAGTAATCAAACCTTCTTTATAATTAATGGCCGAATTTATTTGCACGGCTTTTTCTAAATTAAGCACAGCCTGCTTTATATAATTACTCCTGAAACGTTCATTGCCCGAAGCATTTTTTGCCAACCCATAGTAGGCTTCGCCTATATTACCATAATAGTTACCCGTTAGGCCAGAGGCATTACGGCCGGGATAATCATTTAACAACTTTAAAGCTTTTTGAAACTGGCTGATTGCAGCTTTGTAATTTTTGCTTTTAAGGTAGATCTCGCCAAGCCCCGCGGCATAGGTCATCCGGTCTTCGTTATTACCGGTTTTAATTAAAAAAGGTAATGCGTTTTTATAATATTGAAACGCCTTATCAAAAGCGCCGGTATTTGAATAAACCATACCTATTTTTTGGTAGAAGAAGTTGGTCCGGACATCATCTTTATTGCGAATTGCTATTTGTAGGGCCTGATTATAAAAACTTATAGCATCCTGAAACTTTTGCCGCATCAGGTAGTTGCCTGCAATATTGCTTATGCAACCAATAATCATTTCGTAGTTACCAACTTTTTTAAAAAGGATTAAGCTTTTTTGATAGTACTCTACAGCCTTAGGGTAATTGGTCTCGGCTTCATAACATACGCCTATATTAAGCAGGGCTTTCGCCATAAGTCCGTCATCACCTATCTCTTCTGCAATCTTGAGCGTTATTATATAATAATCCTGTGCCTTATTAAACTCGTATTTTGCCCAGTAGTTTGATCCTAAAGAATTATTTGCCAGTGCGATGCCCTTTTTCCAGCCTATTTTTTCAGACATAGTCAGTGCATTCTTCCCAAAAGAAATTCCATTATCCGGCTCAATGTTAAAATAGATTCGTGAAAGCTTGGTTAACAACAAGATCTTGTCTGTATCTGCTCTTGCTTTGCCGATCAGGTTTTTCAACGAGTCGATAGCATGTTGCTTAAGCAATTGCGGCCATACCATTTGGGGCATTATCAGCATAATTGCTATGATGAATAATGTCCTGAATGAGGTTAACTTCATAATATGGCTTAGGATAGTTAGCCGAAAATATCAAAAAAATTATGATGGGAGTAGTAAAAAAGGAATACTTATTTTAAATTAACTACCAGATAATGGGATAGTTATATAGAGTTAAAAAAATATCCGGAAGAAAATATCCAGGGGAAATTCGGATCATAAAATCAACAAAGCCATCGTATACACGAACCAATTTTATTGACGACCTGAAGCGGTTTTGCACTTTGTTTGATAATTGACGCCGATGTGGACATATCTAAGCCGTTTAGCGGTATGATTTATCAACGATTTCATAAGCAATGGAATTAAAAATCAAATATGAGAGATTTGAGAGGTATCCATATTCATCTCCAACAGCGCATAACTCAGTGTTTTTCCATGTGTGTCCATTACTAAAGACGTTGTAACCCCACCCGCCAAAGCCTGCTGGCATACAAACTGCAAAGCAGAAATATTAGGCAACTCATATCTGACTATTTCGCCAAGTATCGCTCCTTTAAAATGTTGTTTTACTTTGTCGGCGGTCACCAGGCTCCGTAACAGTTCATAATCTTTCTCGTCGTAAGGAATCAACGATAATATAAGTGTGTTACCCTTATCTCCGGCACGGCTGTGCGCTATGTCATAAAGTTTAATGCTCATAACTTTTCAATATTACTGATGATTTGGCTTTACTCCTGTCTATCAGCACCGACACGATACCGATTACCTCATTTACGTATTTCCGCACCCCACCGCCGCCCGCCGGACCGTTGGTATATAACGACTCTACCTCTTCACCTATTATCGCTGCTTCATCGGCGGTTGTAGCCCGGCCGGATATGCGCAAACGCACTTCGTAAGGTTGATACCCGTTTGACAATGATGATGGATGCACAGATGTATGGCCGATATAGTCCACCCTGATCCCGGGAAATTTATTGGCTAAACGTTGCTTGATAATATCGCCTGCCAGGCTTGCTCTCTCCAATGCATTGGCACCCGCATAGGTAATTTCACCTTCACCGGTGAAACCTGCTTTATAACCGATGCTTACTTTTAATGCAGAAGGCTTTTTACGACCACTGCCTCCGCTCACTTTAATACAATCCTTCCCCTCCTGTTTTAAATATACCGTGGTAAAATCTGCCGATACATCGGGCGTTATATATGTATACGGATTGGTTACCTCATACAGCAATTGTTCTTTAGCGGTTGATAAAGTTATACTTCCCCCCGTTCCGTCCACCTTGCTGATGCTGGCGCAACCATCGGCGTATACATCTGCAAAAGGGTGCCCCAGTGTGGCCATATTATCAACAGGCTTCTTAACGGGGTCGGCAAAATAACCACCGGTAATCTGTCCGGCGCATTCCAATAAATGACCTGTTACGGTTCCCCTGGCAATAATATCCGCATCATCTAAAGACCAACCGAACTCATATATCAACGGAGCAACAAAAAGCGATGGATCGGCTACACGGCCGGTTACGATAATTTCTGCACCTGTTTCCAGTGCCGGTAAGATAGCATCTGCACCCAAATAGGCGTTGGCTGAAATAACCGGCCCCGAAAGCGAAACCGGGTTCCCTGTTTCCATAGCAATCTCATCGCCGCCGATATGTTCCAGAACATCGTCGCCGGTAACAGCGGCAACCTTGATAGCTATCCCTTGTTTTTTTGCTATATCGATAATTTTATCTGCCGCTGCTACAGGGTTTGCAGCACCCATATTTGTAATGAGCCGTATTTTGTTTTTTTTGAGTAACGGCAGCAATAGTTCTATGCGGCGCTCCAATAAAGGATCGTAACCATGCGCAGGATTTGCTGCTTTTCTTTTTTGTGCCAGGGCAATGGTACGCTCGGCCAGGCACTCCAGTACCAGGTAGTCGAGGTCTCCCTTTTCGGCTAAAACCAGCGCGGGTTCAATCCGGTCACCCGAAAAGCCCGCCCCGCAACCTATCCGAACTTTATCTTTATGTTTCATTTTTACTCGGTCATCCGCGGAAGTATCAAACAGCGGAAAAGGGTATTAAATAATTATTTATATACTTATCGCACCGGTTAACATGGCTATGATCGTCATGATAACTGTTGTGCCGAACGCCCACTTAAAAGCGAATTTTTGATGATCTGCCAGTTCAACTTCCGACAATCCCACTAAAATAAAAGTTGAGGCCGTTAAAGGGCTTAAGGGGAAGCCGGTTGTCATCTGTCCTAAAATTGCCGCCCGGCCTATTTCCACCGGGTTTAACCCATAATGAATGGCGGCTGTTTTTAAAACGGGAACTACCCCGAAATAATAAGCATCCGGCGTAAAAACCAAACTTAATGGCATGCTTGTAAAACCCACCAACGCCGGCAGGTGGCCGGCATGCTCCTTAGGAACAATTGAAACAACCGACAATGCCATGGCATCAATCATTTTAGTCCCCATAAGAATACCGGAAAACACCCCTGCCGCAAAAACTATAATTGAAACTGAAAATACATTAGTAGCATGTGCCTGTATCCTTTTTCTTTGTTCGGCTTGCGACGGGTAATTGATCAGGATCGCCACTGCAAAACCTATAATGAATAAAGCCGACGGCGGAGCCAGCGATAAGATGAGCGCTGAGATCAAACTAATTGTTAAAACGGTGTTGAACCAGAATAAGCCCGGGCGGCGGCTTTCTTTTTGTGCATCTGAAAGTTCCTGGTTATGGTTATAATTAAGTTGAACAATACCTAACCTTTTCCGTTCCTTTTTGCCGAGCCAGTATGAAACGAACAGCACCCAAAGTATTCCGCCTGCCATAGATGGCAGCACAGGAATGATCAGTTGCGCAGGATCGGTTTTCATAACGTTCAAGGCCCTGGCCACTGTACCCGACCAGGGCACCAGGTGCATTACGCCAACACTAAGCGCTACGATACATGGCAGTATCAGCTTTTTTATCCCCAACTTTTTGTAAATTGGTAACAATGCTGTAATGGTGATCATAAACGTGGCCGTACCATCTCCATCCAGGTGAACCAGCATGGCTAAAATAGCTGTGCCTAAAGTTATTTTAAGCGGGTCGCCCTTAGCCAGGCGAATGATACCGCTTACAATCGGGTCGAAAAGCCCTGCATCTATCATCAGGCTAAAATATAACACGGCGAAGATCAGGAGAATACCCGTAGGAGCCACCTGTTTAATCCCGCTTAATACCATTTCACCAACCTCCTTTGACCCGAAACCGCCAATCAACGCGAATATCACAGGCACCAAAATCAATGAAAGCAACACAGACAACCGCCTGGTAAGGATCAAACCCAAAAAAACGCAGATAGTTAAAAAGCCAAGTAATGATAGCATTTTGGTTTTATACGCTAAGTTTTTATTTAACTGCCGTGCTGTTGGCTTTCAAAACTTTACTAAAAAATAATACTTGCCCGGGCAACGCATCCTGCCAAAAGTCCCAGGTATGGCCACCGGGCCGTTCTGTATAATTATGCAGGGTATGATTGTATACCAGCCTGCGATGCAGTTCGCGATTGGGCTCCAGTAAAAAATCTTCAACCCCTATATCCATTACTATCGGCAGCCCGTTTCTGCGAATCTGATCGGCCATGTTAACAATCGAATATGGCAGATAATTATCGGGTGTCATAGGCCCCATGATTTTATCAAGAAATTTAGATAAACCATTAAACCGCTCGGGCGTAAGGTTCCAGGTAGTCATGTTAGGATCTAAAGCTCCGCTCATAGAACCTGCCGCAGCAAAAAGGTCGGGATGTTTAGTGGATAGATATAACGAGCCATACCCACCCATAGACAAGCCGGTAATCACGCGGCCTTTTTTGTCTTTTACGGTACGGTATTTACTGTCGATATACGGAATTACTTCCCTGATGATATACGTTTCGAATTTGCTGTTCTGATCTACCGGGCTATCGATATAGTAACTAAAAATTTCGCCTTCGGGCATTACAATAATCATATTGTACTGATCGGCCAGGTTACGTACCAACATTTTATCCGGCGTTTTAAGCAGCCAGTCGTTAAAGTGCCCAAACCCACCATGCAGCAAATACAAAACCGGAAAATCGGCTTTACTTTTAGAATAACTGTCTGGTAACGCGATAGCTGCTTTATAGGTTTTGTTCATAGCAGCGCTTGGCACCTGGATGGTGTCAACTTTTGATGCATAAGCGAACATACTGCTCATCATCATGATGAATAAAAAGAAATTCAGTTTCCTCATGTTGGTTTTATTGGTTCTTATATCTAATGGCAGCAATTTTTAATAAATCAGCATCCGGCCGCCGTTCATTAAAAATTCAATATCAAAAGCAACATAGCACTATGATATTTTCGGTTCTTATTTATCGGCGTTATCGTGAATAACAAATCTATATCTACATCTTTAATTTCATCTTTTTTTATATTGCTGAATTGTGTATAAATTTAGTATTGCATTTCCGAAACATTTCCGAAATCGGATTTAACCTAATATCCCCAAACCTACATGAAGCTCAAAACAGGGAAAGATGAAGTTGTATACCTACTAACTAAGGTGGTGTTAAAATATGAAAGAGAAACAGGAAAGGATATTAAGCGAAATACCAACAGGAAAAATTATGAAGACCTGGCCCGTATGTTGAGCGAGATCAGTAATCGTTTACCCGATACCAGCGAAACACTTTTACATAGCCATTATCCGCCTGATGAAAACAATACCGGCGCCTTATATCCTTTTCGCAAATATGATATAACAGGGGGGCAGATAAAGGACGCCATTAACGGGATTGTATCTAATCCCCGCCAATTCCTGGTTGACGCCTGTTATATCTATTTATATGGGGAGGGCAGAGTGGGGTTTGCACAAAAACCGGTTGATGAAGGATTGCTTGAGGAGTCGGCGGCCGTAAAAAGACAAGCCAGCAATATTTCTGTTGCCGATAGCGAAAAACCTTTAATTATAAAAAAGACCAATAGCTATCTATTGGTTATAATTCTCCTTACTGTGATATTATTAATTATCAGTTTTTTTTGGGCTAAACAAATTTCACAAAAGAAAAGATTAATTCGGGACTTAAGCATTTTACCCTACCAGCCAACAAAAGCTGAAATAGACAGCCTGGAAGGAATTTGGTTATGCTATACAGGATCGCCCCAGGCGCGCACTTACGACGCGGGAAGATTTCATAAAATCGTTTCGAACATCATGGATGTGAAGTACATAAATGGCTACTTTAAATTCACCCGTTATGGCTCTAACTTTGACCATGCCGGTTATATGCAGTTTGAAGCGCCCTGGCTGGTTTCCATTCACTCGCATGTGGTTAACAAGAGGGACAGTATTGAGTCGCCCAAATTATCTTTAATGCGCCTGGACGAAGCAAAAAGCTATATAAATGTAATTTCAGCGTCATGGAACTTTGACCAGGGCAAAAAAAACAGGATCATCGGGATAAGAGAACTATTTATGAAACAGGGAAAAGGCGGCCGGATTGAAGAGATTATAAATACCCCGCAAAACGCGGCCTGCAGTTGTAAAATAATCAGATGGTTTCCTCGCAATGATAAGGTGCGCTTATTTTACTTAAAAAATGAACTTTTGGATACTATTGGAGATCAAAGACTAAAAAAAACGCTTGACGAGAAAAGTATATTATTATCTCAACCGGGCGATTCAACACTATTTATGATAAAATCTTTGAGTAAGCCCAAATAAGACACTATCCCATGCAAATTAATTGCTATTACGCTTTATAACTATCTTCAAATTCTTTGATAACAGTAAAGCCAATGTTTCCGATAAATATTTATACGCTAAAATAAAAACTTTCAGGGGTACACCTCGAGGTACAAGCAATTCATCTTTTTTCCTGTTCAGACTTAGAATCCAAAAAAGCCCCGGGGGAAAAATTCATTCAAACAGCAAAGCCCGACACTTGTGTACCGGGCTTTGCTGTTTGCATCAGCCATCTCCATGTGCTTTACCTATCAAAACAATCAAATTAGCGAAATTAGTTCAGCAATCCGGTTTGATATACCAACCTCATTATCGTACCAGGCAACAACCTTAACCAGTTTTCCCATGGCTTTTGTCATTCCGCCATCTACAATAGAAGAGTGCGTATTGCCTAAAATATCCGTAGACACAAACTGCTCTTCGGTGTATTCCATAATCCCTTTAAGGGTTGTGTCTGCGTATCTTTTCAGTATTTCATTTATTTCTGCTGCGGTTACTTCCTTTTGCAGATTGATGGAAAGATCAACAATAGAGCCGTCAATTACCGGTACACGGTATGAATAGCCATCCATCTTCCCCTGTAGGTTAGGTAACACATTTCCTATTGCTTTGGCCGCGCCGGTTGTGGTAGGAATGATGGAATAGGCGGATGCCCGCGCACGACGAAGATCCTTATGCGGAGCATCCTGCAAATTCTGGTCGGCAGTAAATGCGTGAACAGTAACCATATAACCCGATTCAATACCAAATTCTTTATCCAAAGCAAATAAAACAGGGGCAATGCTTCCGGTAGTACAGGATGCAGTTGAATAAATCTGGTCATCACCAATCAATTCATTATTCACACCATGAACAATTGTTTTTACCCCACCTGTTGCCGGTGCTGTGATGAGTACCTTCCCGGCGCCTGCATCAATATGCGCCTGAGCTGTAGCTTTATCAGTGAAACGGCCGGTTGATTCGATAACCGCATCAACACCTAAAACAGCCCATGGCAACTTAGCAGGGTCCTTTTCCTGGTACATTGCGATGCTTTTACCATTCACTTTTAAGGTTTCGCCTTCGGCAATAACTTCGCCGGGAAAACGGCCGTGTGCTGTGTCATATTTAAGGAGATGGGCAAGCGTAGCTACATCAGTAAGATCGTTAATAGCTACAACTTCTATTTCCGGGTGTAACTGAAGCGCGCGTAAAGTCATCCGGCCGATGCGGCCGAAACCATTGATTGCAATTTTCATGTGTTATAAATATTAATTGATAAGAAGTTCTGTGATACCTGCATCTTTCAACGCGGTACGAAAAGTGCGCCTGTAATCAGAGGGTGTCACATTCAGGTGCCTTAAAAACGTACGACGCATACCAACAAGGTTAATAAGCCCACACTGTTCTGCTATTCTTTCCAGCGGAACATCGGTATCTTCCAGTAATTTACGGGCAGCTTCCACACGCAGCTTTTCTATAAATTTGGCTGGTGATATACCGGTTTGTTTATGAAATACCCGTGTAAAGTTGCGGGTACTCATACTCAAGTAATCGGCGATTCGGGTTACGTCAAGCGGCTCGTGCAAATGTTGTTTTAACCAACCCTGTAGTTTTCCGGCTATATTTTCGGCTTCGTATGGTGGAATCAAGTTTCCAAATTGAGATTGAAAACCGGGACGGCTTAAATAAAAAACCAATTTTCGGGCAACCCGTATTGCGATGTCCCTGCCGTAATCTTCCTCAACCATAGCCAGGGAAAGGTCGATACCGGAGGATACCCCTGCCGATGTATAAATATTACCATCCCTTACAAAAAATTGATGAGCCTCAACCTGAACGCCGGGGTACTCTTTTTCGAGGTTTTCGCTACGTTCCCAATGGGTTGTTGCCTTCTTTCCATTTAACAGGCCTGCTTTGGCCAAAGCAAAGGCACCACCGCAAACAGAGGCAATCCGTCGTGTTTTCTTCGGATCTATTTTACTCAGCCAATGATGGAACTCAGCTAAACGGATACCACCCTCTGCACTCCGGTCATTACCTGCTATAATCAACGTATCAATAGGCTGTGCAACCTCCATAACGCAACAGGGGCATTGAATTTCGACACCCGTCCGGCCACGTACTTTCCGATCCTTCGTAGCGGTTGCTATAAGCACCTCGTATCCCTCGGGCATACCCATATCAACAAGGCTCGCATTTGCATTTGCAAATACATCAGAAGGGCCTGCAAAATTCAACAGCATATTGCCAGACATAACGACAATAACGATTTTCTTTTTTTGAGGATTACCGTTCATAAGTCAAATTTAGGAATTGACTACCATGTCGCAAAGGACATAAATCAGTCAATTTAGGCCATCATTAGTTTATAAATACAGATTGAATGATAATGTAGAACAAAAAGGAATACCGGTTAAGGAACACTGAATTTTTTTAATTTAATCGTCTATTTTTGCAGCGGACAGTAATGTTTCAAAATTTTAGAGTTCAGTTAAAAAAATCAATATGGTAGTAGAAGCGGAAAATGCGGAAAAGTTCATATCCGTGATGTTCAACCTGAATAATGCGATAAAAAGTGAGTCTGAGTATTGTTGCAAGATCTGTGGTGGTCTTAATGAAAAAGAATTATTTATTATCGCATTTATCGGAGAAAAAAAGAGTGTAAAAATGAGTGATATAGCTGATTATATACAAGCGCCACTTAGTACTTTAACCACCATTATTGATAAGCTTGTCAGCAATAAATTCCTTTTACGGTATAATTCTCATGATGACCGGCGTGTGGTAAAAGTTGAACTCGACCGGAAAGGAAAAGGCTCTTATAAAGAATTCAAAAACCGGAGAGAAGTTATGGCAAAAAAGGTATTAGGCCATTTGAGTGAAACGGAGCAGGCAACACTTATTACTAATCTCACTCAACTCGTAGCTTCAATTAAGCTTTAATATTTTTTTTCTTATTTAGTTCGTTAATGGTAATATTCCTTATTCGTAATAAAACAGAGAGGTCGCTTGTTTAATTAATTCGATATCCGTACTATTGCATTAACGAAATAAAGACTTCTAAAGAATAAAAAAATGAACGAAAGTATATTAATAACCGGGGCAAATGCAGGGCTTGGGAAAGAGACTGCCCGACAATTAGCATTGAAAAAAGAAACAAAAAAAGTAATTCTTTTCTGCAGAAACCAGGTGAAAGCCGAGGCGGCAAAAACGGACCTGGAGAAGCAAACGGGTAAACAGGTTTTCGAAATAATTATTGGGGATGTTTCGGAGGAAAATTCCGTAAGAAAAGCGGTGGAACAATTAAAGGAGCCTATTGATGCGGTAATTTTAAATGCGGGTGGAGTAATTGGCAAAACGGCTGCAAAAATTACGCCTTCCGGTATGAATGTATTAGCTGCTACGAATATTTTAGGTAATGTAATCTTAGTGGAAGAATTGATAAAGCGCGATTTGTTAAAAAAAGCAGTGCTATCAGTAAGTGCGGAAGCTGTACCGGGGGTAAAGATGCTCGGAATGAAACCGGTTGCGATGAAGAACTCTTCTGTAGATGAGTTTGCTGCTGTTCTTGACGGATCATATTTTGGTGATAAGTTCGAAGCAATTCAGGCATACGGCTATGTTAAATATGCATTAACCATGTGGACCTTATTAATGGCAAGAAAATATCCTCACCTCAAATTTGTTGTTATGAGCCCCGGAAACACGGGCGGAACAAATGCACCGGATAGTTTGCCCCCGGCAATGAAATTTATATTGCAGTATTTAATGATGCCTATTGTATTCCCATTGATTGGAGAAATGGTGCACAAGTTAGAAGTAGGTGCCAGGCGCTTTGTAGATGGCGTTTCGGATGAGCGATATAAGAGCGGCGTTTTTTATGCAAGTAAAGAGGGTAAATTATCAGGAGACGTGGTTGACCAGAGCACTTTTTATACTGACTTGAAAAATGCTTCTTTTCAAGATAACGCCGATGAAGCAATTCACCGTTTTATAAAACAGGCTTGAAAAACATATTAAAAAATATTACCCAAAACTGCAGGAAAGCGTCATGGCTTATTGAGAAAAAACAGGCAGGCTATATAACTATCCGTGAGAAATTGGAGCTGAAGGTACATCTGACCAGTTGCTCCGGGTGCAGGATGTTTGAGCAGCAAAGCATATTGATCAATAAATTGGTGCGTGATGTGTTCCGTGAACGGCAGATTACCGGGAGCATTAAACTTGACGACGATTTTAAAAAGAAAATGCGGGATCAGATTATTGAAAAACTCGACAAAACTTGAGTGCCAAATTTGAATCATATAAAACGATAAAAGCTGAGACGGGAGAAAATATCCGGTATAAACCAGGATCACACAACAACAAAGCCCGATACTTTCGTATCAGGCTTTGTACCCAGAGCCGGAGTCGAACCGGCACGGTTTCCCACAGGTGTTTGAGACCAGCGCGTCTACCAATTCCGCCATCTGGGCATTTCGTAAGTGTGTTCCCTTACTTGCGGGTTGCAAAGGTAGACAAACTCTCCTTAATTCGCAACAAATATTTTTGTTTATAGTAAATATTTGCAATTTCAATCCGGCGGCTTTCTTTGGCAGTATCGTCCAGTTGTTCGTAGCCATCGGTTAGCTTTGCCAGTTCCTCATTCATATCCCCCTCAATGGCAAGCGTTTCTGAAGTGATAGCAGCAAGCTGCTCCGCATCGTCGGCTTCCATAAGGCGCTCGTTAATATCCATCATCTCCATTAAAAAATCTGCGGGCAATTGTGGTTTTGCACCTTCAGATACCAGGTCATGCAGCTTCAAAATGTATTCGAGGCGCTTCGCCGGGTCGCCAAGGGCCAGGAAAGCTTTATTGTTAAGGGTAGATAATTCCAGTATTTCCTTTTGCTTTTCCTCATCCTCGTTGGCATAAAAATCGGGATGGTAAAGTTTGCTCAGTTTATAAAACTCTTTTTTAAGCGCAGCCTGATCAACATTGAAGGATTCGGGGATGCCATAAAATTCAAAATAGTTCATTGAGCAAAGATAAGGATTTAGCGCTTTACAATGTTTCCGCACAAACCTTATAGCTTCAGGATGACGTACCAATAAAAAAGGCCCCTGCAAAAAATTGCAGAGGCCAGCCCAAACATCTAAAATAAAAAATCTTACTTCATATACTCCTTATCCAAAAACAGGTACCGTGCACGATCCGTCTCGGCCTGTTCCTGGCTTTTCACATCAATATTCATAAACTTCACCTTGTTATTATCCGTAATGGCCGACCATTTTGGCAAACCCGAACCGTTAGGGTTGGCATTTTTAATAAAGTTGGCAAAATAGTTCTCCATCGTTTCTGATACTTTAAAATCATCCGGTGTCCAGGCATAAGTTTTATTGCCACTTAGGTTACCCATAGCGTATTCAATTTCTGAAGCGTGAGCTGCACCAACCGGCGGGGGCATTTTTAGGGCAGGTTTACTTGCATCCCCTTGTACAACGCCACCGGCAAGGCCCGGCGTAGCATTACCCATTGAGGCTACCATGGCCGGGCGAACGCGCGAAAACAGGTAACGATAAACCGGCTTCCCTCCTGTTTGTACCTGCAAATCGGCCCATTTCCAGGTGCTGTATACGATAAAGCGGTCGCTTGACAGTGCTGTTGCCGATTTTATAACTTCCTGGTCGTTGGTTGCCGGATATAGCTTCAGGGCTTCTTCTGCTTTATCACCATACAGGGTAGTTAATGTTTTTTTGTAATTTTCGAGGGTTGGCGCATCAGCCCGCATCAAAAACTGGAAAGGCACTTCGGCCGAGTTCCAGCCAACCAGTAAAGGCACTTTGGCCTGCTCGCCTGCCATAAATATTTCGGGCAGCGATTTTGGTAACAGGTAACCATCAATAGTGGCTGACATAGGCGGAGTTCCCGGTGTAAAGGCATCATCCAACAATTTATCGGCGGGGATGGCACGCAAGTCGGCCAGGGTATTGGCATTCACCTTTGCAGCAAACTTAACACCATTCTGTTCGCCATCTGCAAGCGGGATAGGGAAAAGCGTTGGTTTGATACCCGCACCGCTTTCGCCAATAGCTCCGGCAATCAGATTTTTCGACAAGGGAGACGCCATTTGTACCGATACTGAAATTGAACCTGCAGATTCGCCCGCGATGGTAACCCGATCAGGATCGCCGCCAAAAGCAGCAATATTTTTCTTTACCCAAAGCAGGGCCATGTTCTGGTCAAGATAACCGTAGTTGCCTGATGAATGATTCGGCGATTCTTTGGTTAACTCCGGGTGAGAAAAGAAACCGAATACGCTAAGCCTGTAATTCACTGTTAAAGCAACTATTCCTTTCTTAGCCATACTTTCGCCATCATAACGCGATTCAGACCCGTCGCCGGCCATCAGGCCGCCACCATAAAAATAAACCAGTACGGGCAATTTTTCTTTTGATGATTTGGCAGGTGTCCAAACGTTAAGATATAAACAATCTTCACTCATACCTGCCGAGCGGAAACTCATATCGCCAAAAATTGGCTTTTGCATAGGGTTATGGCCAAAATGATCGGCTTTTAAAGTTCCCTCCCAGTTTTTGGCTGGTTGTGGTTCCTTCCAGCGCAAATTGCCAACGGGCGGCTGGGCAAAAGGAATACCTTTAAAACTGGTTACGTTTGATGCTTCGCGAACGCCCTGCAGCGCACCGTTCTCTACGGTTGTTTTGCCTTCAGATAGCTGCGCCATTACCCTTACCGAGGCAACCTGCGCAAGCAGCAGCATTACTAAAATTGGTTTCTTCATTATCTGGTTTTGGTTAGTTTGGTTTTAATTGATCACAATACATCAATTGCTATTGTATCATTATGTTACAATAATAAAATAAATTACAACAGCTATCAAATTTTTTTATTTACTTGTAGCTTTATTTTATAACATTAAATGGACAAAGAGTTTCGCAGGCAGGAAGGTAACGTTGACGGAATAGGTTTTTTACCCGGCCTGGCTATTGATACGGTAATATTTGGCTTTCACGATGGCCAGCTTAAAGTATTATTGCTTGAATATAAAAACACGGCTCTTTACGCGCTGCCAGGTGGCTTTGTGCACGATGATGAGGATGTAAACCAAGCGGCACGCCGTGTGCTGCAAAGCCGTACATCATTAACCAATATTTACCTGGAGCAGTTTTATGTTTTTGGCGATCTCAGCCGTTTCGACCCCTCCCCGCTTAAAGCCATTATGGAAGCCCGGGGCTACATCCCTCCTGCCGGTCACTGGTTATTGAAACGCTTTGTATCCATAGGATACTATGCCCTTGTTGATTTTACCAAAGCCATCCCCGCTCCCGACGAAATATCAGACACCTGCAACTGGTACAGCCTTAACGAGCTCCCGGTACTGATGCAGGATCACCGGCAAATTATCAGCAAAGCCCTGCAAACCCTGCAACGCGACCTGGATCAAAAACTGATCGGCTTCAACCTCATGACCGAGGAGTTTACGATGGGCGATCTGCAATCGCTTTACGAAACCATCCTCAATAAAAAACTTATCCGTGCTGCTTTTCAGCGTAAAATGTTAAGCCTCGGTATTTTAGAGCGCGTGGCCAAAAAATGGACCGGCGGCGCGCATAAGGCCCCCTACTTATATAAATTCATTTCGGATAAAACATTTGTTGATAATATTTAACCGTTATCTGCACACCGGGATACTTTCTATTGCCTATATTGAGCACAGTTAATGTCGCAATTAACCCCTTAATATGTCTTAACAGCACCCTCTTATGCTGTTAAACACAACCTAATTTTACTTCATCAAATCACTCAAATTATAAATCAAAAACAATCAGGCATGTTAGTCGTAAATCCTTATTTAAATTTTAACGGTAATACCGAAGAGGCTTTCAACTTTTACAAATCAGTTTTTGGCGGCGAGTTTGCCGTAGTAATGCGTTTTAAAGACGGTCCCGAAGCCTCAAAGCTGCCGGAAGAAGACCAAAACAAATTAATGCACATCGCCTTACCCCTTGGTCCGGGCAATATGCTGATGGGTACCGATGCGCTTGAATCGGCCATGGGCCTTGTAACCATGGGCAGCAATTTTTCGCTTACCATCAGCTGCGAATCAAAGGAAGAGGCTGATAAATTTCATGCCGGCTTATCTGTCGATCAGCAAAAAGGCGGCCCTATGCGCGAAGAATTCTGGGGCGATTACTTTGGTTGGGTTACCGATAAATTCGGCATCAGCTGGATGATCTCTTTTAATCCTAACCGTCCGTAATAGGTATTTTTTAAAGGGATGATCCAAAATTGATCATCCCTTTAAAAAATACATCCAAAGCTATTGCGCAACCAAAAGGTTTCATTAAATTTGCAACCATAAGGTTTCGCGACAAATAAATATCGCAGCCTAAAAACCAAACTTATGATAGTAGAAGTTTTTAAAACCAATGTAAGCAGGCGTCGCGAGGCTAATAAACTGCTCGAGGCAATTCACAAAACTTTTAATAACCACAAAGCCAATTTTGATTTGGAGGATTGTGACCGGATTTTGCGTATTCAATGCGACGAGGGTGTATTTTGTTCAAAAACTTTAATGACTTTTTTGAATGAAATGGGTTGCAAGGCCGAAGTTTTGACAGATTAAAGCAAACAATAAGGCCCGGGTGCGGGTATATTTAACTATAAACTAATCTCAGGCATCATGTTAAAAGATAGCAAGGCATTTAGTGGCTTTTCGGTAGATGATACTGAAAAAGCAAAAACTTTTTATTCGGATGTATTAGGTTTAGATGTAAGCGACGTTCCGGATATGCAGGGTTTGTTGCGCTTAAATATAACAGGTGGCGCCTCAATCCTCATTTATACAAAACCCAATCATAGCCCTGCCACTTTCACCATTCTCAATTTTCCGGTTGTTGATATTGAAAAAACAGTTGATGAGCTTAGCGCACGCGGGGTTAAGTTTATCATATATAACGAAGAAAACTTTAAGACAAACGAAAAAGGAATTTTTCTGGGCGGAGGGCCGAAGATAGCCTGGTTTAAAGATCCGGCCGGTAACTTTTTGTCGGTTTTGGAAACCGATAGGTAAATCGGCTGTAAACCATTGTTTATTCACCTCAATTTGGGGAATACCCGTTACCCGCACCGGGAATTTATTCCTCGCAGATACTCCTTTCTGCTATTAACTTTGCGTTAAAAACCGGTTATTTATATAACTATTCCCTTTAAAATACGTAAAAAAGGCAATCAAGCCATTTATCATCAGTTTTTTGAGTTTCGGGAATGTTTATTGTATAAAGATTACCTGAACAAATTAGGTTAATGATGCAAGTATTTATGCTATATTTAACCAACGGCAGCAACAGGTTATCATTGTTAAATACCGTTATTAATAATAGATAATTTAATACAAAACAAATCGATATTGCTATTTATTTCGAATATTATAAATTCAATACAACATCAACAATCATAAACAATCACTCCTCCCTGAAATCAAACCCCATTTAAAATGAAAAGAACTATACTTATTGTTGATGATGACTTGAGCATTTTAAAACTGCTCAATTTCATCCTCTCAAAAGAATACGATATCATAGTTAAAAATAACGGCATCGAAGCTTTTAGCTGGCTTGAAGATGGCAATATGCCCGAACTCATCATCTCCGATTTACAGATGCCATATTTTGACGGACAATCATTTATTAAAAATGTAAAGATCAGCGGTTTTTACCGCGAAATCCCGGTAATATTACTTTCGGCCGCACATGATCTTGACGAGCAGGTAAGCAAAATGCCCTTTACCGTAGATACCTATATCCACAAACCATTTAAGCCTGAAGCATTAAAAACAGCCATTAACAAAGTTTTGAAAGTTTATGAATCATCAAACAGCTAACTGGAACGAAAGCTCTGGTTCAAATATCAGGGTAGCTTATGCCGGTACTGAATTTAAAGATGTAATTGCGGCTGGCTTAAACGAAGGTTTTAAAATAGAATATAATAGCTCGATCGATCAGCTTAATGATTACCTGGGCGAGCAGTCAATCCTATCGGTACCGGATATTATGCTGGTTGAGGTTGACGCCGAAGGACAGTGGATTAAACTGGTTGAAGAAGTTAAAAAGAGCTTCCTGCTTAATGGTTTAATTATTGTACTGTTATCATCGCGGGCCGATAAAACTTTAAAGCAAAAGGCTATTAAATTAAAGGTGCATGATTTTTACACCGCTCCTTTTACCATCAGCGACCTGCGCGAGCGTTTAAACTTTTTAGTGAAGTTTAAACTGATTAAACCCAAACTGCTTGAGCTATCAAAAGTGGTTGATACAACCTACAAAATGCCGGCAGGTAAACGCCTTATCGACCTCGTAATTTCGGGCGGTATGTTATTGTTCCTTTCGCCGGTGATGCTGGTTGTGGCTATTTTAATCAAGCTCGATTCAAAAGGCCCGGTGTTTTACAAAAGCAAACGTGTGGGTACAGGCTATAAGGTGTTTGATTTTTACAAATTCAGGTCGATGCGTACCGATGCCGATCAGTTATTGGCCAAATTATCGGCCGAAAATAACCAGTATGCAGCCGAGGGCGGTGAAAAAACAGCAGCCTTCGTAAAAATTAAAAACGATCCGCGGATTACTAAATTGGGTAACTTTTTACGTAATTCGAGCCTTGATGAATTGCCGCAATTATATAATATATTGCGTGGCGATATGTCGGTAGTGGGTAACAGGCCTTTGCCAATTTATGAGGCCGAGATGCTTACATCTAACGAGTGGTCGATGCGCTTTTTGGGCCCGGCGGGCTTAACAGGCCTGTGGCAGATCAGCAAACGCGGTAAGGAAGACATGTCTGAGCGTGAACGAAAAAAATTAGATAATTTTTATGCGCAAAAATATTCTGTTTGGTTAGATTTAAAAATTATTGTAGGTACTGTGCCTGCCTTGTTCCAAAAAGAAAAAGTATAACCTATATGCCTGTAAATTTAAAACCAGCGTGTTTATTTATTGCCATTATTTTATTAGCCGCCCGTGTGCAGGCCCAGGAAACATCGTTTATAAAAGATATTAACTACCCTTACCTTGAAAAACTGATAGCTACGGCAAAAAAGAACTACCCTGAGGTTAAGGCCAGGCAAAGCCAGGTTGCAGCCGCCAAAGGCCTTTACAATGCAACAGCGTTTTCATGGTTGGATGTTTTAACGGCATCATATATTTACAGCCCGCAAACATCCATCAATATTTCGCAGCCAACTATATTTAAAGGCTACCAGATAGCCATATCTTTAAATATAGGTCAGCTGTTTTCAAGGCCGGGTACTATCAGGCAGGCAAAAGAAACCTACAAAGTGGCGCAATACCAGCAGGCCGAGTATATGCTAAGCCTTGAGGCCCAGGTTAAACGCTTTTATTTTGCCTTCCTTGAGGCCCAGGCCGAGTTAAGGTTACGATCGAACGCGGTTATTGATGCCGAGAGCGCGGTAAAACAATTAAAATACGCTTTCCAAAAAGGGGAAACAACTTTTCAGATTTACAACGAACAACTTAACAGTTTATATAACCAAAACTCTTTTAAAGTGCAGGCCGAATTAGCGACATTTACGGCGAAAACCAATCTGGAAGAATTGTTGGGGACTAAATTGGAAGACGTTAAGTAAAAAATGGAGATAGGCAACTTTTTTAATCTACTAAAAAAATACAGAAATATTATCATCATCATTCCGTTGGTGTTTGTTATTATTTCGTTCTTTCTTGTCAAAAACCTGCCCGATGTTTATGAATCTCACGCCGAGATAGCTACTGGCATTATTGATGCCTCGCGCCATTTACTGGATAAGGATGCCACTGCCAACGTGCAGGAGCAACAGGTTGACCGCGAGTTTAGCAACCTGATAGCCATCATGAAGCTAAAAAAGCTGATTGACCAGGTTTCGTATTCGCTCATGATCCATGATCTGAGCAGCAACACACCGTTCCGCAAGCCAAGTAAGGAATTGCTTGAAATGCGCCCTTATGAACGCGATGCTGCTTTAGCTATTTTAAAAAATAAGTTTGCCAGGCTGCAACCGCTTTCGGTTTATGATAAAACTGAAAATTCGATCATTGAACTATTGCGCTCGATGAAATACGACGAGCGCAGCATGATGAAGGATTTGGTGATAGCGCGCGATGAGAGCAGCGATTTTATTTCGGTTAGTTATGACTCTGAAAACCCGCAGCTTTCGGCATTTTTGGTTAATACACTTTGTAAGCAGTTTATTGATTACTATACGCAAAGCGTAAAGCAAAACGAATCGAACGCGGTAAACTTCCTTTCGAATTTATTGGAAGAAAAACGTAAGGCCCTGAGCGAAAAAACGGGTGAGCTGCAGCAATACAAAATTCAAAACGGTGTATTGAACCTCGACGAGCAATCGAAAGCTATTTTTGGGCAGATTATGGTTTATAACGATAAAAAGTTACAGGCCGATAAAGATGCCATCTCCTACCAGGGAGCTATCGACGCCATCGACCGGAAATTTACACCGGATGACCGCAAATATGTTGAGGCCTTAACCAACAAATACAACCAGGCTATTATTTCAACCCAGGAGCAACTACATATCCTTGAAGATCAATACGTGCGCAGCGGTTTTAACAACAAGTACAAAGTTGAGCTCGATTCGTTGCAGAGCCAGTTGGCCAGCCAGATCAATCTTTCATCTGATAAATACATCACCAACCCTTTGGTAGCCAAAGATGACCAGATCAAACAGAAACTAACCCTTGAGGTTTCGCGCGATCTGGCCAAATACAGTGTAAAATCAATAAACGGCGAATTAGCGAACCTCAACGCCAAATTTGCCCGCCTGGTACCATTTGACGCAAAAGTTAAAACCTACGATTTTGATATCGATATAGCCGGTAAAGAATATTTGGATGTACTGAATAAATACAACGAAACCAACCTGCGTTCAAACTTTTCGATAAAACTGATCCAGGTGGAGATTGCCGTGCCGGATGTTGCCCAGCCATCTAAAAAGATGCTGCTCATTATCCTGAGTTTTGTGGGTAGTTTATTTGCGTGTATTTTTTGGCTGTTTATTTTGTTTTACATTGATGATACCATCAAAACACCTGCCGAGCTGGTTAATAAAACCCAGTTGCCGTTATTGGGTTACCTGAACAAAATTCAGGGCGAAACACTTGATTTGCGGAAGCTTTGGGATGTAGAGCACAGGGATAAAATGAAAACTTTTAAAGAGTTGCTCCGCTCCATCAGGTTTGAAATTGACCAGGAATTGCGCGGCGAAAAAGTTTTAGCGATAACCAGTATTGAGGCAACCGAAGGCAAAACATTGCTGGCTATAAGCCTGGCTTACTCCTACTCAATGATTAACAAAAAAGTATTGCTGATTGATGGTAACTTTAATCACCCTACCATAAGCGGCACAGCACAACCGCAGGTTTATGTAGAGGATTTCTTCAAGAGCTCATCTTACGGGCAGGATATCAGCAGCATTACCACAACAGTTATAGGTAACCGTGGCAGTGATGTAACCCTACTTGAAATTGGCGACGAAGCCTTTGCCAAAAACCGTTTTGACGAGCTCCGTACAAAATATGATGTTATTATTATTGATACCGCACCATTAACGGCACTTAACAAATCAAAAGAATGGATGTTGTTCAGCAATAAAACCATTGCTGTTTTTGAAGCCAATAAAAAGCTTACCAACACCCAAAAACAACATGTTGCCTATTTAAAGGGCCTCGAAAACAGGTTTGCAGGCTGGGTACTTAACAAAACTGATTATAACAATCAGCACAAATAAAACGATAGTGGTTTAACCGCCCCGCAAAGCGGCGGGTTCACATTAATTATAATTAAAAATGAGAATAGACCCTCCTGAAATTGAAAAGGATCCGTACGAAGACTTAACGCCGCTGCAAAAAAAAACGCGCAAAGCCACTATATGGTTTGCTTTTATAGGCGTATTTGTGTGGGCGGTAAAAATCCTGTTCCTGTAAACTTACGTTAAACGGCTACACTACCTTATGCGAACCGAACCAACAGGCGATACCAAAATTAAATCCAGCTTTTGGAAGGATTTGCTGGTGCAAAAGTTTTCGCATCCTTTTGCCTTGCTGGTTTTACTTGTTACCTGCCTGGCTGTTAGTTTTTTAACTTACAAACTGCAATTTATTGGTTTTGGCGCAGTGCTGGTTTTAACCATTGGTTTGCCTATTGTATTTGCCATTACCGTTTATCCCGAATTTGGGATTTGCGCACTTATTGTTGCAGCATTTTTTATCAGCTATGTATCCGAGTTTTTGCCCGACGAAGTACCTATCGGTACCCTGATGGACGTAACCACCTACCTGCTCATCCTCGGCTTTTTCATTAAACAGCGCACTGAAAGAAACTGGACCTATTTTAAAAACCCTGTGAGTTATATGATC
The DNA here is from genome assembly GCF_003576455.2 of Mucilaginibacter celer. Taxonomy (NCBI): domain Bacteria; kingdom Pseudomonadati; phylum Bacteroidota; class Sphingobacteriia; order Sphingobacteriales; family Sphingobacteriaceae; genus Mucilaginibacter; species Mucilaginibacter celer. The sequence goes on from NZ_CP032869.1 coordinate 2,890,417, forward strand.
CTGGCCTGGTTGAGTTTCAATCTGCTTGAATTTGTAAACCCTTCCGCCGAATCGCGGCTGGCCTGGGTTTATACCGTGCGTACCGTTGGTTTTATTATGCTGATGTACTTTGTGTTTGTTTACCAGATCCGTACTATAAAATTTATCAAAACCCTGTTAAAGCTTTGGTTATTTTTGGATATACTTGCTGGTATCTCAGCTTTTCAGCAGGAAAACTTCGGTTTTCTTCCTTTCGAGCATAAGTATCTTTATGCCGATCCGTTGCGGGTTAGCCTCCTGTTTATAAACGGGCACATGCGTAAGTTTGGAATTTTTTCAGATCCGGTTACGTTTTCGTACAACATGGTTATTGGTAGCCTGCTTTGTATAGTATTAATTATGGGCAACCCGCCACTTAAAAAGAAAATTATACTGGGTTGTACCGCGATGTTTTTTTTATACGTGATGCTTTATTCGGGTACCAGGGCCGCTTATGTATTAATCCCCGGTGCGCTGTCTATGCTGGCAGTAATTAATTTTAACAGGAGGGTACTCACTTTTACTTTGATAGCCGGTGCAATGCTTGGCGTTTTAATTGTGATGCCAACCTCAAATCCGCTTATCAAACGCTTCCAAACGGCATTTAACCCGTCCGACGATCCATCTTATAACGTACGTGCCGAAAATCAGAAAAAAATAAAACCGTTTATCCTTTCGCACCCCATTGGCGGCGGGCTTGGTTCGGTTGGTGTATGGGGCAGGCGATTTTCGCCAAACTCCATGCTGGCCAAATTTCCGCCGGATAGTGGTTATGTGCGGGTTTCGGTTGAGATGGGCTGGCTGGGCCTCCTGCTATTCTGCACCTTGTTTTTTATAGTACTTAAAACGGGAATCAACTATTATTTCAGCGTCAAAAATCCCACACTCAAAAATTACTGCCTGGCTATGCTGCTGATACTTTTTGCCTTTAATATCGGCAACTTTCCGCAGCAGGCACTCGTTCAATACCCATCAAACATCCTGTTTTACCTGGCCATATCCATACTGGTAGTTTGCAAACGTATTGACGATCAGGAACAGGAGCAACTAAAACAGTTAAACAAAACCGAAGCTGTAATAATTAATTAAGCCGATGTCGATAGTATCCTCCATAAAATCAAACCCAAAGCTTAAAAAACTGGTGCACTGGATGCTGATCCCCACCGGGCAATCGCGGCCGCGGCTTTGGGTAAGGCTAATCCTGAACCGTTTTTTTCATCACAGGGGCAAAGGAAGCGTAGTGCGGTTTAACTCACGCATGGACCTGTTTCCCTTCAATAAATTTTCACTGGGTGCCAAAAGTATTATAGAGGATTTTGCAGTGATCAATAACGGCGTAGGCGACGTTTTTATTGGCGAGGGTACCGGTATTGGTATTGGCAACGTAGTGATTGGCCCCGTTAAAATAGGCAATTTTAGTATGACGGCCCAGCACGTGGTGATATCGGGCCTGAACCACGGCTACCAGGATGTAACCATATCCCCAAGGCACCAAAAAGTTACCACTAAACAAATAACCATTGATGATAATGTTTGGATAGGTGCCAACTGCACAGTAACCGCAGGTGTAACTATTGGCAAACATTCGGTAATTGGTGCAGGCAGCGTGGTTACGCGCGATATCCCCCCCTATTCGGTTGCTGTGGGCAACCCGGCAAAAGTGATTAAACAATACAATTTCACAACACAAACCTGGGAAAAAGCGTAAAAGGCAACCATGAGTTTATTTAAAAAACTGATAAACAAACACACACTTTCGTTAGCCACCAACGCGGTGTTGCCGGTTTTGGGGATGGTGATACTTTCGCTGCTTGCTCATCGCTTAAGTAAAGGAGCGTTTGGTAACTATGTGTTCTTCCTGATTATTTTTACACTGGCTGATACTTTTCGCACCGGTTTCCTGCAAACATCGCTCATCAAATTTTATTCGGGTTCCACGCCCGAGCGGATGCGCAACATATCCGGGTCTACCTGGTACCTGGGTTTTTTAATTACTACTGTATTTGCTGTTGTAAACCTGCTGATATATCTTGTTTATCCGGGCACCGACCCTGATATAGTAGTTACCCTTAAATGGTTCAGTCTCATCTATTATTGTACACTTCCATCTGCCGTAAGTTTATGGATTTTGCAGGCCGAAGAGCGGTTTGATAAGATGTTTATTTTACAGCTGATGAACCAGGGCGGCTTTCTTATCCTGGTGGTTATCCTTGCCTTTATGGGGCGGTCGGATTTTAACACCACTATCTACTCGTACTTCGCAGCAAACCTGCTCAGCAGTATCATTTGTATTATTATAGGCTGGGCTAAGGTTAAAACCATTGCCGCAAAAAGCTGGGCTACAATTAAAGAGATGGCGCACTTTGGTAAATACAGCGTGGGTACTTCCATCAGTTCGTACCTGCTCCGCAGTTCGGATACGCTTATTGTAAAACCGATGTTTAGTCCTGATTTGCTGGCGGTTTATTATATCCCGCAAAGATTAATGGAAATCTTTGAAATTCCGCTAAGGGCCTTTATCTCAACCGCACTTCCGGCCATGTCGGCAGCTGTACAGCGCGACGATAAAAAGTATGTTACCTATATCATGAAAAAGTATGCAGGTATGCTTACCATGGCGCTCACCCCTATAGCCATAATATGCTTTGCCGGTGCCGATCTGATTATCGGGTTAATATTCGGCGCCAAGTACTATCACTCAGATGCAGGCAACATCTTCCGTATTTTTATGTGTTACGTAATGCTGCTGCCTATTGACAGGTTTTTTGGTATCACACTCGATATCATAGGCAAACCGCATTTAAACATGATAAAAGTGTTCCTGATGCTTACAGTAAACGTGGTTGGCGATTTTACCGGTATCTTCATCTTCCACAGCCTGTATGCGGTGGCAGTTGCTTCTATTTTTACATTTTTCTCGGGAGCCATATTTGGCTATTGGGCACTTAAAAAGCATCTTCAATTTAAAATATCCGACATTTTTGTTTTAGGCTATATCGAACTTAAAGAGTTGATTGCTGTGGTATTGCAAAAAATTAAAGGAAAACAACTAACAGAATAACCTACTACCATGGAGCTTAAGAACCAGCATATCGTTATATTTTCGCAAATGCAGTTTGATAGCCGACTCGAATCTACAAACTACACCATGGCCAAGCATTTGGCTAAGGATAACTATGTGTATTATGTAGACAGGCCGTATACCTGGAAGGATTACGTTCAGTTTAAAGATACACCCGGCTACAAGGCCCGCAAGCCCCATTTTTTTTCCTCGACAGATAGTTTTATTCAAACGGAGATCCCTAATTTAAAAATCATCATTTCGCCTCCCGTTCCGTCCATTAATTCGTTGCCCGAGGGTAAAATATACCGGATGGCGCTAAAGGTTAACGAATGGATTGTAGTCGGCCGGCTTAACAAGGTGATTAAAAACCTGGGCATTACCGATTATATTTTTATCAACTCGTACGCTTTTTATTACCCAACTATGCATCGCCTGCTTAAACTGCAGCCCTTGCTTAAAGTATATCATTGCGTCGATCCGTTAATTGAGGAATATCAAACCCGCCATGGTTTAATATCCGAAGATATTTTGGTAAAAGATATGGATATGGTGATTTGCACCAGCAAGGAGCTAAGCAACATTAAAGCTAAACTTAACCCTAACTCCTATTTTGTACCAAACGCAGCCAACATCAGCCACAGCCAAAAGGCACTTGACCCTATGCTGCCGGTTGCGGAGATCCTGTCGGATGTCCGGAAGCCCATTATTGGTTATTTTGGCAATATTGAACGGAGGATAGATTATGATTTGCTCACCAATTTATTAAAACAGAACCCCGATAAAAACTTTGTTTTTGTTGGCCCCGTAGATATAGATTATGAAAATAACCCGGCTTTTGATGCGCCCAATATTTTCAAAAAAGGATCGGTACCTTATGAGCAATTGCCGGCGGTATTAAAGGGATTTGATGTGGCCATTATCCCTTTTAAAAAAGATGATGTAAGCAGCTCAATATTTCCGCTTAAACTGTTTGAATACTTAGGATCGGGAAGGCCGGTTGTGATAAGCGATTTTAACGCCGACCTGGAAGAGTTTACCGGCGATACGGTGCACATTTGTAAAAACGCAGAGGAGTTTACGGCAGCTATTAACCTATCGTTAAATGATACGCCATGGCTGCAACAAAAAAGATTAAATGTAGCATCACAAAATACCTGGGAACACCGTATAACTGAAATAAAAAACCTGCTGGCAACAAATTTGAATAATAAGCAGAAAGGTTAATTCATTACAGAGGACACCCTTTTACTAATAATTAACAAAACAGGGATTTTATCATCACAACACATGGAAATCATTAAACTTATTGCATCGGTAGTGGCAATTGTACTTTTTATATACCTTGGGGTATATAGCCTGTACCTGTTTGTATTCTCAGCATTGGGGAAATTAATTCCCATTAAGCAACCGCCGGTAGCAACGCAGCTCAGTAATTTTATCCTTTATATCTGTGCTTATAAAGAAGATGAAATTATTTTAAACTCGGCTGCCGCTGCCCTCACTATCGATTATCCGAAAGATAAATTCCATGTTTGCGTAATTGCCGATTCGTTAAAACCCGAAACCATTGCCAAATTAAAGCAGATGCCTTTACAGGTGGTTGAGGTTGTTTTTGAAACCAGCACCAAATCAAAAGCCCTGAATAAAGCTATTGAAAACACGGCCGTGGGTTTTGACGCTGCCGTTGTTTTTGATATCGATAACATTGCCGCTCCGGATTATTTGCACGAGATCAACAACTACCTGCAGGCGGGACACCGCGTAGTACAGGGCCATCGCGTAGCAAAAAACTCAAACACGCAGGTGGCTGTACTTGATGCTGTAAGTGAAGAAGTTAACAATCATATTTTCAGAAAATCGCAGCAGTTATTCAAGTTTTCAGCGGCAATCATCGGCTCCGGAATGGCGTTGGAGTTTCAACTGTTTGTAAATGTAATGTCGAGGATTGATGCAGTTGGTGGTTTTGATAAAGAGATGGGGCTGCTGCTTACCCGCGATAAGATCCATGTTGCCTATGCCGAAAAAGCTTACATCTACGACGAAAAGGTAAGTAACCCCGCCGTATTCGAAAAACAACGTAAACGCTGGCTTTCGGCACAATTTAACCTGCTAAAAAAATATGGTGCCACCGCCCCGGCCCAGTTCTTCCGTGGCAATTTTGATTATGTGAACGAGATTTACCAGATGGCTATCCTGCCCCGCGTACTGATGCTTGGGTTGATGCCCGTGATGTTGTTTATCTCATTTTTAACCCCGGGTATCGGTCCGGATTGGCACTTATGGCTTTACGCTACCATTGCCTGTTATCTTGGTATTATTGTTGCCATACCAACATCGTTCTATAACGGAAAACTTTTAGAGGCTATGCTGAAGCTGCCCCTTATTTTTATTACCATGTTCCTGCTCCTGTTTAAATTAAAGGGTGCCAACAAAAAGTTTATCCACACACCACATGATCACGCCGCACAGGAGGCTGTGCCCGAAGAAATTAAAGATCAGGCAAATGTGTAAATAAATTAGTGTAGTAAAATTAACAATTAACCAAACCAGCAATTAACAGCTAACAAAAATACTTATGGATGCTCCTTTAAATACCGATGCAATAAACGCTTTAAACGATACAGCCGTAGCATATCCAAAAGAAAAAGCGCTGATCCATTTAACTGCAGCTGCTGCTGCACAAAATCCTGATAAAATTGCCCTTAAGTTTCACGACAGGGTATTTACTTATAAGGCACTTAATGATGCCGCCAACAAACTTGCCGGTTACCTGGTTGACCAGGGCCTTAAACGCGGCGATGTTGCCGGCGTGGCGCTTGATCGCTCGCCCGAAATGGTGATCTCGCTGTTGGCTGTTATGAAAACCGGTGCCGCTTATGTACCGCTTGATCCAGATTATCCAAAAGACAGGATTGAATTTATGCTGGAAGATTCATCAGCAAAAATCCTGATCACATCCGAAAAATATCAAAATCACTTCGCCGCCAATGCCAAAGAAGTTTTAATTGAAGCAGCGTTAGAAAAATTCCCCGATTACCCTGCAGTTGAACCTGAAAGCGGTGTTATTGGCGAAGACCTTGCGTATATTCTTTATACATCAGGCTCGACAGGTAAACCTAAGGGTGTACAGATCCGCCATTTTAACCTCGTCAACTTTTTATTGAGCTGCCAGCAATCAAGGCCAGGCTTAACGCCGGCAGATAAAGTACTGGCTGTTACCACCATATCATTTGATATTGCCGGTTTGGATTTATACCTGCCATTGATAACCGGAGCCGAATTATTGCTTGCCGATTCGGCAACGGCAAAAGATGGTCGTGCGTTGCTTGATTTGGTAAAAGCCGAAAACGTAACGGTAATGCAGGCTACTCCCTTCACCTGGCGTATGATGCTGGCATCTGGCTGGGACAGTAAAATAGATCTGAAAATTTATTGTGGCGGCGAGGCATTTCCAAAAGACCTGGCTACACAGTTGTTGCCTAAAACAAGCGAGATCTGGAACCTGTACGGCCCGACTGAAACTACTATCTATTCAACCATTAAACAAATCACCAGCGACGAGGATATCACCATTGGTACCCCCGTTGCCAATACCCAGATTTATATTGTTGATGAACAACTGAATAATTTAACCGATGGTTCGATAGGCGAAATTTTGATTGGTGGTGATGGTGTAGCCGTTGGTTACCTGAACCGCGAAGAATTATCAGCAGAGCGTTTTATAAAAGATATTTTCTCGGCCGATGAAAATGCCCGCATGTACCGCACCGGCGATTTGGGCAAGATCAGGCAGGATGGAGAAATAGTTTGCCTTGGCCGTATTGATCACCAGGTTAAAGTGCGCGGTTACCGGATCGAGCTGGAAGAAATTGAGCAAAACCTGTTAAAACAAGGCAATATTAAACAGGCCGTTGTGATAGCCCGCGAAGACACTCCCGGCATGCCGCGCCTCGTGGCCTATGTGATTACGCCCGAGGCAAAAGAAGGCATCGAACTTAAAAACCAGTTCGATGCATGGCAAAAAGGGCTATTGGAAGTACTGCCCGAATACATGGTACCAGACGATTTTGTGGTGATGGAAGCTATCCCGATTACACCAAACGGAAAAATAGACCGCAAGGCTCTACCCAAACCCGATTATAATATTATATACCGCGAAGGGGAATTTGTTGAGCCGGGTACTGATAATGAAAAACTGGTTGCCAAAATATGGCAGCAAAATATGGGGATTGAGAAGATCAGTATCCTCGATAACTTTTTTGAACTGGGTGGCCGCTCGCTGGTTGCTGTAAAAATTATGGCGGCTATTGAACAGGAAACCGGTAAACGCCTGCCGCTTGCTACCCTGTTTGAACATGCAACTATTCAGAAATTGGCGAAAAGGTTGGAAGGTGATGAAGTGATCAGTTGGGAATCGTTAGTACCGATAAAACCTACCGGCAGCAAAATGCCTTTGTACATTGTACATGGTGCCGGTTTAAACGTGTTGCTGTTTAATGCATTAGCCATGAATATGGATGCCGAGCAACCCGTTTACGGCTTACAGGCCCGCGGTTTGAACGGTATTGATGAGCCGCTTGATGTAATGGAGGAAATTGCCGCCAACTACATTGCCGAAATTGTTGCTAAAAACCCGGAAGGGCCTTATGCTTTGGCCGGCTACTCTTTGGGCGGTATTATAGCTTACGAAATGGCTAACCAGTTAATAGCCGCAGGCAAAGAAGTGAAAATGGTAGCCATGTTTGACACCTACGCCGAGCGCTCAACTGTAAACGACAGCGCCGCTAAAAAAGCGGTAAGCAAAGCCATTTTAGGTACCAAAAAATTTGCACACAGCTTTGTGTTACTTGCTGAAGACCCGAAACGCACCATTGAATATAAAGGCCTGATGCTTAAACGCCAGTTAATAAAACTGTACTGGAAAGTTTTTAAAAGCGGCCAAAAAAGAGAAGGCTTTTTTGCCTACGATAACGAAATTGACGAAGCCAGCGAAAAAGCATTACGCAACTATGTTTTAAAACCGCTGGATATCACGCTTGATTTATTCCGGGCTAAAAAGCGCACCTTTTACATGGAAGATTTTGAGTTTTTAGGCTGGACACCTTTTGCCAAAAAAGGCGTTAACGTACACGAAATTCCGGGCGAGCATAATACCATTTTTGCACCGCCAAACGATAAGGAATTTGCCGAAGTATTACAAAAATGCCTCGATCGCGTAGCCAAAAAATAAAGCAAAAACTACTATTAAATTAAATGCATAATAAACATGCCGGGCATATTAAAACTTTAAGCTATATTTAGCTTAAGCGGCGATGTTAACTATGGAGAAAACTACCGAAAAAGATACAAAGCCATCAGGTAAAGCAAAAGTATACTTCGCCAACTTAAACGGCGTAAGGGCTATTGCCGCCCTGATGGTTGTAATATCGCACATCGAGCTGCATAAAGTTGATTTTCGGATAGACAGAATCCCCTATATCAATATTCTTAATTTTGGTAAAACCGGGGTTACTATCTTTTTTTCATTAAGTGGGTTTCTCATCACCTATTTGTTGCTCGAAGAGCGGCGAAATTTTTCTGCAGTAAACTTCAAGGATTTTTATATCCGCCGAATGCTCAGAATCTGGCCCTTGTACTTTTTGCTTGTTGTAATCGGTTTTTTTGTTTACCCGCGGCACGGCTCGTCTACAGCTTTATGGCTATCAATATTCTTTTTGCCTAACCTGGCATTTTGCCTCCGGATGCTGCCCGATATATTTAACCCAATCTGGTCGATAGGTACGGAAGAGCAGTTTTATATTTTTCATCCTCATTTTTTCAGGATAAAAAATACAAAGAAGATTCTTTATGCTTTCGTTGTTTTTATCCTGTTAATATGGTCAATACAGGTAAGTATGCACTTCCTCAAACACACAGATATTATCTGGAGGCTTTTTAGCCAGTTTTTTTACTATGCCAGGTTTGATAATATGATGATCGGGGCTGCGGTGGCTATATTATATCATAACACCCTGCACCCCACTTTTAAATTTAGAGCCCAATCCTTATTCAACCTATTGTTTAAACCCGGCACCCAGGTAATACTTTACATACTGCTTATTGGATATATATATTCCTATCTTGATTACGATATGGGGCACGGCGATGTGCCGCTTGCCATACTATCATCATTGGTTATCGTTAACCTCTGCCAATCTGAAACCAGTATTTTCACTATAAAAAATAAAAAACTGGGTTACGTGGGGCAAATCTCCTACGGAATATACTTAATGCATAAGTACCCTTTGTTTTTAATATTATACCTGGTACATACCTATATGCCCCAAAGTAATTTGTTAATTCAAAACGTAGTGATTTACGTGGCTACCATTTCCTGCGCTATCGGAATAGCTTCCCTCACCTACTTCGGATATGAAAAACCTTTTTTGAATATTAAAAAGCGCTTCCAGAAGATAACGCAATAAACTAACGGCGTTATTAGTTACCCAGTTGTATTATCGATGTAAAGTTATTGGCACCTGTACCCGGCTTATATTCATAATTAAACACATCGCTGGCGCGGGTTATAATCATAAGCCCGTAATGCTCGTTAAGGCCTTTTATCACTTCCCTGTCAACATATTGTACATCAACATCTTCGGTATAAAACTCAAGCTTATTGCTGTTTTTAAGCCGGCCTTTCAGGGTACCGAAGTCGTCGCCGTAAACAGCTATCTCATTCTTTTTTAAAACATCAAGCGGGAGGGGCCATTTTAACAGGTACTGGCGGGTTTTGATCTGGAAGGGTTGCCCCTTGTCCAATTTTTTGATGGAGAGTTTATTGTTTTTAAGCGAAACCTCGATAAGTGTAGTTTGTTCGCTATGGTGTTTGAGCGAGTTGGTGAGTAATTCGATCAGGATAGTACGCACCCTGAAACTCACATCCTCGTCAATAAATTGCTCAGCTATATTTTTAATATAGTCGGTAATTTGAAGGGTTAATGGATAAATCCCTTCGGTTTCATTATTAAAAACAAACTTTTTCAAGGTAATAATTGGTTATGCCCCGTTTAACGCCTGTTGTGCTGTTGCATAAATCCTGAACACCTTATCTAATCGTACCAATTGAAAAAGCGATTTGATATCTTTATTTAATCCCACTACGGCTATGTCTGCACCTTTATTCATAGCATGTTTCAGTGCCGATACCAAAGCGCCTAAAAAAGAACTATCAACATAAATAACGCGCTCAAAATTTACAATAATGTACTTGTTGTTATCATCAATTAAATTTAGCAATTCTGTTTTAAATTCCTCGGCCAAAACCATATTTCCTTCCTTTATTTGTACAGTGGCCAATAAAGCATTGCCAAGCGCACTTGCCAGTAATATCATTTAGCTGTTTTTTTGAATAAATATTAAACTGCAATCGTCAATTTGTTCTTTGGCTTTTTTGTTTAAAAAGCCGTTCTCTTTCATGTCTGTAAACGAATCGGGCTTACCCAGATGGCTTAGCAATTCGCTTTCAAAACCTTTTAGATCAGTTTTCTTGCCCCGGGTGGTTTCCTTATCAATCATGCCGTCGGTTATCATCAGCAGCTGGTCGCCGGGCAGCATGGTAAATATATGTTCGTCAAAACCACCATCTTTACTAACGCCTAACAGCAGGCCTGCCGAGCTTATCTTGTTAAGTGTGCTTTTTGCATGATCATAAAAAAACAACGGCAGGTCGCCGGCACCTGTATAACTGATAGCTTCTGTTTCGGCATTTATCATGATGAGTGATAGCGTGGATAGTAACCCACTCACCACCGGATCATGATAAATTACCTGGTTAATTTTTTGCATGATGCTTTTGGTTGACAGATCGCCTTCCGACACACATAACCTTACCGCCGCACGGATATAACTCAGATAGCCGAACGAAAAAAACCAGGCACCCCACTTTTTACCCATCACATCGCCCAGGATAATAAAAGTGTATTTATCATCAATGGTGATCAGGTCAATAAAATCGCCACCGGGATAGTTTTGGTATGAGCGGTGCCAGAAATGAATATCAAACCCATCGACAGATGGTGCATCCTGCGGAATAGAATACAAATTAAGCGCCATAGCGGCGGTACTTAGTTCTTTAATGGTGCGTTCGTGCCGCTCGCGGATGCTGTTTAAGAAATTGTTTATTTTGGAGATAACAAAGGCTATCGGCGTATCTTTGATAATATAATCAATCACTTCCATGTTCATCCCTTCCAGCATCCGGTCGTGATCGGCAATGGAGGTTAAAAACATGAAAGGGATATTGCGATATTCGGGAATACCCATTAAGCTTTGCCTGAAGGCAAAGCCGTCAATATCAGGCATCTGGTAGTCGGACAGGATCAGATCGGGGATCTCATTTTTAAGATGCTCCATTGCATCCTGTACATTGGCCGCCTTCAGGCAATCGAAACCATCTTTTTCTAACGCCTGGCCTATGATTTTTAAAATAAGGGGGCTATCATCAACCAGTAGTATTTTTTTTGATTTCGACATAATTCAAAGGTATCAGGGATTGGCTTTTTTTAAAACGGCGTTCAAAAACAAATATACGCCTGTTAACAGTATTAATACGGATATTACATCCATTAAAGTTATACCATCGTCTTTAGAAAAGTAAAATATGGTAAACATTTCAAAATATGGTGGTGCGGGCATAATAATCATGGCCAGACCCAGTACAGCCATTGTAATTGCAATAGCAATCAATACTACACGCTTTACTTTTTCGTGCAGCAGGTATTTTTTTGATTGCCTGCTATCCACCTGGTGTTGGGTAAGCAGCAATTCAAGGTTAGTTACCATTGCAAGGCGGTCCTGGGCTCCGTCAAGTTCCTTAAAAGCATCGAAACTTTGTTGCGCAGGCAGCGTATCAATAGCGTTGTTTATTTTTTGCTGGGCGGCTTTGATATGTTCCTTATCAAGATCGCCGCTTTGAAGTAGTAATACCAGCTCGTTTACTTTTACATCAAGCAATAAATCGTTGTTGTTTATTTGTTCACTCTTCACAGGAATTAATTGATGTATTATAATTAACTTTTGCTCATATTAGTCGTAAAAAGGCAATATTGATAATAACACCTTTATAGATGAAAAAAGTATCTGTAGTTACCGTAAATTTTAACCAGCCTGCCGTTACCGAAGAACTGTTATCATCAATCGAAAAAACAAACACTTATACCAATCTCGAGGTAATTGTTGTCGACAATGCCAGCAAGGTAAATCCCGTGCCAGATTGGATTACAAAATACCCCGGTATTATTTTTATACGCTCGGAGATAAATCTGGGTTTCGCCGGCGGCAACAACCTTGGTCTTAAATCGGCCACGGGCGATTATATTTTTATGGTGAATAACGATACCGAGTTCACCCCCGGGCTGGTTGCAACCCTGGTTAACGTATTGGATAGCAATGATGCCGTGGGTATGATCTCGCCCAAAATCAATTATTTCATCGATAAACAGCTGATCCAATACGCAGGTTACACCCCCATGAATTATTATACTGCCCGTAACAGCTGCATCGGCCTCAAACAAAAAGATGAAGGCCAGTATGATCATATAACCGCCCCTACGGCCTACTGCCATGGCGCAGCCATGATGATCAGGAAGGAAGCCATTGAAAAAGCCGGTATGATGAACGAAAACTTCTTTTTATATTATGAAGAGGTTGACTGGTGCGAACATATTATTCGCGCCGGGTTTAAGGCCTGGGTATGTACCGAGGCTTTAATCTATCATAAAGAATCAGTCTCGGTAGGTAAAAAAAGCAAGCTGAAAGAGTATTTCATGAACCGCAACCGCATCCTTTTTATCCGTAGGAACGCGCCATTGTTCAAAAAGATCTTCTTTTATTTTTATTTCCTGTTGCTGGTAGTGCCCCGCAACCTGGTTAGTTACATTAAAGACAAACAATACGATTTTATACCGATGCTTTTAAAAGCAGTTTGGTGGAATTTTACACATTCAAAAAACAGCAGCGATCTGGGATATCCTATTAAGACTATAGCATGAAAATAATTTTATTCATTAGCCTGTTCATTGTTTTTTACACCTTTGCCGGGTACGGAATTTTTCTGTACATTATTATAAAAATAAAACGTGCTGTTAAGGGCCGCAAGCCCGCTGTTGACGAAAATGCCGACCTGCTACCCACTTGCACCCTCATTGTAGCTGCTTACAACGAAGAGTACTACATGGAGCAAAAAATTCAAAACACGCTGGCACTTAACTATCCCGAAGGTAAGCTGAAACTGCTTTTTGTTACCGACGGCTCATCAGATAAAACGCCGGAGGTGATTGCGCGCTATCCGCAGATTCAATTACTGCACAAGCCGGAACGTGCCGGCAAAATAGCCGCCGTACACCGCGCAATGGAGTATGTTGATACCGATGCAGTTGTATTTACCGATGCCAATACCTTTTTAAATAAAGATGCCCTCATTAAAATTTGCCGCCATTACAGCGATGCCACCGTTGGTGCCGTAGCCGGCGAAAAACGTGTGCACATTGACGAAAACGCCGATGCGAGTGCCGCTGGCGAAGGCTTTTACTGGAAATATGAATCGGCCTTAAAAAAGTGGGATTCGGAATTATACTCAGTAGTTGGCGCAGCCGGCGAACTTTTTAGTGTACGTCGTTCATTGTATCAGCCTGTTGAGCCTGATACTGTGCTGGATGATTTTATGATCTCGATGCTGATAGCCGCCAAAGGCTACCGCATTATTTACGAACCCGATGCCTATGCCACCGAAACTGCATCCGAAAATGTATCGGAAGAGTTAAAGCGAAAAGTGAGGATAGCAGCGGGCGGCATTCAATCTATATTAAGGCTCAAAAAACTGTTTAACCCATTTTCTTATCCTATACTTTCATTCCAGTATATCAGTCACCGTGTATTACGGTGGACGGTTACACCCTTCCTGCTTATCCTCTCTTTAATTTTAACAGTAGTACTTGCCCTTAAACCCGGCGAAACGGCCATGCAAATACTGTTATTGGCACAGGTATTGTTTTACCTTATGGCATTGCTTGGGCTACTTATGGAAAAACGACAGCTGCGTATCAAGGTACTCTTTATTCCTTACTACTTTTGCGTAATGAACTACGCCGTGCTGGCCGGCATTATCCGTTATTTTGGCAAAAAGCAAAGCGCCGTTTGGGAGAAAGTGCAGCGTAAACAATAAAGCATTGAGGATAAGTTAAATCCGGAATTATTTAATAATTTATTCTTTTAACGAATAAATAAAAACCGCAAAATAATTCCGGATAAATGGTACAACATTAAAAAATCATTATCTTCAACTGCTTTTTAAATTACCTGTCACATAATTTAAAAGTATATTTCAGATCGCTAACCACGATCAAACCTTATTGATTTTAATGAATATTGAGCCGGGAACCATAATTGCTAACGGGGAATCTGCTACCCCTTATGTGTACGACTTGTTTGATCAACAGCGGATAAAATTACCCGATGCTGTTGCTGTTGTGCACAAGGGCGGGCAGTTAACCTATAACGAACTATACTATAAAGCCGATAATCTTGCATCGGCCATCCTTGCTGCTTATCCAACCGACCAGATTATAGGCGTTAGCGCCACCCGCGGAATTGAAACCATTGTTGGTGTATTAGCCATTCTGAAAGCCGGAAAAGGCTACCTCCCGCTCGACCCTGAATATCCAAAAGACAGGCTGGAAACTATCATCAACGATTCGGGTATTAAAGTTTGCCTTGCTTCATCTGCCAGTAAACATTTGTTTGATGGTTTGCCTGTTACTATCCTGCCCTCAGATATAATTCATGATGTTGCTGCTAAATCAATTTCTGCGGATTGGCAACCCGATATAGCCTATGTACTTTATACTTCCGGCTCAACCGGTACCCCCAAAGGCGTATCAATGGGCAATGCCGCATTAGTTAACCTGTTGTATTGGCAACAGGAAAATTCCATATCAGCACCGGGGGTAAATACGCTGCAGTTTGCACCCTTAACGTTTGACGTATCCTTCCAGGAGATTTTCGCTACGTTGGGTACAGGCGGAACGTTGTTTTTGGTTGATGAAGAACTACGTATCGACCCTGTTAAGCTGCTGCAGTTTATTGATGAAAACAGCATCCACCGCATATTTTTACCTTTTGTGGTATTGCAGTATTTAACAGAAGCTGCTACAGCCAATAACCACATTCCGGCATCCTTAAAGGAAGTAATGACAGCCGGCGAACAATTAAAAATCACACCGCAGGTAGCAAGCTTTTTTAAAGCCTTGCCCGGAGCTGTTTTGTATAACCAATACGGCCCTACAGAAACGCACGTAATTACCCAACTTAAGCTTGATGGTGATGCCTCGTTATGGCCAGGCCTCCCCTCAATTGGCATAGTCATAAGTAATACCGAGATAATTTTGCTTGATGAAAACCTGCAACGGGTTGCCGATGGCGAAACCGGCGAGCTTTGCGCATCGGGCATCTGTTTAGCCAACGGCTATCTGAATAAACCGGAGCTTACTGCCGAAAAATTTATCGACTGGACGGAAAACGGAAAAACTATCCGCATTTACCACACCGGCGATTTGGCCCGTTACCTGCCCGATGGCAATATCGAATACCTTGGCCGCAGGGATACCCAGGTAAAAATCCGTGGTAACCGGGTTGAGATTGGCGAAATTGAAGTACTGATCAGCCAGCTTGACAATATTAAACAAGCCGTTGTAACTGCACCCGAAGATGCCGCCGGTCAAAAGCGATTAGTTGCTTATATGGTGGCCTCAGGCGATGATGAAAATACTGAAGCCGTACGCAAAAATCTGGAAGAACACCTTCCCGATTATATGCTGCCTTCGGCCTATGTATGGCTAAAGGAGTTGCCTAAAACCACCAGCGGCAAGGTTGACAGGAAGGCATTACCCAAACCCGATATTAAACGCCCCGAACTGGATGTACTTTATAAAGCACCGTCAACCCAAACAGAAAAAAACATCGCAGCAGTTTTAATTGACTTGTTGCAGTTTGATAAGGTTGGCGTTAATGATAACTTTTTCCAGCTGGGCGGCAATTCTCTACTCGCTTTAAAAACCGTAGCCGTGTTGAAACAACGCTTCGGTTATGAAGTGGCTATTACCAAATTATATCAATACCCCACTATTGCGGGCATAGCAAATTTGATAAGCGGAGCAGATAAGCAAACATTCACTTCCACAAAAAAAATCAAAGCTGCGGATCACAATAGCGACGTGGCCATTATAGGCATGGCGGGCCGGTTCCCCGGTGCCGATACTATCGAACAATTTTGGCAGTTACTGGCCGAAGGCCGTGAAGGCACCAGCTTTTTCAGCGAAGAGGAACTGGATAAATATGTACCGCTTGGCGAAAAAACCAACCCGGCCTACGTAAAAGCAAGAGGCATTATCAACGGTGCTGAAGAATTTGATGCCGCTTTTTTCGGCTTCACCCCCCGTATGGCCGAACTGATGGATCCGCAGCAGCGTGTATTTTTAGAACTTGCATGGGAGGTCCTGGAAAAAACCGGCTATCTGCCACAAAAACATAATGGCTCTGTAGGTGTTTTTGCCGGCTGCGGCTACAATACCTATTACAACAACAACGTACTCACCAACCCGGCCATTGTTGAAAGCACCGGCCATTTCCAGGTACGTACGCTTAACGAAAAAGATTATATAGCTACACGTACGGCTTACCAGCTAAACCTGAAAGGACCGGCAGTAGCGGTTTATTCGGCCTGTTCAACATCATTGCTTGCCATTACACAGGCTGTTAGCAGCATTCGCAGCGGGCAGTGTGATGTGGCTCTGGCGGGTGCTGCTTCGATAACCTCACCCATAAAAAGCGGGCATATTTATGAGGAAGGTTCCATCATGAGTATCGACGGTCATTGCCGTCCTTTTGATGCGGAAGCCTCGGGTACCGTTTTTAGCGATGGTGCCGGTGTGGTTTTATTGAAGAGCCTGGAAGATGCGGAACGTGATGGAGATACCATTTATGCGGTAATTAAAGGTATAGGCGTAAATAACGATGGAGCCGAAAAAGGCAGCTTTGGAGGTCCCAACGCACAGGGACAAGCCGGCGCAATTGCTATGGCCATTGCCGATGCTGATATTGATCCGTCAACCATTAATTATGTTGAGGCCCACGGCACCGGCACCCCTATTGGCGACCCGATAGAGATTGAAGGCCTTAACCTCGCCTTCGGCAGGCAGGATAAAAAACAGTATTGTGCCATAGGATCGGTAAAAAGCAATTTGGGTCACCTCACAGCGGCTTCGGGCGTTGCCGGATTGATTAAAACGGTGCTGGGTATGCAGCATGGTAAAATTCCGGCTTCGTTGTTTTTTAAACAGATCAATCCCAATATTGATATTGCCGGCAGCCCATTCTTTGTAAACGCGCAACTGAGCGATTGGAATTCCGAAACTAAACGCGCGGGCATCAGTTCGTTTGGCGTGGGTGGTACCAATGTGCATATTATTGTTGATGAATATAAAAAGCCGGTAGGCGAACAGGCTGGCATAGATAAACCGTTAAAGCTGATTAGCTGGTCGGCCAAAACCGAAAGCAGTTTAACTAACTACGCCAAAAAACTTGTCGGCTTTATCGGCAACAATAAAGATATCGATATCAATGACGTTGCCTATACGTTGCAAACTACAAGGCCCGGCTTTAGCTACAGGCGCTTTGTTGTTGCCTCTGATGCTGATGAGCTACTGTCAAAACTAAACTCGCCCGAAACTGATCCATCAGCAACAAAAAGGCTGCTTGATATCCCTGCCGAAGTGGTATTCATGTTCCCCGGCCAGGGATCACAGTACGCTGATATGGGCCATGATTTGTATCAACCGGAGCCTGTTTTTGCTGATGCGGTGAACGAATGTGTCTCGCTTCTGCAAAATACCGTACATGCAGGCTTGCTCGATATCATTTTTCCAAACACGGCCGATGCACAATCCGCAGAAAAAATAAAAAACACTTTTTATACCCAGCCTGCGCTGTTCATCCTGGAATATGCCATGGCTAAGCTATGGATGAGCAAGGGGATACAGCCCTCCGTTTTAATGGGCCATAGCATTGGTGAGTTTGTAGCGGCCCACCTTGCCGGGGTTTTCAGCCTGAAAGATGCTTTATTGCTTATTTCAGAACGTGCCCGTTTGGTGAGCAGCGCAGCACCGGGCCAAATGCTTTCGGTACGGGTTGCAGAGGGTAAATTGAAAGAGATTTTACCGGCAACACTTTCTATAGCAGCGGTAAACAGCCGCAAACTGTGCGTAGTTGCAGGGCCGGAAAACGAAATTACTGCATTTACTAACCTGCTTACAGAAAAAGGAATCCCGGCAAGATTACTGCTCACCAGCCACGCATTCCATTCGTTAATGATGGATGATGTGGTTGAGCCATTTAAAGCCGTTGTACAATCGGTAAAATTAAATCCGCCCCTAAAACCCGTGGTGTCAACTGTAACGGGCACCTGGCTAAGCGAGGCCGAAGCTACCGATCCTGATTATTGGGCACAGCACCTGCGTAAAACTGTGCGCTTTGCAGCCGCTTTGGATACCGTATTGGCAAATGAGGGCAGGTTATTGCTTGAAAGCGGCCCTGGTAATATCCTGGCTACACTTGCGCGCCAGCACACGGCAGGTAAAACTATTCCGGTTATCAGCGGTTTTGAAAAGAGCGAAACACTGTCTGAATACCATAGCCTGCTGAAAGCCCTTGGCCAGCTTTGGCTTAACGGCATTGAAGCCGATTGGAAGGCAACTTATCTGGGGCAAAACCGTAAAAGGATTGATATCCCAACCTACGCTTTCGATCATAAACGGTGCTGGCTTGAGCCTGCTGTAACCATAAATATGGTGCCCGAAACCTTAACACAACAACAAACAGAAACTACTACTACGCAAATTATACCGATGAGGAAGGATATTTTAATTGACAAGCTGAAGGAAGTATTTGAAGATGCCGCCGGTATTGAAATTGACATGGCCGCCACAGGCCTTAGCTTTATCGAAATCGGTTTCGATTCGTTATCATTAACACAGATAGCCACCAATTTGAAAAAGATTTTCAGCGTGCCTATCACTTTCCGGAAGCTATTTGAAGAATACAACAGCCTCGAGCTGCTGGCGGCTTACCTCGACACCCAGTTGCCGGCCGATGCTTTCCAGCCGCAGGTAGCGCCTTCGGTTAATCCGGCATTTCAGCATCAACAAAATCCGGTGCCCGCTCCTACTGCTAATTCATTCCCGGCATCGCATGCGTCGCAGTTTACCGGAGGGCAAAGCAGTAATGATATTGCCATCAGCCTCATCTCTCAGCAACTACAACTACTGGCCAGCCAGTTAACTTTAATACAGGGTAATAGTGCAGCGCCTGTAGCAGCATCTGCCCCGCAAACATTTAATGCGCCTGCCCCTGCGGCAACACCGGCCAAATCGCTTTTATCTTTAGTGGCCGATTTTACGCCCGAAGAGCAGGTTGAACTAAAAAAACCATTCGGCGCTACTGCGCGGATTGAAAAACAGGTACAGGGTTTAAATGACAAGCAACAGGCCTTTTTAAAAGATCTTACAGAAAAATATAATGCCAAAACCAAAGGCAGCAAAGTACAAACCCAAATGGACAGGCCCTACATGGCCGATCCGCGGGTTGTAAGCGGTTTCCGTCCGTTAACCAAAGAAGTGGTTTACCCCCTCATTGTTAACCGATCAAAAGGAAGCCGGGTTTGGGATATTGACGGTAACGAATACATCGACGCACTGAACGGTTTTGGCTCAAACTTTTTAGGCTATCAAACCGAGATCCTGAAACAGGCAGTACTTGACCAGGTTGAAAAAGGCTACGAAATAGGCCCGCAGCATGAACTTGCCGGCGAGGTTGCCAAATTGATTTGTGAGTTTACCAATTTTGACCGTGCAGCCTTATGTAATACAGGCTCGGAAGCTGTTTTAGGAGCTATGCGCATTGCCCGCACGGTTACCGGCCGCTCTATTATAGTGGCCTTTAACGGGTCGTACCACGGTATTAATGACGAGGTGATTGTTCGCGGCACCAAAAAACTTAAAACAGTTCCGGCCGCTCCGGGTATTATGCCCGAGGTGGTTCAGAACATGCTGATTTTGGATTACGGCACCGAAGAATCACTGAGGATCATTGCCGAACGTGCTCACGAAATTGCCGCCGTACTGGTTGAACCGGTACAAAGCCGCAGGCCAGACTTTCGCCCGGTTGAGTTTTTAAAGCGTGTGCGCGAAATTACCCGGCAATCAGAAACGGTATTGATTTTTGATGAGGTGATCACCGGTTTCAGGATGCATCCCGGCGGTGCCCAGGCTATATTTGGTATTAAGGCCGATTTGGGTACTTACGGCAAGGTAATAGGCGGCGGCATGCCTATAGGTGCCATTGCAGGCATCAGCAAATACATGGACGCACTTGATGGCGGCACCTGGCAATACGGCGACGATTCATCGCCGCAGGCCGGTGTAACCTATTTTGCGGGCACCTTTGTACGCCACCCCTTAGCACTGGCTACAGGCAAGGCCTCGCTCCTTTACATGAAAGAACAGGGCCCGGCTTTACAGGAGCGGTTAAATAACATGACCCTGCGTTTGGCCGATGCCCTGAATGCTATTTGCGAAAAAGAAGGTCTGCCGCTTCATATACCTTCATTCGGTTCGTTATGGAAAATTAAGTTTGATTACGAACTTGCCTACGGCGAATTGCTGTTTACATTGATGCGCCTGAAAGGGATCCACATCTGGGATCTGTTCCCCTGCTTTATCACGGCTGCGCATACCGATGAAGATATAGATCAGATCATCAGCAAATTCAGCGAAAGTGTTTACGAACTGATTGAGGCAGGTATTATGCCAACCAACAAACCCGAACCGGTTGAATCCGAACCTAAAAAAAATGGCTTGCCGGCCGAGCCGCCGGTACCTGGTGCCAAACTGGGCCGCGATAAAGATGGCAATCCAGGCTGGTTTATCAGCGACGAGGAAAACCCCGGCAAATATTTACAGGTAAAAATCAGCAGCAACTAATTTTGGCCACTACTACTACCATATACAATACTATCCCGGTTGAGTTTGACCCCTTTGCCGGACCAGAGCTTTTTGCCATTGCTCCATCAACCGAGCCACAGCTCGAAATCTGGGCATCATGCCTTATTGGCGGCGATGAAGCCAACTGTGCCTATAACGAATCATTTTCATTACAGCTTACAGGCCAGCTAAACCAGGATGCTATGCTGCTGGCCTTACAGGAAATTACCAATATGCACCAGGCCCTGCGTATGGCTTTTAGTGCCGATGGTAAATATATCTGTGTATATAAAGAACTCGCGCTCGATTTCAGTTTTGCTGATGTATCAACCCGTACAACTGCCGAACAACATGCTTTTATCACCGAGCAGAATAATCAAAATGCATTTACTCCCTTTAACCTTGTAACGGGCCCTCTGTTTAAAGTGCAATTGATTAAATTGAGTGAAACGGAACATCGCCTAACCTTTATAGCACACCACATTGTTTGCGATGGCTGGTCTATCGGTATTATGATGCAGGATTTGAGCAAGCTATATTCGGCTTACACCAGGGGCGAAGAGCTTAAGCTTCCTGCCGGACCATCGTTTATTGACTACTCAAATGAGCAGGTTTTATTTACCGGCAGCAAAGAATTTAAAGATATTGAACAATACTGGCTTAACGAGTTTAAAGGCAGCAATTATTTGATGGATTTGCCGGCAGATTTGCCAAGGCCTGCTGTGCGTACCTATAAAAGCCACCGGCTCGATCTTCCGGTTGATAAACAATTGGTATCCCGGATTAAACAACTGGGCAAGGCCAATGGCAGTAGTTTTGTAACTACATTACTCGCGGCGTTCGAGGTTTTTTTACAGCGCGCAACCGGGCAGGACGAGATTATATTGGGTTTGCCTGCCGCTGGGCAATCAGCTACGGGTAATTACCGTTTGGTTGGCCACTGCGTTAACCTGCTGGCTTTAAGAAGTGCGCCTAAATCCGCACAATCATTCAAAAGTTATCTGAAACAGCGTACCACAGCTATCCTTGATGCGTACGACCATCAGTTATATACCTTTGGCGAATTACTGAAAAAGCTTGCCATCCCCCGCGATGCATCACGGGTGCCACTGGTACCGGTAATGTTTAACATTGATATGGGTATGGATGATGATGTTGATTTTTACGGATTGAAGCATCACCTAACCAGCAACCCGCGCGAATATGAAAGCTTCGAGATTTTTGTGAACATCTCCGGGCGGGATGAAGCTTTAGTTCTTGAGTGGTCATATAACACGCAGTTATTCAGCGAAAAATGCATCCGCAATTTAATGGATGAGTTTGAGTTTTTGTTGAATGAATTGGTAAATGATCCCGAGGTATTGATAGGCAGTGTTTCTGCTGCCAACCGTGCAGTGTTAATTGAAAAGCTAAAGGCCTGGAATAACACTTCGGTGGCTTATCCTAAGCACAAAGCGCTGCACCAACTAATCAATTGGCAAAGCGATGCAATAGCCGTAAAATTTGCAGACCAAAGTCTGAGTTACAGCCAACTGCACGAAAACAGCAACCGTTTAGCGGCCTTACTGATTGATAAAGGTGTTAAAAAAGGCGATAAGGTGACTTTTGCCCTGGACAGGTCGGCAGAAATGCTTGTGGTGATTTTGGGTATTATGAAAGCCGGGGCTGTTTATATCCCGCTCGATCCGCAATTTCCGCTCGGGAGGATCAATTACATGCTCAGCGATTCAAAAGCCGTGGTATTGTTATCATCGGCAAAATACCAGGGGCATTATCAATCAGAAGCTACTGAACTAATCATCGAAGACATCTGGCCCGATCTTTCAAAATATCCGGCAACAGAACCTGTTGTTGAAGTTACAGGCGACGACCTCGTGTACATTCTCTACACCTCCGGCTCAACCGGTATGCCTAAAGGGGTACAAATCAGCCAGCATAGCCTGGTAAATTTCCTGTACAGCATGCAAAAGCGACCGGGGATGACGGCGGCTGATAAACTGCTTGCCGTTACAACCATCAGCTTTGATATTGCCGGGCTTGAGCTATTCCTTCCCCTGCTTAGCGGCGCCCAGGTTGTAATTGCCGATACCAATACCGCTAAAGACGGCCGTGCGTTGTTGGACATCATCCGCAAGGAAAACATAACCACCATGCAGGCTACGCCATATACCTGGCGCATTATGCTTGAAGCAGGGTGGGATGAAAATACGCCGATAAAAGTAATTTGCGGCGGCGAGGCCTTACCTAAAGAATTAGCCGAAAGGATTTTAGGCAAAGCATCATCGCTATGGAATGTATACGGACCAACGGAAACCACAATATGGTCAACCATCAAACAAATTAAGGCTGATGATGTAGCTATAACCATAGGGCGACCGATAGATAACACCTCGATCTATATTTTAGATAAAAACCTTAACCCGCTGGATACCGGCACTATAGGTGAGATTTATATTGGCGGAGACGGGCTTGCCGTCGGTTATCTGAACCAACCCCAACTAACGGCCGAAAAGTTTATTGACGATCCGTTTTCAGACAACGCCGGTGATAAAATGTACCGTACCGGCGATTTAGGCCGCTTTATGGAAGATGGCGAAATTGAATGCCTTGGCCGTGCCGATGCCCAGATCAAAATTCGCGGTTATCGCATTGAAACCGGCGAAATTGAATATCATCTCATCAATCAGCCAAACGTAAAACAGGCGGTGGTTGTAGCGCAGCCCGATAAAAAAGGGATCAATAAACTGGTAGCCTACATTACCATTGATGATAATTACCTGATGGAAGATGAAATTGCGCGGCAAAAAAACTGGCGGTCATCACTTAAAAATGCCCTGCCGGATTATATGGTGCCCGATGATTTTATCGTGATTACGGCTATTCCGCTTACACCAAACGGTAAAATGGATAAAAAAGCGCTGATCCAAACCTCGGCACCAATAGCTGAGGCGGTAAACGTGTACGTAGCTCCCCGCACCGATGTAGAGAAATTGGTTGCCGATATCTGGAGCGAGTTTTTAGAGATTGACAAAGTAGGCGTTTACGATAATTTTTTTGAGATGGGCGGGCACTCGCTGATAGCCGTGCAGGTAATGGCCCGCATTGAAAAGGTTACCGGCAAACGGTTACCGCTTGCCGCGCTGTTTGAAAACTCGACAGTTGAGAAATTATCCCTCATGCTGGAAATGGACGGCAAATCCATTGTTTGGGATTCGTTAGTGCCGATAAAGCCCAATGGCAGCAAAATGCCCTTGTATATTGTACACGGTGCCGGACTTAATGTATTGCTATTTAACGCGCTGGCCATCAACATGGATGCCGACCAGCCGGTTTACGGCTTACAGGCAAAAGGCCTTAACGGTATTGACGAACCGCTGAGCGAGATCAAAGATATCGCCGCGCATTACATCGGCGCCATACAGGCACAAAACCCTAACGGGCCATACGCGCTTGCCGGTTATTCGTTTGGCGGCATCATAGCCTGGGAAATGACCCGGCAACTGGAGGCACAAGGCAAACAGGTAAAAATGCTGGCCATGTTTGATACCTATGCCTATCGTTCACCATTTTTTGATCCCTGGCTTACCATGCAAACCAAAAGGGCCAAGTTTTTTATGCGCAAGCTTAAATACAACTTATTTACGCCCGAAGGCCTGTCGCAAAGCCTCACCGAGAAAACAAAAAATATTAAACGCCATGCCACAAGGATGTTATGGAAGTTAACTAATGATAATCAGCAGGAAGGTTTTTTCGGTTATTCAAACAAAATTGACGAAATGAATCAGCTTGCCGAGCGTCGTTACCAACTGAAACCTTATAACATCGCCATCGAATTGTTCAGGGCCAATACCCATACTTTTTATATGGACGATTTTGAAAACCTGGGCTGGAAACCCTATGCTTTAAAGGGCATTAACGTACATCCCATCCCAGGCGAACATAACTCGATATTTAAAGCGCCAAACGACAAGATCTTTGCCCGCATTTTGCAGCAATGCCTTGATGAGGCAGCTAAAAAATAGCTATGGCCGGGATTACTGTAGATATCCGGTATCTTGATGTTGTTAACTGGCAGCAGGATACCGGGTGCTCTTTTAACTTAACGGATGACATCGATGTATGGCGCATCAGTCTCGAAGCTAACCTCCATTTAATTCCCCGTTTTTTACCTATACTGGAACCAGACGAAATAGAACGTGCCAGTCGCTATTACCAGGAAAAAGACAGAAACCGGTTTGCAATAAGCAGGGCCGTGTTAAGGGTTATTTTGGGCCGGTACATCAATCAGCCTGCCCGCGATATCCGTTTCGGCATCGGCCTAAATAAGAAACCGTTTTTAGCAAATTTCGATAAACCGATCAACTATAACATATCCCATTCGGATAAATGGGCTTTGATCGCGGTTTCAAAAAAGCCAATTGGTGTAGATACGGAAAAAATAGATCCCGTATTCGCCTATGCAGATATCCTCCCAGATCACTTCAATAAAGAAGAGACAAACTATATTGAACAGAATCAATCACACCGGCGTTTTTGCCTGTTATGGACACGTAAAGAAGCTACCACCAAACTAACCGGACAAGGACTGGATGAACGACTAAAAGCAATCCCGTCATTAAACCATAAACACCTCATAGCTAACAACATCATCAATTCATCTAAGGATATAGCTTTAGCAAGTTTTGAGCTTGATGCCGGCAACCTGGCAACGGTAGCTTATGAAGCCGATAATGATTCTGAACTTAAATTTTGGGATATTAACCTTACTTCGATTTAAACATGCCGTATTTGGCAATACAGTAAAACGCCCTAACGCCATCCTTCCATCCTATTTTCTTACCCTCGTCATAAGTACGGCCATAGTAGGATATGCCCACCTCGTAGATCCTGATTTTTGGAACACGCGAGATTTTTTGGGTAACCTCCGGCTCAAAGCCAAAACGTTTTTCGGTGAGTTTTATTGATTGGATGAGTTTGGTATTAAAGAGCTTATAACAGGTTTCCATATCCGTTAAATTAAGGTTGGAAAACATGTTTGATGCGAAGGTTAACCACCTGTTGCCTATGGTGTGCCAAAAGAAGAGGATGCGGTGTGGGTTGCTGCCCATAAAGCGCGAACCATAAACCACATCGGCAAAGCCGTTTATTACCGGTTTCAGCAAATCGTTATATTCGGCGGGATCATATTCAAGGTCGGCATCCTGAATGATTAGGTATTCGCCGGTGGCTTTGGCGATGCCGGTATGCAGCGCAGCCCCCTTGCCTTTATTTACTTCGTGTTTAAAGTACTGGATGTCAAGATCGGGATTTGATGCTTTATAGTGATAAACAGCACCTTCGGTATCATCCTTCGAGCAATCGTTTACAATGATCACTTCCTTTTTAATATCATTGAGGAGAGTTACGGTTTTAATTTTATCTAAAATAAGATGGATGGTCCTCGCCTCGTTATAAGCCGGAATAATAATTGATAATTTTTCTATCGTCATTTATCGTAATATTGCCTAAGTAGATATTTGCTGCAATTATAATTGTATAAACCTTTACCTGTTTAATATTTTATATTTAATAATGCATTTTTTATTAAAACGAACAAAAAAGCTGCTAAAAAAGCCGAAAGTGATCATCATACTTTCGCTTTTGTTTGTTTTAACCCTGATATTCTGGTTTTGTTTGCCAAGCCCCCTATTTCGCAGCCCAACATCGTATGTTATTGATGATGAACAAGGTGAACTATTGGGCGCTTCTATAGCAAGCGACGGGCAATGGCGCTTTCCGTACAACCCTGATGTACCCGAAAAGTTTAAACAATGTATTATTGCCTTTGAGGATAAACGGTTTGAACATCACCCCGGTTTTGACCCTATCGCGTTTAGTCGTGCCATCAAGCAAAACCTGTCATCAAAAAAAGTGACCAGCGGCGGCAGTACCATTACCATGCAGGTAATTCGTTTAGCCACCAAACATAACCGCAACATCTGGAACAAGCTTAAGGAAATTTTTATGGCCATGCGCCTTGAGCTTAGCTACAGCAAAAAACAGATTTTAGCTTTATATGCCAGCAATGCACCCTTTGGCACCAATGTTATCGGTTTAGATGCTGCTTCATGGCGGTATTTTGGCCGCAGCCCGGATAAATTATCATGGGGCGAAATGGCGGCCATG
Organism: Mucilaginibacter celer; assembly: GCF_003576455.2. NCBI lineage: Bacteria > Pseudomonadati > Bacteroidota > Sphingobacteriia > Sphingobacteriales > Sphingobacteriaceae > Mucilaginibacter > Mucilaginibacter celer. The sequence goes on from NZ_CP032869.1 coordinate 2,917,735, forward strand.
GCGGTATTGCCCAACTCACCATCCTTGGTACACCCCGGCCGCAACCGGACAATCCTTTTGAAAAAACGCAATTCGCTGCTTGATAAACTGCAAAAGGCCGGTGTTATTGACAGCATTACCGCTGTGCTGGCCCGCCTGGAGCCCGTACCCGACAGGCCAATGCCTTTGCCACAACTTGCCCCCCACCTGTTGCAACGCTTTAAGGCCGATCACAAAATTAAGCCCGATGGAGACACCCGCATCACCACCAGTATCAATTCATCATTGCAGCAACAGGTGAATGATATTTTAGAGCAGCATCATCAATTGCTGAAAGGCAACGACATCAATAACATAGCAGCCATTGTGCTTGATGTTGAAACCGGAACTACGCTGGCCTACGCCGGCAATATCTCGCACCGCGAAGACCCGCAGATGGAAAGCGATGTGGATGTGATTGATGCCCCCCGTAGCCCCGGAAGCACACTTAAACCTTTGCTGTATGCGGCGATGCTGCATGATGGCCTGATCTTGCCCAATAGCTTAATGCCTGATGTACCCACGCTGATAGCAGGCTATCACCCCGAAAACTTTGATCTGGGCTATGATGGTGCGGTGCCGGCTTCAAGAGCTTTATCAAGATCGCTAAATGTGCCGGCTGTAAAAATGCTGCAGCAATATAAATACGAGCGTTTTTACGATTTTTTGCATAAGGCAGGCATCAGCACGCTAACCAAACCTGCCGATCATTACGGTTTATCATTAATATTGGGCGGTGGCGAAAATACCCTTTGGGAGTTAAGTGGCGCTTATGCGGATATGGGGCGGGTGCTGAATCACTATAACAAATACAAAGGGCAATATAACCCGGCAGATTTTCACAGCCCGGTTTACAGCCGGCAGGAAACCGGTAAACCGGAGCTTCATACATCAGGATTATTGGATGCCGCGTCAATTTACTATACTTTTCAGGCTATGGAAGAGGTTATGCGCCCGGGCGAGGAAATGTTATGGCAGCAGTTCAGCTCATCGCAGCGAGTGGCCTGGAAAACGGGGACAAGCTTTGGCTTCAGAGATGGATGGGCCATTGGCGTTACACCTAAATATGTTGTAGGGGTTTGGGTTGGGAATACCGATGGCGAAGGCAGGCCGGGGTTAACAGGGATTAATACTGCCGCCCCTGCCCTCTTCGAGATTTTCAGGCTGCTCCCGGTTTCGCGCGATTGGTTTGAGATGCCCGCAGGCGAAATGGTGAAGATAAATGTATGCCATCAAAGCGGTTATCGTGCCGGTCAATATTGCCAGGATATTGATGAACAATACGTACCTAAAAGCGGCTTAAGGGCACCGGTATGCCCTTACCATCAACTGGTACATTTATCGGCTGATGCCCGATGGCAGGTAAATGGCAATTGCGAAACACCTGATAACATCCTTAATAAAAGCTGGTTTGTACTGCCGCCTTCGATGGAATATTATTACAAGGCACGTAATTATCAGTACCATGTTTTACCGCCCTTCAGGGCTGATTGTGCGCAGAACGAAAATAGCAATACCATGGAGGTGATCTACCCCAAAAACGGTGCAAAGATCTATGTTCCCCTTGAAGCCGATGGTACCCGGGGCCGGATGATCTGCAATGCGGCGCACCGGCAACCCGGCGTAAAAATATTCTGGCACCTGGACGATCGGTATATGGGCGAAACCAAAGATTTTCACCAGATGGCCTTAAATCCGCCTCCGGGCAAGCATATCCTTACATTGGTTGATAGCAACGGTAACACCATCAGCATCGGTTTTGAGATCCTGAGTAAATAAAGCCCCTGTAATCTGCCTGTAAAGACATTGCTCCCTCTCTTTAACTTTTAACATTATTATTATCTTGCTTTCAAATTTTTACCCGGATGCTTGAACAGTACGATCTGCATAACATACTGATAATTGATATTGAAACAGTACCGCAATACAGCAGCCACGATCAACTGCCCGAGAATTTGCAAAAACTCTGGGAGCTTAAAACCCAATACCAGCGCAAGGATGAGCCCGCCGATGCTTACTATGAACGCGCCGGCATCTGGGCTGAGTTTGGAAAGATAGTCTGCATTTCGGCCGGGATTTTTACTGCGGGCAAAAGCACGGGTCTGCGGGTAAAATCGTTTGCCTCGCACGATGAAAAGGAGTTGCTCACCAAATTTACCAACCTGCTTTTTAGCCAGCCTGCCAACCTTATTTTATGCGCGCATAATGGTAAGGAGTTCGATTTTCCGTACATCTGCCGGCGATTGCTTATTAACGGGATGCCTTTTCCGCCGCAGTTACAGATAGCCGGCAAAAAGCCCTGGGAGGTTATCCATTTAGATACCATGGAGCTCTGGAAATTTGGCGACCATAAACACTATACTTCGCTTAACCTGCTTTCGGCCATTTTTAATATCCCTACCTCTAAAGATGATATAGACGGCAGCGACGTTGGCCGGGTTTACTGGCAGGAAAACCAACTGGAGCGGATTTGTACCTATTGCCAAAAGGATGTGATAGTAACAGCACAACTGTTAAGGCGGTATCGCGGCGAAGAACTGATAACGGATGATTGTATTACGATAGTTGGCGGCAATGCTTGAGGTAGAAAATTTATCGGTAAGCTTCCGTAGCGGAAAAAACAGCTTTAAAGCTGTTAAGGAAATCTCTTTCACGCTAAAAAAAGGAGAGACCATTGGCATTGTAGGCGAATCTGGCTCAGGCAAATCGGTTGCATCGCTGGCTATTATGCGTTTGCTCAATGCCGAACAAACCGTTTTGGATGGACATGTACTTTTAAACGGGCGATGCCTTTGTTCACTTTCTGAAGATGAAATGCAGCAGGTGCGCGGTAACCAGGTGGCGATGATTTTCCAGGAGCCCATGACCTCGCTTAACCCGGTGCTTACCTGTGGTTTCCAGTTAACCGAGGCTATCAGGCTGCATTTAGGTTTGAACAAAACAGAGGCAAAACAAAAAACTATTGATCTTTTTAAAGAAGTTCAACTCCCCCGCCCCGAGGCTATATTTGATAGCTACCCCCATCAGATTTCGGGCGGACAAAAGCAGCGGGTGATGATTGCCATGGCATTGGCCTGTAACCCCGAAATTTTGATAGCCGATGAACCGACCACTGCCCTTGATGTGACGGTGCAAAAAACCATTATCGATTTGCTGAACAAGCTTAAAGCCGAACGGCAGATGAGCCTCATTTTCATTTCGCACGATTTAGGGGTAATTAAACAGATAGCCGACCGGGTTTTGGTAATGTACAAAGGAGAGGTTATTGAGGAAGCGACAGTTAACCAACTCTTTGCCAATCCGCAACATCCCTATACCAAAGGTTTACTGGCTTGCCGCCCGGTTCCTGATCAGCATTTAAAAAAGCTCCCGGTGGTAGCCGATTTTTTGGGTGAAAATAAACCGACGGTTACCATTGAGGAAATCCGGGAACGATATCACTATCCCGCAGATGAAATATCGGCACGAAAAAAGAAATTATATAACCAGCAACCTTTGCTTAAAGCAGAGGCATTAAGTACCTGGTTTCCAACCGGGAGTGGATTTTTTAAACGCAAAAGCGATATAGTAAAAGCCGTTAATAACGTAAGTTTTGAAGTTTATCCCGGCGAGACATTGGGTTTGGTGGGTGAATCGGGCTGTGGCAAAACTACATTGGGCAGGAGTATTTTAAGGTTGATAGAACCTACGTCGGGTAAGATCACCTTTGACGATACTGATCTGCGCGGGCTTAAAAAGGATGATCTGAGGCAGATCAGGAAAGAGATCCAGATCATTTTCCAGGATCCGTATTCATCATTAAACCCCAAACTTACCGTCGGCCAATCGTTAATGGAACCCTTACAGGTGCATGGTTTTTACGATAATGATACCGTACGAAAGCGCAAGGTGCTGGAATTGCTGGAACGCGTAAACCTGTTACCTGCTCATTTTAACCGCTACCCGCACGAGTTTTCGGGTGGGCAAAGGCAGCGCATTGTGATAGCACGAGCCTTGGCCTTGCAGCCTAAATTTATTATCTGTGATGAGTCGGTTTCGGCGCTTGATGTATCGGTACAGGCTCAGGTATTAAACCTGATCCGCGAATTGCAGGAGGAATTGAAACTTACGTATATTTTTATTTCACATGATCTGGCCGTGATTAAGCATATCTCCGACAGGATGATGGTGATGAATAAGGGTGAGATAGTGGAAATGGGCTATCCGGATGATATTTATTACAGGCCAAAGGAGGATTATACTAAGAAATTGATTGCTTCGATACCGGGGTGATTATATTTAAAATAATCGCAGGTTCAAGTGTCCACGCTTGAACTATCCTAAAATTGAGCGTCCACGCTTAATTGAATTGCTTCGGGAGCATGGACCCTCACAAAAAATGGTTCAAGCGTAGACGCTTAAACCTGCGCATTCAATAATCAGTTATATATCTCCACACACACGCGTTGTAACGACACATCGTACCGTTCAGTTAACTACCAACCACCCCAAATTTCCGTATCTTTGATAGAAATACTACACTATGTCTAAACATAAAAAGAAAAACTCATCTATACACCAGGTATTTACCAAACTGGTGCTCGATATATTTGAACAAAACGGCAATACGCCACTCAACTATAAGCAGGTATCTGCAAAACTAAATGTGCGCGATGATGAAGGTCGCCAGGTAATACTTGAAATACTTAAAGAAGAGGCATTTAAATCAGTTTTAAAAGAGACGGCTCCCGGCAAATTCCAGCTTATTGAACTTAAAACCTTTGTTGAAGGTATTGTTGATATGACTGCCGATGGCTCGGCCTTCATCGTTACCGATGATGAATTTGAAAGCGATATTTTCATCGCCCCACGCAAGCTGCGCACTGCCCTTAACGGCGACCGGGTAAAAGTTTATGTATACGCCAAAAGCCGCGGCAAAAACAAGGAAGGCGAGGTAATCGAGATTATTAAACGCGCCAAAATGGAGTTTACCGGCGTGGTTAAACTCTCTGAGCGTTATGCATTTTTCATTCCGGACGACCGCAAGATGATGCACGATATTTTTATCCCGATGGCCGAGCTTAACGGGGCAAAAAATGGCATCAAAGCCATTGCCGAAATTACCGATTGGCCAACGGAAGCTAAAAACCCCATCGGTCGCATTAAATACGTTTTAGGGGCACAAGGTGAGAACGATACGGAAATGAATGCCATCCTGGCCGAGTATGGTTTTCCATTAGCTTTTCCTGCGGAGGTTGAGCATGAAGCTGAAGAAATTCCGGATGTGATCACGCCCGAAGAAATTGCCAAACGTCGCGACTTCCGCAATATTACCACTTTCACTATCGATCCATTTGATGCCAAGGATTTTGACGATGCCCTATCCTACCGGGTACTCGAAAACGGCAACTATGAGGTTGGCGTACACATTGCCGATGTGTCGCACTATATCATCCCCGATTCGGCTTTAGATAAAGAGGCATTGGAAAGGGCTACTTCGGTTTATTTGGTAGACAGGGTGATTCCAATGCTGCCCGAAAGGCTTTCGAACGGGCTTTGCTCGCTTCGCCCTAAAGAAGAAAAACTATGCTTCTCGGCAGTATTTGAAATGGATGAGGAAGCCAATATCATTACCGAATGGTATGGCAAAACCATCATTTACTCCGACAGGCGTTTCACATACGAAGAGGTGCAGGAAGTGATTGAAAGCGGCGAAGGCGATTTTAAAGATGAAATATTTAAGCTAAACGCCCTTGCACACAAACTGCGCGTGCGCAAATTTAGAAACGGCGCTATCAGCTTCGAAACAACCGAGGTTAAGTTTAAGCTTGATGAAACCGGAAAACCCATAGGCGTTTATGTAAAAGAGCGCAAAGATGCCCATAAACTGATTGAGGATTTTATGCTACTGGCCAACCGCAAGGTAGCCGAACGCGTAAGCAAAATGGGCAAAGGCAAACATAAATACACTTTTGTATATCGTGTGCATGATTCACCAAAGCCCGATGCGCTGGCAAATTTTGCTCAGTTTGCAGCCAGGTTTGGTTATAAAATCAACACCAAATCGGATAAAGAAACCGCCAAATCGCTCAACTTTTTGATGGAGGATGTTGAAGGTAAAAAGGAGCAGAATGTGTTAACGCACCTCGCCATCCGCTCAATGGCTAAGGCTTTGTATACCACCAAAAGCAGCAGCCATTACGGCCTGGCATTTGATCATTATACACATTTCACCTCGCCCATCCGCCGTTACCCGGATGTGATGGTTCACCGCCTGCTGTTCCACTATTTAAACGGAGGGCAATCGGCCAATGCCGAGTTTTATGAAAAGTTGTGCGTACACAGCTCGGCCATGGAGAAAAAAGCAGCCGATGCCGAACGATCTTCGGTAAAATACAAACAAGCTGAGTATCTTCGCGACCAGGTTGGCAATACCTTTACAGGCATCATATCGGGCGTTACCGAATGGGGCATGTATGTTGAGATCATCGAAAATAAATGCGAAGGCATGATCCGCCTGCGCGATATTTCGGACGATTTTTATACTTTGGACGAGAAAAACTATGCCATCATCGGACAGCGTAAAAAGAAAATATATCAGCTGGGTGATGAGGTAAAGATCAAAGTAAAACAGGTTGACCTAACTAAAAAACAGATAGATTTTTCACTGGTACAGGAATAAAAACTGAACCTTGATTCGCCTGATTTTAGGATTACTTGAATAATGTATCAGAAAATCCTAAAATCAGGAAAATCAGGGTTCCACTTAAAAAATGAAACAACTTACAGAGTTACAGTTACTGATAAATAAAGCGGTTGGCAAGTTAAGTTACCCGGCTTACCCGGCCGATTTGTATGAACCGATAAGCTATATTCTTTCTATTGGCGGCAAACGTATGCGCCCCGCGCTGCTTTTGTTAGCCTGCGATCTTTTTGGCGGCGATGTTAACAAGGCTATTGAGCCAGCTTTAGCCATTGAGGTATTTCACAACTTTACCCTGATGCATGATGATATCATGGATAAGGCCCCGCTACGTCGTGGTAAAGCAACCGTGCACGAAAAGTGGAACACCAATGTGGCAATCCTATCGGGCGATGCCATGATGGTGGAAGCCAACCGCATGATGATGATGGTTGACGATAATATACTGCGTGAAGTACTGAATGTATTTAACGATACCGCCACAGGCGTTTGTGAAGGGCAGCAGATTGATATGAGCTTTGAGCAACGTAACGATGTTGGCATTGCCGAGTATCTGGATATGATCCGCCTGAAAACTGCTGTGCTGCTTGGTGGAACGATGAAAATAGGCTCCATCATTGGCGGAGCTTCTGCTACAGATGCGGAACTGATCGACGCGTTTGGGGTTAACCTGGGGATAGCATTCCAATTGCAGGATGATATACTGGATGTATATGGCGACCCGGAAAAGTTTGGCAAACAGGTTGGCGGCGATATCATCTCCAACAAAAAAACATACCTGTTGATTAAAGCGCTGGAGTTAGCAAAAAACGAAGCCAAAGCCGAACTTAATAACTGGATCAACCTTGACCAATTTGACAACATTGAGAAGGTTGCCGCAGTAACCGCAATTTACGATAGCCTGGACGTAAGACCATACGCCGAACAAGCCATGCACTCATTTGCCGATAAAGCCTTTGCCGCCCTTGAAGCGATAAGCCTGCCCGAAGATCATAAACAATACCTCCGCGATTTTGCCGACAGCTTGCTGGTAAGGGAGAATTGATTTATATTTAAGGATGAAGAAATATTTACCCATCCTTATCCTTTTATTGATTTCATCGGGCTTGAACGCCCAAAAGCTTATGCCGCCGCATTTTCGTGGCGGAGATAAAGCTTTTCATGATTTTTTAGATCAAAACCTTAAATGGCCAAAAGATACACTTGTTAAACAGGGCGTAGTTAAAGTGAGCTTCTTTGTAGAAAGCAATGGCACACTTTCGGATATTAAATTAGCGCAGGGTTTTGCACCCGAATTTGATAAGGAAGCCCTTAGGGTTATCAGGCTTTCGCCTAAATGGGTTCCGGCAACGCGTGGAGGAAAGCCTATTAAATCAAAATATTCGGTTCCTATTCAGTATGAGTTAACAGTATATTGATTATGAGAGGGATTTTAGTATTGTTTTTTTTAGTATTTCTTACGATAACTGCAAAAGCACAAAATGGCACTTCGCCCGAGATTGATACAGCGACTATTTCTTGCAAATGCGGTCATAAAGTAGATAAAATACCAGAATTTCCAGGAGGCGAGCAAGGGTTTGAGGCATTTATCAAGAAAAATTTAAAGCAACAAGCAAACAAACATGACAATGGCAGGGGGCGTGTGATAGCTGCCTTTTTCATTGAAACAGACGGAAGGATAACCAACATTCGTATTATTAGAGGAGTATCATCCGAAAAAGATAAAGAAGTTGTACGATTGATGAAAAAAAGCCCGAGGTGGAAACCAGCCATTAATAATGGCAAACCCGAGCGCTTCGAATATTTTATTCCTATTTCCTTCAAATAAAGCTTATTATCTAAAACACTGCCATGCAAAAACAAACAATAAAAATAACAGAAGCAGCGCTAACTACTACTTTCAATTTTGATGCGATAAAAAAATTCATCGATTATATAACCGAAAACCTGAAATACCCGGAGGCTGAAACCATAGAGGGTGAAGTTGTGGTTGAATATACAACCGACGAAGAAGGTAAACTGATTGAGGCACACATTAAACAAAGCTTATCCGAAGCTACGGATGCCGAAGCTTTACGGGTGATCCGTTCTTACACCGATTGGAGGCCCCGGGTTATCCATAGCCAGCCTAAACAAAGCAAACATACTATACCATTACGTTTTAAACGCCCATAGTTAAATGAAAAGAATTTTATCGGTCACCCTGTCGCTCTTTATGTCTACCTGCCTGTTACAGGCCCAAACCCTAACATCAGGCGGAAAGCTCAAACCTGAGCAAGCCATAATGGATGTAAGGCATTACACCATTTCGCTTGCTGTTGATCCGGAGCAGAAAACCATAGATGGCTTTACTACCATCGACGTGATCATGGCGAAGGCAACCAAAGTTTTACTTTTTGATTTGCTGGATTCGTTAACCGTAAGCAAAGTACTGGTAAACGGCAAACCCGAAACTTTTGATTACAAAAACAATCTCATTACCATACACACCGCCAAAGAACTACCCGCGGGCAAAGCCAGCGTGAAAGTAATTTACGGCGGCAAACCCCACGTGGCCCGTCGACCGCCCTGGGATGACGGCTTTATCTGGACACGTGATTCAACCGGGCATCAATGGATGGCTATTACTGCCGAGGGTACCGGCGGCAAACTGTATTTCCCATGTAAAGATCACCCATCTGATGAGCCCGACGAAGGTGCAGATCTGATCATTACCGTTCCTAAAGATCTGGTAGTAGCGGGTCCGGGCTTATTGAAAAAAGTGAGTAAACAAGGTGAAACAGCTACCTATCATTGGCAAACCAAATATCCTATCAATAACTACAGCATCCTTTTTAACGCGGGCGATTATACGGTAGTAAGCAGGCCATATACCACAGTTGATGGCCATAACGTGCCGGTGCAGTTTTATGTATTAAAAGAACATGCAGCCAAAGCCCAACATCACCTGGATATCTTTATCAAAACCATCAAAGAGCAGGAGAAATATTTTGGCGAATACCCATGGGCTAAAGAGAAGATAGGGATTGTTGAAACCCCTCACCTGGGTATGGAACACCAAACAATGAATGCTTACGGTGCAAAATTCAGGTACAGCAAAGTTGGCGGCGAAGATTACGACGGCCTTATGCATCACGAGTTTGGCCACGAATGGTGGGGCAACAAAGTAACAGCAAAAGATTGGGGCGACTACTGGATTCACGAAGGTATCTGTACTTACGGCGACGCCCTTTACATACGCGAGTTTGAAGGCGAAAAGGCTTATATCAAATTCTTTCAAAACTCGGCTTTATCCTTCGGCAATAAAATCCCGATTGTGATAGGTAAGGATATCGACGAAGAATCGGCCTATAATGGCGACATCTACGGCAAAGGCGCCTTCTTTATGCATACGCTGCGGTATGTAATGGGCGATAGCACCTTCTTCCCTACCCTTAAAGGTTTTGTTACCGATCCGCGTTATACTTATAACAACCTGGCCAGTACCGAAGATGTGATCGATTATTTCAGCAAGGCGGCGGGGAAAGATTTGAAACCCTTGTTTGATCTGTTTATCTATTCCACCAATAAACTGGAAGTGCATGTAAAAGCACAGCGCGGCGATAAGTACCAGGTTCAACTACTTAATATCGATATGCCTTTACCTGTTGATATCACGGCAGATGGCATTACTAAGAAATATACATTGGATAAAAAGGGAATTACGATTATTAGTAAAACAATGCCGGTTATTGATCCGGATACCTATTATCTCAAAAAACTCATTATTGAATAAGTTTATGAAAGGCTGGCTTGTATCGGGTTTGATGTTGCTTTCTGTTACTTCATTTGCTCAAAGCAAATTAAAAAAGGCAGGTATTAAACCAGATACAGCCGTTTACACTTCGGTAGACATGGTGCCTGAATTTCCCGGAGGGTTAGAAAGGTTTGGCGCTTATTTGGCAAAAACAAAAATACCGGCGTTAGATACTACGGAAAGATTGCCTGGTAGGATGCATATACAAGTGATTGTAGAGAAAGACGGAAGTTTAACCCATTTTAAAATAGTGCGCAGTAGTGGCAGTAAAATAATGGATCGGGCATATCTTGACCGTATCCGTCAATCGCCTAAATGGAAACCAGGCCTTTTGCACGGCAGACCTGTGAGGGTGACATATAGTATTCCAATTATTGTCTGCTTCACCGGAGATGAATAATCCCCAAACAAAAAATCCCGATCAAAACTGACCGGGATTTTTTATATCCTAATGTTTGTTAACTGATTACTCAGCTACAACTTCTTCAGCAGCATCAGCAGCTTCTTCTTTTTTAGCTTTTGGAGCAGCTTTCTTTTTTGGAGCTTCTTCAGCAGCAGGAGCTTCTACTGTAACAGCTTTAGCTTCTTTTTTTGCTTTAGGTGCAGGTGCAGCTACTTCTTCAACTTCAGCAGCCTCAAAAGGAACTACTGATACGTATGAACGGTTATCAGCTTTCTTTTTGAAAACTACGATACCTTCTGCAAGAGCGAATAAAGTATGATCTTTACCCAAACCTACGTTTAAACCCGGATTGTGTTTGGTACCACGCTGACGAACGATGATGTTACCTGCAATAGCTGGCTGACCACCGAAAATTTTGATACCTAAACGTTTGCTATGGGATTCGCGGCCGTTTTTGGAACTACCGGCCCCTTTTTTGTGTGCCATTTTTTATTTCTTTTATAGAATTGCCTAAACAACTCCTTTGGTTCAACCTTTAATTATAATGTAATACCGGTGATCTCAATTTTGGTAAATTGCTGACGGTGACCGTTTTTCTTTTTGTAACCTTTTCTTCTTTTCTTTTTGAAGATGATCACTTTATCACCTTTTAAATGAGACAGGATCTTAGCCGATACTTTAGCACCTTTCAAATCAGAACCTAATTTGAATGCGCCTTCGTTTTCTGCTAACAATACATTGTCAAATTCAATATTAGCGCCTTCATCGCCTTGTAATCTGTGTACAAAGATCTGCTGGTCTTTAGCAACTTTAAATTGCTGTCCTGCTATACTTACTATTGCGTACATGTTTTGTTAATTATTTGTTTTAAAATTCGAGGTGCAAATATAGGGATTGATTATTTAATAAACAATACGCCTGAGTTTTATTTTTTACTTTTACCCCGGGCCTCAACAGCAGTTATCCTTTGCTGTATTTCGGCAATCAGGCGCTGGTTGGCATCAATTAGTTTAGGGTTACCAAAATAATCGCTGTCAAAAATCACGCGCTTGGTTTTTTCCTTGTATTTAAACTCAATAATATAACGCACAGCCTTGCCTTTAGCCGCAGCGGTTGTATCGCCAATTTCATTCGAGGGAAAATCCCAGAAACCTAAATCGGCAGCTTTGCGGTGCAGATATAGCAGGTCGTCTTTGGTAAAATGCAGGTGCTCGCTGATCAGCGAATCGCGCTTATCCAGGTATTGAAACATGCCGGTATGCGAATCATATTTATTTACCAGGCTATCCTTATGGCCATATTGAAAATTTAATGATTGAAAATCGACAAAACGATAAGGGGCATTTTTAATCATCATACCATAATAATAAACGCAGTACAGAATAAACGGCACTACAACTACCATGAATAAGAATACCTTTTTGGTGCGGGGAGACATATATAGTTATTTAGTGAATTGTTGAATTAGTAAATGAGTTGTTTTTTTTCAGACGTCATTATAAGTAATAAAAGCCGCGGCCTCTAAAGGAGACGTGACATTTGGCGGGCGGCACTGCCACTCTGAGCTTTTCGAAGAGTCGCGTGCAAAGGCCCTGCCTACCATGCTTCGACAGGCTCAGCACGACACCCATTCAATTGCGTCATGGGTGGGCCGAAGCAAATCCCCTATAAGAAGCTTCTGTATGCATCGTTGTTGGTTGTTTTATTGTTACTGATTATTTTATATTATTAGCTTTCAATAAATGTCTTCTTCTAACTTTAATTATAACGCGGGCGTTGCCTGCGGCCCGGGCTTTCCGTTGCAAGTCCTCGCCTTTCCGGCGCACAGCCCAACCCGCGCTGTGGGCTTTCCACTGCAATCCCTAACGCTGGCCTGCGCTCAAATCGTTGACTATGTACTTATTTTCTCCCCTTCCCACTTGCTAACCACAGCCGTTGCCATTGCATTTCCGAGTACATTTGTTGCAGAACGTCCCATATCAAGTAGCGGATCAATGCCAATTAGTAAAAACAAACCCGCCTCTGGAATATTAAACATCGACAAAGTACCCGCTATTACCACCAACGAAGCCCTCGGCACACCTGCTACGCCTTTGCTGGTAAGCATCAACACCAACAGCATCGATAATTGATGCCCAAACGAAAGATGAATATCATATGATTGCGCCAGGAACAGCGATGCGAAAGTCATATACATCATCGAGCCATCCAGGTTAAATGAATAACCCAGCGGCAGTACAAAACTTACAATTTTATTACTGCAGCCAAAATGCTCCAGCTCTTCCAATACTTTCGGATAAGCAGCCTCACTGGTTGAAGTACTGAATGCGATCAGCATAGCATCCTTAATACTGTTAATCAACCTGAATACCGGTTTCTTCAATACAATATAACCGGCCAGTATGATAACCGACCATAGCACAAACAGCGAAAAATAAAACTCGCCTATAAAAATGCCATAGGTTGAAAGTACTCCAAGGCCTTGCTTGGCAATAACGGCAGTTATCGCACCAAAAACAGCAAACGGTGCAAACTTCATTACATAACCGGTAATTTTCATTATTACGTGCGCAATAGCGTCCATAGCCTTAATTACCACTTTCCCCTGCTCGCCTATAGCCGCGGTGGCTACGCCAAAAAACAACGAGAATACAACAATCTGCAAAATCTCGTTATTGGCCATCGCCTCGATAAAACTTTTAGGAAATACGTGCCCGATAAACTCGGTTAATGACAATGCCGACTTTTTGATACCTGTACTTAGGTGACTATCAGGAAGCGGCAGATGCATAGTTTTACCCGGTTCAAACAGGTTTACAAGCAACATCCCCAATAGCAATGAAACCAGGGTGGCGCTGATAAACCAAAGCATGGTTTTACCTCCAATGCGCCCAACCGCTTTAATATCGCCCACTTTTGCAACCCCAACCACCAATGTGGTAAATACCAGGGGAGCAACAATCATCTTAATTAAATTAAGAAATATCTTACTTAATATATTGTATAATTCAAGCTTGTCTTCCCGGGCATCCGTAGCAACAGATTGAGCCTTAAGCTGTGCAGCTTTTTGTATTTTAAAATCTTTAAAAGCTGCTACTGTGGTATCGGTCAAAGCTTCAATGCTTTTATTGATCGTTTTGAGATTTACCCCGGCGGTGCTGATCTGTTTGTTCAGATCGGCAAATACATAAGTATTATAAATATAGCCGGCCACCACGCCCGCCACCAGCGCGATAAAAATGAAGAGCGTCAGTCTGCTTTTTTTCATTTAATACAATAAGGCTGCAAAACTACAAAATTTAAATACTGTTTAAACAGCACTGGTGATATTCTATTTCATAAACCATACAATAAAACAAATAAAGCATTCCCTGCAGCCCGCATTATCACACTTTATAAAACAATTACTATTTTGCCCGCTTATTACAACATGAGCACTACAGCCTACGGATTACAGCATATTAAAAAAGAAATTCAGCACCTGCCCAATGAACAGCTTGCCGAGTTAATGCTGCGTTTGGCACGCTACAAAAAGGAGAATAAGGAACTCCTTGCCTACCTGTTATTTGAAGCGCATGACGAAGCCGCTTTTATCGAAAAAGTAAAAGCCGAGGCCGGTTTCATGTTCAGCCAGTTATCATCAATAAGCTATAACGCGGCCAAAGGGATGCGCAAAATTTTAAGGCTATTGGGTAAGTACACCAAATTTATGGCTTCGAAGGGAGCTGAAATTGAACTGCTCATCAATTTCTGTGAAAATTACCTTGAATATGCCGACCGCCGAACATCCTACAAACCTTTACGACTGATTTTAATAAAACAGGTTGATAAGGTACGCGGCCTGATTGGCAAACTGCACGAAGACCTGCAGTTTGATTACCAGGATAGTTACAACAAATTAATAAGCGATGCTGAAACTAAACTGGGCTGGTTTAAAAAGAATGATCACCTGTTGTAACATATAACATTTAACATCGTCTAAATATAAAATTAACTGACAAGTGGCCAACAAGGAAGCGGCGTTTAAGCAGATATACGAGGCTAATTCTAAAAAGATATTCCATCTGTGCTATGGTTATACGGGCGATGACGATGCCGCGTACGACCTGGTACAGGAAACTTTTTTAAAAGTTTGGCAAAACCTGGAAAAGTTTCGTAACCAGGCCATGATCTCGACCTGGATTTACCGGATTGCCGTAAATACCTGTTTAACCTACCTGCGCTCGGAAAAACGCCAGGCTAAAGACGAGCTTACCCCACAACTGGCCGAAACAAAACGCGAAGAACTGTCTGAGAAAAACGAACAGGTGGCTCTGCTGTATAAATGTATTTCAAAACTGGAAGAATCGGAAAGGATTATTATAACTATGGTGCTTGATGAGGTGCCGTACCCGGAGATCGCCGAGATCTCGGGTATATCTGAAGGGAATTTGAGGGTGAAAATTTATCGTATTAAACAAAAATTAACAGAGTTATATAACCAGTATGAAAGACTTTGATCATTTGATGTCGGTTTGGCAGGGACAGCCAAAACCAGATCAGCTTTCGGTGGATGAGGTGCTGAAGCAGGTAAAGAAAGGGATCAGGAGTATAACCAATAAGTTGTACTGGAGCATTGTGGCTATGATTGTGACAGTGGCTTTTGCATTTATTGTTACTTTTTTCCTGGCATTTAAATCTGCAGTTACCACTATCGGTATCCTTATTGTTTTGGTAACCATGATTATGGGTTTGGCCTTAATGGTGCGTCACTACCATATCCTGAGCAAACGCGACGCAACCGTTAACCCTGCCGATTATCTTGATAGCCTCAAAGCTTACCAAAAAAACCGCAGCAAAGTTATCGGCTGGTTTTATTACACTTATATATTACTGCTAAGCGCGGGTTTGGCCATGTACTTTGTTGAGGTACTGGAACACTCATCGCTCACTTTTAAAATAATTACTTATACATCCATACTCGTTTGGTTCCTGTTCACTACGTTTTACCTTAAACCACGCATGTTTAAAAACGAAGAAGAAAAACTAAACCTGATGATTGACCGGCTGGTAAGGCTAAAAGAGCAGTTTGATTAAGATATATTGTTAGGTTTGCCTCATGGTTACCGAAAACATCATCATTAAAAAACTAACTTTAGTTGATGCCGAAACCTTGCTTGCATTCAGCAGGGATACTTTTTTTGATTTCTTCGCAGCGGCAAATAAGCCCGAAGATATGGAAGCTTATGCCTCCACGGCATTTACACTATCTAAAATCGAGGCAGAATTGAACAATCCGGATTCCTGTTTCTTTTTTGCGATGTTGAATGATGAGATTGCAGGCTACCTTAAACTAAACTACAGATCGGCACAAACCGAATTCCGGGATCCCGCCTCGCTTGAAGTTGAGCGGATTTATGTATCGCGACAGCATCATGGTAAAAAGATAGGTCACCGTTTACTTGATTTTGCGCTAAATGAGGCTTCCGGACAGAATTTGCAATACGTATGGCTTGGAGTATGGGAGCATAACCAAAAAGCGATTGGTTTTTACACCAGGCATGGCTTTGAGCCCTTCGGCAGCCATGAGTTTCTTTTAGGAACCGATAGGCAAACCGACCTTTTAATGAAAAAGAGTCTCAACTAAAAGATCTTTACTCTGAACTTCAAACTTAAGATTAAAGGCTTCTAACTTAAAACTACCGGCTCTGATTAATCAAAGCCTGTATTACCTGATCTTTTAGCTGCCTGCTTATCGGCACTTCAAAGGCTCCTATATTTAGCATATTACCTTCTATCGAAGTTATTTTATCACTTGCTACGATGTACGATTTGTGCGTTTGCATAAACCTGCGCTGAGGCAACTTATCGGCAAAAGCCCGCAACGTGCTGTGCGTTATAATTTTACGGGCAACTGTATGGATCTCTACATAATTTTCCATGCCTTTAATAAACAGCACCTCATCAAAAACCACTTTCTCCAGCTTGCCGTTACTTTTAACAAATACATAGCCGGTTGATGGATCATTATTTTTCAGGTCGAAGTAGTCTTTCGCTTTAAAGGCAGCTTTCATAAAACGCTCAAAAGGGATGGGTTTAAGCAGGTAATCCAACACATCCAGATCGAAGCCATCGGTAGCGTATTCTTTAAAAGCGGTGGTGAATATTACTTTTGGAGGATTCGGAAGCGAGCGGATAAATTCTACCCCGGTTAAATGCGGCATCTGGATATCAAGAAACAACAAATCAACAGATTGCTGCGCTAACAAAGCTCCAAGTTCCATGGCATCTTCGCATTGCGCCTTCAAATCAAAAAAACCGGCTTTATTTACATAACCTTCCAGGCCTTTGCGGGCAAAAGGTTCATCATCGGTAATAATACAACTTATGCGAGCCATGTTTTATAGTTTTAGTTCGAGTTGGGCAACATAATGGTCATCTACCCGGCCGGTTTTTAATTGATGTTTATCGGGATACAATAAATGCAGTCTCCGCTTCAAATTTTCCAGGCCGATGCCGCTGTAGTTATCCGGCGCTTTCATGTTAGGCGGTACATCATTATAAACACTAAAAACAAACATATCGTTTTCCAATTTGCATTCAATAGCAATCCGGTATTCGCCGCCTATATATTTAAAGGCATTTTCAACCAGGGGGAGCAACAACAGCGGGTAAATCAGTTGGTCGGCAAGCTGATTATCAAACTTAACATTCAGCTTCATCTTATTACTGGCCCGTATTTTTTGAAGCAGGATGTAATTTTCAAGATATTCCAACTCCTGCAAAACGGGCACTTGCTGCTGCTGATCATACAGCTGATAACGCAGCAGGCTTGATAACAATTCTGTGCTCTTTTTGGCACCCGGCACATCCTCATCCATCTGGAAATAAATGGTATTTAGCGCGTTAAATAAAAAATGGGGATGATATTGGGCCTTCAGGAATTTAAGCTCTGTTTCGAGTTGATCATTAGTTAGTTTTTCGAGTTGAACTTTATTGTTTACATAAGCCCTAAGCCAGGTATTAGTGCGTGCAATGCCGTAGTAAACTGTGGCGTACAGGGTAGGAATCAGGTTAATGTCAACCACATCGGCCCACGAAATGCCATCATCTGTCAAGGCGGCCATGGGGGTAAATATTGTATTGATGAGCAACAGGTTAGCACCGGCAAATATTGCGAGTTCACGTGCAACACTGCCGTAACTCAGCCCGGCTGGCCAGCGCTTTTCAAAGTACCGGAACAGCCACTCGTTCATCGCTACCCCTACGTATCCCACTAAAACGCTCAAACTTATCTCCAAAGTATTGAGCATCGCAGGCCGTTCCCAAAACCTCGAGCCTATTTCTACATCGTGCACCAACCTGATGGTAAAATATATCAGCAGACCGTACAATAGTGGAAAAACATATTTCCCGAATAGTTTCATATCAGCAAATTACAAATTTAAGGCAGAAAGAGCGGCCTCCGGCTGAAGTTCGGATACCGTTGCGGACGACTGCGATGCCGGTTTTTCTTTGGGTTTCATGCCAAATAAAAACCTTGTTAAAGCGTACGGGCGCACCAGCAAATGATAGATAAGCACGGTAACAAAAAGGGTAATACCCACAGTATAAATATATTTTGAAAGAATGCTTTCGTTTTGGGTTTGCACAATATAGTAAGCTATCAAAACAATAACCGTTTGATGCAGTATGTAAAACGGATATACGGCCTGGTTTAAATAACCAAGCACTTTGTGGCTCCTGTTAAAATAGTGCTTGCCATAGCCAACAAGCGCCAACACCCATCCCCAGGCAATTATTGGCCGTAAAGCGGTAAAAGCATACGAAAAAGCAATACTTTTAAACGGCCAGGCTGTTTGCCAGGGTTCAATACTGTTCCAGCGCATTACTTCCCATATCATCAGGCTGATGAAGCCAATGGTTAAGGCAAAACGGCGGTTGCGCTCAAGGCTATCCATTAATTTTGGTTGAAGAATGCAAATAAAACCAGCCAGCAAAAACAGCAGCCAGTAAACAAAATAGCTGCCATCGTGAATCAGATCGTTGGTTTCGGGCAAATCCCAACTGGTAAATGTAAACCATAGGATGCCCGGCAACATAACCAAGTAAACCCATTTGCCATTGGCTAATATAGCCAGTTTCTGTTTAAAGCCATTGCTTTTAGGCGAGATCATCCAGGCAAAAAGCGGCGCGAAGATCAGATCATAAATAAACAAATAGGCGATAAACCAAAGGTGATGCCAGCTGAAATTACCCTTGGGATAGGGCTGAAAGCTAAACGTACTGGGATAAAAATCAAGGAAGGAGCCTTTGTAACCATTAGCCAGCCGTTCCATATAGATCTGCGGCGGAACAATGACGAACATGCCCACCAGCAGCGGAATAAAAAGCCGGCGGAAGCGCAAGCCGATGAAACTGAGTGTAGAACGCCGCTGCATCATGTAGTAACTCACGGTACCCGATATAAAAAAGAGCAGCGGCATGCGAAAAAGGTGTAAAAAATGGTTCGATTCCATCATGAGGTTACTGGTTTCGTGATTTTTGATGTGCCAGCCATCTTCGGCAACAAAAGGCATTGCCGAGTGGAAAAATAATACGCCCAGTATGGATAAAATTCGTAGCCAGTCGAGATAGGTTTGTCGTTGTGTGGTTTCCATGATATTTCTTTGTTTTTTATCAAAGAAAATCAGGGGCACGCGCTGTATAAAATTACTTTGACCAACGGTAAAAAAGCTTTGACCATTGGCAGGATTTGAGGCTGAATAAAATCAAATTATCGAGAAAACTCTTACTGCTATTTCCCGTTCAAAAAATCGGTGTAATCAAAAAACAATCGGTGTAATCCCAGATAAAATCAACGTAATCATTCCCCATCAACGGTCAGCCACGCATAAACGGGTTAAAATTCCTCGTCCCTATTTCCATCCCCGCCGCCCGGCAAATGGTTTTATCGCCAAATTTAAAGTTGATCTGATCCATCGCCTGGTAAAGTTTAATGCGCTCTTCATTATCCTCAAACAGGTTAATCTGATAACTTCCGGTACACAAATCGCTCAGCCTTACACCTATCAGGCGGATAGGTCGATGCTGATCCCAGGCCTTTCTCAACAAATTTTTCACTCCCGGAATAAGGATATGCTCGGCGGCCGTGAGTGCAATTTTTTGCTGCTGGGTATGCGTTTCAAAATTACCGTAACGTAATTTAATGGCCAGGCATGATGATAACTTATTTTCCCGGCGAAGTTTGGATGACAACTCCTCCGTCATTGATACCAGCGTGGTTTCAAGCGTGCGATGATCGGATACATTGGTATGAAACGTATGCTCGGTGCTGATGGATTTCCTGTCGGAATGCGGTACTATCTCGCTATGATCAATCCCGTTGGCCTTTTCCCAAAGCGCATGGCCATATTTACCGAAAATAGTTTCCAGAAAACGAATATCTACTTTTTGCAAGTGGCCTATCTTTTCGATGCCGTATTGATATAATTTATTACAGGTACTCTCACCCAACCCGGGTATCTTCCTGATGTTTAGCGGGGCCAAAAACTTCACCTCATCGCCATGCTTCACAAACATTTGCCCATTGGGCTTGGCCTGGTTGGTAGCCATTTTAGCTACAGTTCGGCCAGATGCCATACCGAAGGAGATTGGCAGGCCGGTTTCTTTGATGATCTTCTGCCTCAGTTTGGTAGCCTCCTGGTAACAATCAAAAAAGCGGTCCATCCCGGTATAATCGATATAAAACTCATCGACGGAGGTTTTTTGATACAAAGGCACCGTATCATCAATGATCTGGGTAACCTCGCGCGAGGCTTCTCCATATCGCCCATGCGAACCACGGATGAGGATAGCGTGCGGGCAAAGCTTAAGCGCCTGTTTGGTAGGCATTGCCGAGTGTATGCCAAATGCCCGCGCCTCGTAACTGCAGGAGGCCACCACTCCCCTTTCGGCCGAGCCACCGATAATTACGGGTTTACCAATCAACTCCGGATGAAACTTTCGTTCCACCGAAACGAAAAACGAATCGAGGTCGATATGAACAATATAGCGTTTGGCTTCCACAAAACAAAAGTGAAAATAAATTTGATATTTTACTAATTATTTTAGCATTTTTGACTAAATTAATTAGCTAACAGATGAATATGTACGAAGATTACCTGATGCTGCTCTCGCCTCCCGAACCGGTGAAGCACGAGATAGCCCGCTATAAAAAGGCGTCGGCAAGGCTTATCGGTAATTTTAAAAGCATGGATTCTCCGGCGCATATTTCTATTCAGCATCTGGAAAGGCAGAAGCCATTTATGTCTGGTAAAAACATGGAGTTAATTGAACAAGGCATTAATACCTTACCACCAGTACTGCTGCATTTAGATGGCTTCGCGCATTTTACACATCTGCATAGCCGTATGACCATCTATGCCACCATCCGCACCACCCCGGCCACTGATGACTGGTTTAGCGCGCTTAAAAAGAGGCTCAAGATCAAAAAAAATATTGTGCCCCATATTACCGTAGTGCGCGATATTCCCGAAAAACATTTCGATGCGCTTTGGCCGCATTTCAGGCATAAAAAACTGGTTGAGCCATTTTGGATCAGGGAGCTGAGCATCTTAAAGCGCGATACACTGGATGCCTTTGCCAAATGGGATAAGTTTAAAGTTTTCGAATTTAAAAACCAGACTGCTCCCGGCTACACCCGCGATGAGCTGGAACTGCTTAAAGCAGGTGATCCGGATCAAATTAACCTCTTTATTTAAAATTTTAATATCATGGACTACGCATTTTATCATTTCATTTTGCCGGTACCCGATCATGTTAACTTCATGATCCTGAAATTAAAGAACGAGGCAAAGCGCCTCATCGGCAATTACCCAAGCATGCAGGCGCGGGCACATATCACCATCAATAACTACCCACGCAAACCACTTGATGCAGATATGCAGGGGTTTTCATTTTTGAGCAGGAAGCTTGGATTATTGCCGTCAGTTGTTTTTGAGATAGATGGTTTTGATTGCTTTAACGAAGGCAACAACTATAGTAAGACAATCTACGCTAAAGTTAAACTAAGCGAACAGAACAAATACTGGCTAAAACTGCTGAAAGATATAGTTGGCGAAAGCAGCACCATTCCCCATATCACCATAGCAAGGGGCATCACTCCGGATCAGTTTAACCGGCTATGGCCGCATTTTCAGAAACGGGAAATGAAGGTAAAATTTGTGGTGAGCAGGCTAACCATTTTGCAAAATTTGCTCACAGATTCAGACCAACATGCCAAAACTTACCGTGAATTTGAGTTTCGGGGCGACGAAAATGTACTGGCCGGCTCTGATAATTGGGGTATAAACAGGCAAATTAAAAATTATCCCTCTATAAATCAACAGATAAGCCTTTTTTAACATTTTCTTAATCATAAATGCTGTCTTTTTCTATATTTGCGCCGGGGTAAGTCTTTTACGGCCAGCTCCTCTTGAACTCCCCCAGGGTGGGAACACAGCAAGGGTAGAGAGTTGAGCGGCGCGATAGAAGTAGCTTACCCTTTTTTATTTTCTTATTTTTGCCGCACCGGCAAAATGGTACACGCCTGCTTCCGGTGTACAAGATCTCTCTACTTCATAAAATACATAAATGCTCGACATACTCATTATTGGTGCCGGCCCTATTGGTTTAGCTTGCGGACTTGCAGCCCAAAAAGCCGGTTTAAGCTTCGTGATCATCGAAAAAGGCACCCTTGTAAATTCATTATACAACTACCCTTCAACCATGACATTCTTCTCTACATCAGAGAAACTGGAAATTGGCGGCGTACCATTTGTTACCACACACACTAAGCCTAACCGAGCCGATGCATTGGAATATTACCGCCGGGTAGCTCTATCCAATAATTTGCCTATTCATCTTTTTGAAGAAGTTACCGAAGTAAAGCTTGAAGGAGGTATTTATACCATCACTACTAAAAAGGCAAGCTACCAGGCAAAAAAGGTAATCCTTTCAACCGGCTTTTATGATATTGCGGTTAATTTGGATATCCCCGGCGAAGAGCTGCCTAAGGTAAAGCACTACTACCAGGACCCGCATTATTACACCCTGCAAAAAGTGGTTGTGGTAGGCTCAAGCAATTCGGCTATTGACGTGGCATTGGAAACTTATCGTAAAGGCGCTGAGGTTACCCTCGTAATCCGCGATAGCGAGGTGAGCCAAAGGGTTAAATACTGGGTAAGGCCCGATATTATTAACCGCATAAAAGAAGGCAGCATTAAAGCTTACTTTAATTCCAACCTCGAAGCCATCCGCGAACATGAGGTAGATATCAAAACTCCCGAAGGTTTAATCACCATTCCCAACGATTTTGTGATGGCGATGACAGGTTACAAACCGAATTTTGACTTTCTTAAAAAACTCGGAATTATCCTATCCCAAGATAAATTTATCCCCCAATACAACCCCGAAACTATGGAAACAAACATGCCCGGTTTATACCTTGCCGGGGTGGTTTGCGGCGGCCTCGATACGCATCTTTGGTTCATTGAAAACTCGCGCGTTCACGCAGAGATGATCCTTGCTGATATTATGGCGAAAAAGTGAGTGGTTTATTGAGTTGATTAGGCGAATGGTTTTATTTGAAAAACAACAAGTTATAAACAAAAACCAACTACTCACCCAATCAACTCAATCAACCATTCACCAACCCACAAATAATGACATTTTTTTCTTGTATAAATAAAATTTTATAGTCTTCTTTGCAGCGAAATTAAAAACACAGTAATTCAACAAAAAAATGAATATACCAAGCTTAAATAAGCCCGCCCTGAGAGCAAGTTTTGCTCCGGTTGCTGCTGCCTTGGGTTCAGCTGTATTTTTAAACTGCCCTCTTCTCCGACGAAGGACCTACATGCCACGGGCTTGAATTAATTTTCATCCTGCTCCACACAAAAAGAGTTTTTTAAACTTCTTTTAAAAAAACCATCTAATTATTTAAGGCTGATAAAGCCAATTAATTTCACGGTAATTACCTATTTAAATGACCATACAAGATTTTGATATCCAGGTTGCTACAGCACAGCATGTAGATTATGCTGCCATGATATGCGATGAAATGGCCGAATCGGCCAAGGCACGCGGAACCGGTATCGCCACACGCTCGCCCGAATATGTTGCCAATAAAATGCTGGAAGGCAAAGCGGTTATAGCATTGCATAAAGATGGCACCTGGGCCGGTTTTTGCTACATAGAAACCTGGAGCCACGGCGACTTTGTTGCCAACTCGGGCCTTATTGTTAACCCGCAATTCCGAAAAGCAGGTTTAGCGAAAGCCATTAAACACCGTATTTTCCAATTGTCGCGCACCAAATATCCGGATGCTAAAATATTCGGTTTAACAACCGGTTTGGCGGTAATGAAGATAAATTCGGAACTTGGCTACGAACCGGTTACCTACTCTGAACTTACCCAGGACGAGAACTTTTGGGCCGGCTGCAAAAGCTGCGTAAACTTCGATATCCTCACCAGTAAAAACCGTAAAAACTGCATGTGCACAGCTATGCTGTTTGATCCTGCGGAAAAACAAAAGGAGTACGAGGAAAAGATGCAACGAATTACGCACAAAGCAACGCTTTTGGAGCGTATTGAAAATGCCATAAAAAAACGCATCGGGCACGATCATTAAGCCAGAGGCTTAGTAAAACAAACAAAAACAGATTACCATAAATTGATAGTAAAGCTTTAAGCCTTACGCTTTAAGCTTTAAGCTTACCAAAAAACATGAAGAAAAAAGTAGTATTAGCTTATAGCGGAGGTTTAGATACCTCTTTTTGCTGTATTTATTTAACACAGGATCTTGGTTATGAGGTTCATTCGGTTATTGTAAATACCGGCGGTTTTAGCGAAGAAGAGTTAAAAGGCGTTGAAGAGCGTGCTTATAAAATGGGCGTTACATCGCACCATGTGGTTGACGAAACCGAAAACTTTTACAATACCTGCGTACGCTTTTTAATTTATGGTAACGTATTAAAAAACAATACTTACCCGCTATCGGTAAGTGCCGAGCGTGTAAGCCAGGCAACCGCCATCGCTAACTACGCCAAAGAAATTGGTGCCGAGTTTGTTGCCCACGGCAGTACCGGTGCCGGTAACGACCAGGTGCGTTTTGATATGATCTTCAATATCCTTGTACCAGAAGTAAAGATCATCACCCCAATCCGCGATTTGAAACTGAGCCGCGAAGAAGAGATCGAATACCTGAAAAAACATGGTGTTGATATGAACTTCGAAAAAGCTAAATACTCTATTAACAAAGGTATCTGGGGTACTTCGGTAGGTGGTAAAGAAACCTTGACTTCAAACCTTGGTTTACCTGAAGAGGCCTGGCCTACACAGGTTACCGAAAGCGAAGTAAAAGATTTGGTACTTACTTTTGATAAAGGCGAATTGGTAGCCATTGGCGATGAGCAATATGATCACCCAACCAAAGCTATCCAGGCTTTACAAGCTATCGCGCAGCCTTATGGCATTGGCAGGGATATCCACGTTGGCGATACCATTATCGGTATTAAAGGCCGCGTTGGCTTTGAGGCCGCTGCCCCAATGGTGATCATCAAAGCTCACCATACTTTAGAGAAACACGTTTTGACCAAATGGCAGCTTTCATGGAAAGATCAGTTATCATCTTTCTATGGCAACTGGCTGCATGAAGGTCAGTTCCATGATCCTATTATGCGTAATATCGAAGCTTTCCTGAACGATACACAGGTTAACGTAAGCGGAAAAGTGTTTGTACAATTGCACCCATACCGTTTCCAGGTTGTAGGTATCGAGTCTGATCATGATTTAATGTCGAACAAATTTGGCAGCTACGGCGAGATGAACAATGCATGGAGCGGCGAAGACGTTAAAGGTTTCTCGAAAATATTCGGTAACCAGGTAATGATCTATCATAAGGTTAACGGCCAAAATGATTAATACGGCGTTTTCAAAAAGCGATTGCTTAAAGCACTATAACTGGGGCGACGACTGCCACGGATGGACTTTCATTGATACGGAAGCCTTATCCGTTAAACAAGAACTAATGCCACCCGATACTGCCGAGCAATTGCATTATCATGAAAAAGCCACTCAGGTATTTTTTATTTTGAGAGGACGAGCTACTTTTTCGATTGACGGGGAGGTAACGGTATTAAAACCCGAACAAGGTATCGAGATTAACCCCGGTCAGAAGCATTTTATAAGCAACAACGACCGGACAGATCTGGAGTTTATTTTATATTCATATCCATCTACAAATAATGACAGAATTGAAATTAAATAAGGTACGTACAGGTATAGTTGGCGGCGCGGGATACACCGGTGGCGAGATGCTCCGCATCCTGATCAACCACCCTAACGTTGATATAGCTTTTGTACACAGCAACAGCAACGCGGGCAACTACATTTACGAAGTACATACCGACCTGTTTGGCGATACCGACCTGAAATTTGCTTCTGAATTATCTACAGATATCGATGTGCTTTTCCTTTGCGTAGGCCATGGCGATGCTAAAAAGTTTTTGGAAGCAAATCCTATCCCCGATTCTGTAAAGATCATTGATTTGAGCCAGGATTTCAGGCTGTCGCAAAACGCTGCTTTAAACGGTAAGGGCTTTGTATATGGCTTGCCTGAATTGAACCGCGAGGCAATTAAAACAGCCGCTAATATTGCCAATCCGGGTTGCTTTGCTACTTGTTTACAATTAGGTTTGCTGCCCCTGGCTTCGAAAGGTTTATTGGATAATGAGGTGCATGTTACAGCAACAACAGGTTCTACGGGAGCCGGTCAGAGTTTATCCGCTACTTCACACTTTACATGGAGAAACGATAACCTTTCTGTTTATAAAGCATTCAGCCATCAGCATTTAAATGAGATTGGCCAATCGTTAAGGCAATTACAGCCGGGCTTTGATAAAGCGATAAACTTTATCCCTTATCGTGGCGATTTTACCCGCGGCATCATAGCCTCTATTTATACCGAAAGCGACTTAACCGAAGAGGAAGCATTAGCGCTTTACAAAGCATATTACGAAGGCCATCCATTTACACATGTAACCAACCGTAATATCGATTTAAAGCAGATTGTTAATACCAATAAATGCTTTATCCAGGTAAAAAAACACGATAACAAAATATTCATTATCAGCATAATGGATAACTTACTTAAAGGCGCATCCGGCCAGGCAGTACAGAACATGAACCTATTGTTCGGCCTTGACGAGCGCGCAGGCTTACGACTTAAGGCGATCGGCTTCTGATGGAGCTGCTCGCCGTACCGGAAAACCTGTTATCAATTAAGTAGTAAAATTATATCCACTGAAAAAAATGAAATTATTCGACGTTTATCCTATCAACAATATAAACATTACAAGGGGTAATGGCAGCCTTGTTTACGATGCCGAAGGAACTGAATATCTTGACCTTTATGGCGGTCATGCCGTTATTTCTATTGGTCATACCAATCCGCATTATGTAAAGCGTTTGGAAGATCAGTTGCACCAGATCGGCTTTTACTCTAACTCTATCGAGATCCCTATTCAAACTGAACTGGCTCAAAAATTAGGTAAGGTATCTGGCAAGGATGATTACCAATTGTTTTTGTGTAACTCTGGTGCTGAGGCTAATGAGAATGCTTTGAAACTGGCTTCGTTTTACAATGGTAAAAAGAAGATCATCGCTTTCAAAAAATCGTTTCACGGCCGTACGTCTTTGGCTGTTGCAGCTACTGATAATCCTAAAATTGTTGCGCCGGTAAACGAAACCGATAACGTGATCTTTTTGCCTTGGGCTGATGAAGCTGCTTTAGAGCAGGCTTTGAAAGACAACGAGGTTTCTTCGGTAATAATCGAAGGTATTCAGGGCGTAGGTGGCATCCAGGTTGCTCCTGAAGCTTTCCTGCAAAAGATCCGTTCGCTTTGTGACGAATATAATGCTGTATTTATTGCCGATTCGGTACAATGCGGTTATGGCCGTACAGGTAAATTCTTCTCGCACGATTTTGCAGGCGTTAACGCCGATATCTACAGCATGGCTAAAGGTATGGGTAACGGCTTCCCTATTGGCGGTATTATCATATCGCCTAAAATACAGCCTGCTTATGGCATGTTGGGTACTACTTTTGGTGGTAACCATCTGGCTTGCGCTGCCGGTTTGGCCGTACTTGAAGTAATGGAACAGGATAACCTGATGCAAAATGCTGCTGAGATTGGCAGCTATCTGATTACCGAGTTGAAAAAACTTGAGCAGGTTAAAGAAGTTCGTGGCCGTGGCTTGATGATCGGTATTGAACTGCCTGAGGAATTAGCGCACGCCCGTAAAGAATTACTTAACAAGCACCATATATTCACCGGAGAAGCTAAACCAAACGTGATCAGGTTACTACCGGCATTGAACCTCACCAAAGCGTATGCTGATAGGTTTTTGGAAGCTTTTGTAACTGTTTTAAATCAATAACCCGCTATAATACCCCAACCGATGAAACTATTCTCTTCTGTTAATGATGTAGCCGATGTTAACACGCTTGTAAAAGAGGCGCTGGCACTTAAACAGGATCCTTTTGCCCATCAACAACTGGGTAAAAATAAAACGCTGGCGCTTGTGTTTTTAAACCCAAGTCTGCGTACCCGCATGAGTACCCAAAAGGCTGCCATTAACCTGGGCATGAACGTGATGGTACTCAACATCGATAAAGAAGGCTGGGCGCTTGAACTGCGCGATGGCGTAATTATGGATGGCACCACCGTTGAGCATATCCGCGAAGCGGCGGGCGTTATGGGCCAGTATGCCGATATTATTGGCGTTCGCTCGTTCCCAGGCTTGCGTAACCGCGAAGAGGATTATAGCGAAATGATATTTAACAAGTTTGTTGAGTTTTGCAAAGTGCCGGTTGTGAGTTTAGAATCAGCTACCCGTCACCCGCTGCAAAGTTTGGCCGATTTGGTTACCATTGAAGAGTTAAAAACCAGCGCTCGGCCTAAAGTGGTTTTAACCTGGGCACCGCATATTAAACCGTTGCCGCAGGCTGTTCCAAATTCGTTTTCGGAGTGGATGTGTAAGGCTGATGTTGATTTTACCATCGTTCAACCAAAAGGTTATGAGCTTTGTGCCGATTTTACACAAGGCGCAAATATCACTTACAACCAGGATGAGGCTTTGGCCGGAGCAGATTTTATTTATGTAAAAAACTGGTCGGCTTATGAGCCTTATGGCAATATTTTGGGCAAAAATGAAGAGTGGATGCTTACCAATAAAAAGCTTGCCTTAACCAACAATGCTAAAGTAATGCACTGCCTGCCGGTTCGCCGTAACCTGGAACTGTCTGATGAGATTTTAGACGGACCAAATTCGGTAGTAGTTCACGAAGCCGGCAACCGTGTTTGGGCAGCGCAGGCTGTTTTAAAGCAGATGTTAGAGAGTTTGTAGTAATTTTTCAATGAGCAGGAATTAAGATCAGATCTTGATTCCTGCCTCTTACTTTCCTGATTCTTTTCTCATGTATACGCCTAAACATTTTCAGTTAACAGATGAGCAGGAAGCCATCAGCTTTATGCAGCGTTACAGCTTTGCAACCATCATTACAGCTACTAACGATGTGCCTTTTGCTACCCACATCCCTTTTTTGATTGAAAAGCGCAACGGGAAAATCATTCTCGCTTCGCACTTTGCCAAAGCTAACCCGCAGGCAACTGAAATTATCGGAAAAGATGTTTTAGTGATATTTACCGAGCCTCATGCCTATATTTCACCCAAACATTACGAAAAAGAAACCAACGTACCTACCTGGAATTATATAGCCGTACATGCCTACGGCAAAGCCATAATTTTGCCCGAAGGCGAACAGACCGCCGATTTACTGGCCCGAATGATAGGTAATTATGAAGCCGATTACCTGGAACAATCGAACGGCTTGCCTAATGAATACAAACAACGTATGATGAAAGGCATTGTAGCATTTGAGATTGCTGTAGATGATTTACAGGGTAAACAAAAGCTCAGTCAAAACCGGAGTGAACTTGAACGAAAAAATATTATTGAAGCCTTAGCCAAAAGTGGAGATGCTGTTGAAGCAGAGATAAGCAAATACATGTCTGGCTTAGAGTAATTACTACAATTAAATCTTCGGCAGATTGTTTATTCCTGTATTTTTTTGGATGCACTGTTTATCATTGCATTCAGCGTTAACCCCTGTACAATTACCGAAAATATCACGATAAAATAGCTGCCCGAAAGGATCAGATGCCGATATGGTGTATTGGGCAATGATAATGCAAGTGCTATAGAGATCGCTCCCCGTAAGCCCGCCCAGGTCATGATATTGATATTACTGTAATTCACTTTCAATGTTCTCCTTAAAAAGGTAAGCGGCAGCATAATACTCATCCACCGCGCTATTAACACTATGGCTATCGATAAACTGCCGGTAACCCAGTAATTGTTTACAAATGGCAGGTTAACCAGTTGCAACCCTATCATCACAAATAATATAGTATTCAGAATTTCATCAACCAGTTTCCAGAATTTTTCGAGTGCTTCGTGCGATTTCTCTTTATTATCCTGGTTAATAGACTGACTCCCAGCAAATAATCCTGCCGTAACAACCGATAGCGGTATCGAAAAATCAAGCAGAACGGCCAATACAGATAACCCCATCACCAAAGCCAGCGAGATCAATACGATAGTCTGAAAATCCTTTACCGAATGCATTAAGCGGTGCGCCAGGTACCCTAATAACGCACCGGCTACAATCCCTCCTATTATTTCCTTAACAATAAGCATGGTTACTTTAGCCAGTTCTATCTTCTCTTCGCCTACGCGTGCAACTTCTAAAATAATCACAAAAAGGATTAGCCCAATGCTATCATTAAACAACGATTCGCCAGAAATAATGGTTTCAAGGTGTGCCGGCAGTTTTGAGTTTTTGATGATGGCAGATACCGCTACAGGATCGGTAGGTGAAATCAATGCGCCGAATAGCAGGCAATAAATAAGCGGCATATGAATATGAAAAACAGGAGCTACGTAATAAAACAGCGTTCCGAATGCTGCGGTTGAAATAATTACCCCAAGTGTGCTCAACACAAACACAGGCCGCATTTCTTTTTTAAGCTTCCGGCCATCAAGGTTAAACGAACTTGAAAATAACAGGAAACCCAGCAGAATATTCAATACCGCTTTTGAAAAATTAATATTCTTGGCCAAAGTGCCCAGGTAATCAGCTATAGACGAATCTACTTTATCTAAAACAAGTATAACTATAGAAGCAATTGTAGCCAGCAGCACAATACCAATTGTGCCGGGCAACTTTATAAAACGCGCGTTGAGGTATGAAAAAATCGCGCTTACAATAACCAATAAAGCAATTACAACAAACAGATCCATAAATACTTATCAATAAGGATTTATGCGGATTATTGTTTGCCGTTATCTCACTTCGGGATTGGTTTTGCGGGTTTCGGTATCAAACTGGCGTACAATAAGCCTGTTGTCGCTGTTTTTGGTAAAATAGTTAATGGCCCAGCTAAAAAAGATAATACCCTTGTTTGTAAATCCAGCTAACGACATGATGTGCACCAGGCCCCAAACCAGCCACGCAAAAAAGCCCTGGAAATGAAGTTTTCCTAAATCGGCAACCGCTTTATTACGCCCGATGGTTGCAAGTGAACCTTTATCTTTGTATTTAAATGGCACCAGCGGCTTACGTTCAAACATGCGGTAAACATTTTCGCCCAGGTTTTGCCCTTGCTGAATAGCTACCGGTGCTACACCGGGATGCCCGTTGGGGAATTCATCAGTAATCATCGCAGCTACATCGCCTATGGCGTAGATATTTTCATAACCTTTTACTTTGTTATATTCATCAACCAGGATCCGGTTACCACGGGCTATGTTTTCGGCAGGGATGCCTTCCGGGATTTCTCCTTTTACTCCGGCAGCCCAAAGCACATTGCGGGTAAGTATGGTGGTGCCATTATCTATTTTAAGCAGATAACCGTTATAACTCTCCACATGCACGCTGTTGTAAATGGTTACATCCATATCCTGCAAAAACTGTTTGGCTTTTGCACTGGCTTTTGGCGAAAAGGCTGCAAGTAACTCGGCCTTACCTTCTACCAGGTATACCTTCATGCTGTGTTTGCGCAGACCATGATAATCCTTCATCAAAATAAGTTCCCGCATCTCGGCCAGCGCGCCCGATAGTTCAACGCCTGTAGGGCCACCTCCTACTACCACAAAGGTCATTAACGCGGCTTTCTCTTCAGGATCTTTTGATACCAGCGACATTTCCAGGTTTTGCAGAATCAGGCTCCGGAGGTTTAATGCTTCGGGGATATTTTTCATCGGCATGGCAAAATGTTCAATTTCCTTATTGCCGAAGAAATTGGTGTTGGAGCCGGTGGCTATCGCGAGGTAATCATAATAAATTGTGCCTATATCGGTATCCAGCGTATTGCTTTCCGGGTTGATCTTCTTTACATCGGCAAGTGCAAACCTGAAATTCTTTTGCCTGGTGAAAATCCTCCGCAACGGAAAGCCAATCGAATCGGCGGCGATGGCACCGCCGGCCACCTGGTAAAGCAGTGGTTGAAAAGTGTGATAATTATGCTTATCAATCATCAGCACATCAACAGGTGCGTTTTTTAATTTTTTAGCTAACTGAATGCCCCCAAATCCTCCGCCAATAATTGCTACGCGCGGCCTGGTATTCTTTTTTTGCTCCATAGATAGGTATAAGCAAGGATGATGCCTTAATTTTTCCAATAATACTAAATCTTTCATTATCAAATTGTAAAGTCGGCACCAAACAACGCCTGCTCATTTTTGTATCATTTTTTTAACAAACACACTATAATTTTTTAATTTTAGATGCTTTTCTACTAAAAAAAGCAGAGATTTACTAAAAATATAGCTATATTAACAACAGTGATGGGTAAAATTGATACAGATCATATCAAAATGGGTAAATTAACATCCAATAACAGCCTTTATATAATCAAAATTGGAGGAAACGTTATTGATAACTCCGAAAATCTGTATCATTTTTTAAAAGACTTTGAAGCACTTAAAGGCTATAAAATACTGGTACACGGCGGTGGAAAAGTAGCTACGCAAATGGCCGAAGATTTGGGCGTCGAATCAAAAATGGTTGATGGTCGCCGCATTACCGATATCGAAACCCTGCGTGTGGTTACCATGGTTTATGGCGGGCTCATTAATAAAAACATTGTAGCGCAGTTACAGCGTTTTGGCAATAATGCCATAGGCTTAACGGGTGCCGATGGTAATTTTATAAAAGCGGTAAAACGACCTGTAAAAACAATCGATTATGGTTTTGTAGGTGATATTGTACCTGATTCCATCAACCCGCAAAACATAAGCAAGCTGATGGAAGCCGGTTTTACACCTGTTTTTTGCGCCATAACACACGATGGTGAAGGGCAGCTATTAAACACCAACGCAGATACTATTGCATCAGCATTGGCGGTATCGTTATCGGGATTGTACGACACCACCCTGATATATTGTTTCGAGAAAAAAGGCGTGTTAAAAGACATTAACGATGAGGAATCGCTGATTGGCGAAATAGATCCGCAGCGTTACGAGGAATTAAAAACAGAAAAGATAATACACAGCGGCATGCTGCCCAAGCTTGACAATGCCTTTACCGCTATTGCCTGCGGCGTAAAAGCGGTAATTATAGGCAAATCGGACGATTTGGGGCAGCTAAAGGATAACAAACCATTTGGAACACGTTTAACAAAAAACGCATGAACTCACAACAGCACATTTCAATATTAGGCTCTGGTAACATAGGCCTCTCATTAGCCAAAGGTTTAGTTAAGGCAGGAATTTGCAAACCCCAGCAAATCTCCCTTACCCGCCGTAATGTTGCCGCCCTTAGCCAATATGCCGAGCAAGGGTATCATGTATCTGATAATAACCTGCGTGCCGTACGCAAAGCCGATATCGTTGTACTGGCCGTACTACCCCAGCAATTAAACAAACTCCTTGATGAAATAAAGCCACAACTAAAACCGGATAAGCAACTGCTAATTTCGGTGATATCAGGAGTTAGCTGTGCCGATATCCGCCAGCACCTCGATTTAAACGTGCAGATTATCAGGGCTATGCCAAATACGGCCATTGCCATCGGGCATTCAATGACCTGTATCGCTACAGATAACGGCACCAACAAAAACATCAACATGACCAAATCATTGTTTGATACCGTTGGCGTTACCATCCAGATTAACGAAGAACTCATGACATCGGCCACTGCCCTGTGCGCCTGTGGCATAGCTTTCTTTTTAAGATCTATCCGCGCGGCATCGCAAGGTGGTACTGAGATTGGCTTCCACGCGCATGATGCATTGAAAATGGCTGCACAAACTGCCAAAGGTGCTGCAGACCTCTTGTTGCAACTCGCATCGCACCCTGAGCAGGAAATTGATAAAGTAACATCACCAAGTGGCTGTACCATTGCGGGCTTAAACGAGATGGAGCACCATGGTTTCAGTTCGGCCATGATCAAGGGTATCCGTTTATCAGCAGAGAAAGCAGGCGACTTGTACAAAAAGGATTGATATATTAGCTTAAAGCAGAAGGCCAAAAGCGGAAAGCCTGACAATTCAAACAAAATCGATAACAGCAAAATCATTATATTCGACCGTTTTGATACCAAAGGAATCAAAATGAGATACTTTTAAACAACAGTAAAACGACAAGTTATTAGCAATCAGCACCATAATTACGGTGGCATAATAATAGCATTTTGCATGTTGAACTTTCAATTATAAAATGTTAACAGTAGAAAAAATTGGCGGTACATCCATGACCGCTTTGGGCGATGTGATCAAAAACATCATCCAGTTTGAACGCAGCGGCGATGAGCTTTACAACCGCATATTTGTAGTATCAGCCTTTTCGGGAGTAACCAACCTCCTGCTCGAAAATAAGAAAACCGGCGCACCCGGTGTTTACCACAAGCTGGCCACTTATAAAGATTTCCATCCCCTGCTTAAGCAGCTTATTGTTAAGTTAAAGCAACTCAATAAAAACTACGAAAGCCTTGGCCTTAACCTAATCGAAGCCGATAAGTTTATCGAAACCCGCATTAAAGACGCGCAAACTTATCTCGAAAACCTGGCCAACATCCTGGCATCAGGCTATGTAGGTAAAGAAGGTATTTTACAGGCCGCCCGCGAGATCCTGGCATCTATTGGTGAAAGCCACTCGGCTTTTAATTTTACCAATATTCTGCAAAACATGGGTATCAATGCCACGTTCATCGACCTGAGCGGCTTTCACGATCACCGCGCCCTAACTATCGATCAGCGGATCAGGAAGGATCTTGCCCATATCGATTTTTCAAAAACCATTACCATCGTTACCGGCTACGCCAAAGGTACCGAAGGTATTATGCGCGAGTTTGACCGTGGTTATTCTGAAGTTACCTTTAGCAAAATAGCTGTAGCTGTAAAACCTCAGGAAGCCATCATCCACAAAGAATACCACTTGTGTACTGCCGATCCGCAGTTGGTTGGCGTTGAAAATTGTTTCCCGGTAGGTAATACCAATTATGATGTTGCCGATCAGCTGGCTGATGTGGGTATGGAGGCTATTCACCCTAAAGCCTCAAAACCGCTTGAGATAAATGATATCGACCTGAGGATCAAAAACACCTTCCAGCCAGAACACCCCGGCACGCTCATTACCCGCGAATATATATGCGATACTAAACGCGTTGAAGTAATAACCGGTACCGACAAAGTGGTTATGATTGATATCTACGATCCATCAATGGTAGGCAACGTGGGTACCGATTTCCATATTATGCAGCTGTTTTACAAGTACGGCGTGAGCTACAGCTTTAAGGCTACCAGCGCAAACAGTATCTCGATTGTTATTTGGGAGAAAGACTATAACAAAAAACTGATTGCCGAGCTGGAAGATAATTACGAAAAGGTTGCTGTTGAAAAAATGGCTATGGTTTGCCTCATCGGTTCAAATATGGATCAGCCGGGCTTATTGGCCAAATCAGCGACTGCCCTGGCCCAAAATGGTATTAATATCCGGAGCTGCGGTTTCGCCCTGAGGATGGTAAACATCCAGTTTTTAGTGGCCCGCGAAGATTTTAACGAAGCTATCCGCGCGTTGAACAAAGCGATGTGTTAGGTTGAGGTGAAAGGTGAAAGCTTAAAGGTAAAAGGTTAGTTGCAGCAAGTAACTAACCTTTTATTTTTTAAATTAGCGCTGTTATCCTAAACTATCCTAATGTCTGATACCATTACATACCAATATAACCAGCTATCATCATTAAGCAAAGTTGACAACAACGATCAGTTGTTTTTGGCCAACTACAGCGAGGTGCAGAAAAAAGATGCATCCTGCTTTTTTTGGGGCAGGCTTACTGATCCTTATGTAGTTTCGCGCTGCCTGCTTACGCTTTCAAACGTTGTAAAATCAAGTTTCAGTTTATCACCATTTGATTTTATGATGATGAAAGACCCGATTGTAACCGCAGGTAACGAAAAGATCAGGTTTGAAGGCTTTTCGCATTGTGCAGGCGTTTATGCCCGCGTTGATGTGTTAGGTGATGGGCACGATGGCGAGTTTTTGGAAAACGGCACCACTAACGTCGATTTTAATCAGCCCATGTTATCGGCTTTGAGCAGCGTTCGCCGAAATGAGGAAGTGTTGCTGTCTATAGGCAAAAAAGAAGTCGCATTACACCGCGATGAAGGCAAAATAGTGGAGCGTAAGGTACCTTTGCCAACTAAATGGATAAAGGGCTTAACCAGCGTACAGGTGTTCCTTTCCGAATCGGAACATACCTACAAATTTAACCGCCTGCAGGCCATCCAGCTATTTAAAACCATCCCGACAGGAAAACCCAAAACAGATTATTATTTACTGTTGCGGGGCGGAAAACCGATGTTTTCGCCGGTACAAGCCGCAAATGCCATAACAGTTGGCGGGGTTCACCGCCTTAAATTAATTGAACCATTATTGCTTATAGCCGATCAACTGCAGGTTTTTGCTCATAAAGATCAGCAATCAACCACCTGGCAGGTTTATATCGGCGCGGTACGGTTTAGTCTTTCCATATCGAGGGATGCCTGGCGGGGATTTTCCGGCGAAGGCGCAGCGCTCGAATCGCTGATAGAAGATGTGCCCGAAAACTGGGTAGAACTGATGGATAGTTACAGCTATGCTAACCAGGAATTTAATCCTACCCTGCTTGCTGTAAACGAAGGGATAGATCTAAAAAAAGTGGAGAATTTAACCGGAAGGCTCTCGGCTATAGGTTTGCTGGGGTTTGATTTGGATGATAACAATTTCTTTTACCGTCGTTTGCCTTTTAAAACCAGCCGCATCCTCACATTAAACCCACGCTTGAAGGATGCCGAAAAGCTGCTTGCTGAAGGAAAAGTACGGATCAAGTCAAATACCGGTAGCCGGGTAGAGGCCGAAGTTGAGGGAAGCGGTGTACACCACATGGTTTTATTGGAGAATGATCAGGATCGTTGTACCTGCATGTGGTTCAGCAAAAACCAGGGCGAGCGTGGTGTTTGCAAACATATTTTGGCGGTGAAAAAATTATTGGCCCGATAAGCTTTTATTGATATGAGCACTTTTATTGAGCAATACCAGGTACTTTTAAAAAAAGAGCGTCGTAAAGATTTGCTTCCGCTGCTGCAAACCCTGGATGTAGCCGGTAAAAAAGTTTTTTTGCCCGAGCTTAAAAAACTGGATACGGAGCACTTTAAGTTTGGGATAATAGAAAAATCATTATCTGGCGGGGAACGGTATGGCTATAAATCTACCGATTTACAGCGCGAAATATTGGGTATTACCTTTTTTGTGGTTTATAACCGCAAAGAATTTGAAAAAGCCAACCCGGTTGATGTTATAAACAAAAAGGTACTGGATACCATACTGCCCTGGTATTGCCCCACCTGGTTTAGCGATTATATGAACCGCTTTGCCGATACAGAGTTTATCCCCTATTTTATTGATTATAGCTGGTACATGGAATTGGTTGAGGGCGGCTATGTAAGCGAATCGGCGCAGCTTATTGCCCGGATTTTGCCTCGTGCTATTTTTAAGCCCCTTGCGCGCGGAAAAAGTTACGAGCCGCAACAGCTTCTTGAACGGCCTGTTACCCTGCAAAAACATTTCTGGTACCTGTTTGAATATAGCAACGAAATTCATTGGGCCGACGAAAACGAACAATTCTGGATAAAAGCTATTCTTGATTTTATAGGACGCGGACTTTTACCTCGTGCGGATGTGTTAAACGCTACCACGGCAGCCATTAACCGTAATTTTAACCAGAGCCTGTGTGGTTGGTTTGTTGAACTTTTCATTCGGATTGAGCCTTCTAAAACAGAATTGCTTGATTTGCAACAGGTATTGCTGAATACATTTAACTCGCCACATTCCAAACCTGTAAACACGGCACTGAAATATTTTAAAGATATAGCAGGTGATGAAGGTTTTGACGAAACCGGCTTTTTTGAACATTGTCCGCTGGTGCTCTCGTCCGAATCAAAAACAACCGTAACCAATGCCTTAATGATTTTGGAAAAACTGGCCAAAAAACATCCGGGTAAGCGGGAAGAAATTTGCATACTGGCCAGCCAGGCACTCCTTCACCAGGATGATAAACTGCAGGTGCGTACCGCCAAACTCATTTCAAAATACGCCGATAGTGCTTCGTTAGACGTTTGGGAAGCGGTTTCGGCTTACCAGCAAGGTCTGCTTTTCGAGGCTAAAAATATCCTCGAACCTTTTTTAATGCCGGAGGAACCTACAGATGATTCGGAAGATTTTGTTGGTGTGCACGAACAACAGGATAGGCAGCCCATAGCTTTCCCTCAAAACTTTGATGAATTTGTATACCTGGCCAGCCAGGCTTTTGACCAGAACGAGGCTTATCATTTTGATCTGCTGCCGGCTGCCATCCTGAAGTTTCAGGACCAGATGACGGAGCAGAATATCAGGAAACTACTGCCTGCATTTCAGCGCGCATTTAAAACCATCAGCGGCGATTGGGTAAGCACCAGGGGTTACCTGGATAGCATGCTGGCCAAATTTATGCTCAGCTATGGTTTATTACTGATGGATTTTTACCCGGCTGCGGCACAATCGCTTAAAGAGCTTCACCAGGAGCATCGCAAAAAGATGGTCGAAAAAAAACAGGATCTCAAATGGTTTGACAGCGGCATCAAGGCATGGGAGGTATTCACACATTCAAAAGGGTACAAACCTCATAAGCATATTTTACTGAACGCATTTTGGGCGCTTGAACATAAACTTTGGGTTCCGCTACTCTCCACTCCTACTCATGAACCCAGCCTTGTGTCGATTGAAGAACTGATCAGGAGGATAAGCGTATACCAGGGCAAAAATACCCGGCCAGGCCTCATGGATTACCAGGTGGCGGTAATGCGTTCCTTTATCGATAATAAAGAAGAAGCGCTTTCATTGGCTAACGGGCTTTTAAATGGCGAGTCGCGCGATTTAATCGGTTTTATTTTAGGAGAAGATCATCAACCCAATCCGCAGCATCAACTCAAGCCGGTTTGGCTTGCTGCGGTTTTAACACACAGGCGCAGTTTGATACAACAATGGGCGGCGTACAGCAAATGGAATGAGGAATATTTACTGGCCGGTTTCACCTGGTCGTCACTTGTAGAACATTACCAGGAAAAAAAGTATAACTACCAAAAGCAGAAATATGAAATGGTACCCGCTACCCGAAACGCGGTGATTGTATCCATCAACAAAACAGATACAAGTCCGGTTGCTTCGGGCATCAAAAGTTTGTGGAACAAACTCACGGGCCACAAAACCCTTGTAGCGTATGAGGAAGGTTATTTTGATTTTGCAGAGTTGAAATATAAATACATTACCGCCGAGCAAAATGACATTAAGCGCCTCATTTATTTAAGCCCCAACTGGCCCGAGCATTGGTTGTGCTATGTTAACAAAGAATCTTTCCGCTACTTTGATCTGCAAGGCGAAACCGACAAAAAGCTTGTTATTTCGGCACAGGAAACCTTAATGACTCTTAAGTATACCTACGGCGCTGCGAGTCATCTTTTTATTGGCACCTGCATGTTGCTTAATGATAAAACAGTACGTTCATACGCTGCCGAATTATGGATAAAAGGCGTTAAAGATCAAACTATAAACAGCAAACAACTGGGCGAAATTATAGGTAAGCACGAATATAACGGGCTTGCGCCTTTAAAACGGTTTACAGACTTGATCCTTTCGGGCATGCTGCATATTTCACCGGCTCATGATCGCGAACTTGAACAATTGCTGGCAGCCTGTATCAGCAACATGAATAAAAAACCTTTAAACAACACCAAAAAGCTTCTTGATATTTACCTTGAAGTATTGGCGGCCAATAAGCAGTCGGTTACGGATGAAAAGGTATTAGGCATGTTAAACGAGTGGGAACAAACAGGCAGTAGTTTAACAACTGTTACCGGGCGCATTAAACAGGGGTTTTCGGGCAGTAAACAATAAAATACAATAGCATTTGTAGTGCGATCAATTGTAACATTCCTACAGCAAAACTTTTAAAACCCGCCGTTATTAAGCATATTTAGGTTTTACATGTGCCTGCTATGCTTAAACATTTACTGTTTTTAATTGCTTTGTTTTTTGTTTCGCTTGATCTATCTGCCCAAAAAGCAGCAAAAAAACCTTTGGATCATTCTGTTTTTGACGGATGGCAAAGCGTTGCCGGGCAGCGGATCAGCAATGATGGTAAGTGGGTGGCTTATGTTATAAAACCGCAGCAGGGCGATGCAGAACTGGTTATTAAAGACGCAAAAAACAGTTCTACACTCAAAATCGCACGTGCTGATACCGTAAAAATAACCGGCGATTCGAAATTTGCCGTATGCCTTATCCGCCCATTTTATAAAGACACCCGGCAGGCAAAAATCAAAAAGAAAAAGCAAGCCGACTTTCCTAAGGATACCCTTGGCATTATTCAATTGGGTTCAAATTCGGTTAGCAAGTTTCCGGCTATCCGCTCATTCAAAATAGCCGAAAATGCGCCGGTATTAGCTTACCTGGCAACCGCCGATACTATAAAGAAACCGGCCGCAGGTGATACCTCCCAAAAAGCCGTCGCTGCTACCATTGCGCCATCCACTCCTGCGGGGGCTGACCTTACCATCAAAAAACTAACAGCTAAAACCGAACGGATTTTTAAACAGGTTACCGAATACCAGATCAGCAAAAACGGCAAATGGGTAGCCTTTGCAGTTAGCTCGTTGCCAAAGCAAAAGGATGTTATCGCCGGATTATATCTATTTGATACGGAAAGCAATACGGCAAAAAAGCTAAGCACAGGCAAAGGCAATTATCACAACATAACATTTGATGAGGCCGCGAGGCAATTAGCATTCTCGGCCGAAAAGAACCCCGAAAAAGCATTAGTTAAACCTTTTAAACTGTACTATTACAATACAACCAAAGATACTGCCGAGGTGATCGCGGCCGAAGGTTCGGCAGGAGTACCAGATAAATGGGCGGTTAGTGGTGACGGTAAAATTAGCTTCAGTAAAAGCGGCGGCAATCTTTTTTTTGGCACCGCCCCTATCCCCAAACCAGCCGATACCACACTGGTTGATTTTGAGGTGGCTAAACTGGATATCTGGAATTATAAAGATGATTACCTGCAGCCCCAGCAACTCAAAAACCTGCAATCCGAATTAAAACGGAGCTATCTTGCTGTAATAAAACCCAATGACCTCTCCCCTAAAACGGTGCAGCTGGGCAGCAAGGCCATCCCCGAAATATTAACCGCCGAGAATAAAGATGCCCGCTATGTATTAGGTGTTACTGACACCGGGGCCCGCGTATCCGCCCAGTGGGAAGGCGGCACCAAACAGCAGGCTATTTTAATTGATACCAAAAGTGGTAATCACCGGCTGGTTAATGGCGCTGCTTTCGCCCGTTATTACATTTCGCCGCATGGCAATTATGTTTTGTGGTTTGATGCAAAGCAGCAAAGCTGGTTTTGCTATACCATTGCTACCGGGCAGAACGTAAATTTAAGTAAATCCGCAGGTACTGCTATGGGAGATGAGCTTAATGATGTTCCGGGTTATCCCTCGGCCTATGGTTTGGCCGGTTGGACGGAGGGGGATAAAAGAGTGTTTATTTATGACAGGTATGATATCTGGAGCATTGACCCGGCTACAGGCGACGCGTTTAACTTTACCAATGGTATCGGTCGTAAAAACAAGCTCATCATCCGGTACGATCAAACCGATCCGGAACAAAAATTTATCCCCCTAAACGAGCCAATGTGGCTGTTAACCCAAAACGAAGAGACTAAACAATGGGGCTATTATAAAAAAATGCCCGCCGGCCAAAATCCGCCCGAAAAGGTGGTAATGGCTCCCTTGAGTTATGATAATCTTTTAAAGGCAAAAAAAGCAGATACCTATATCTATACCAAGGCCAGCTATCAGTTATCGCCCGATCTGTATGCTTCGTCCGATTTAAAAAAGGAGATCAAACTGAGCGATATCAACCCGCAACAAGATGAATATAACTGGGGCACCGCCGGGCTTGTAAAATGGACTACCCCAAAAGGCTATAAATCAACCGGAATATTATACAAACCCGAGGACTTTGATCCCACTAAAAAATACCCAATGGTGGTTTATTTTTATGAGAAACTATCCGACGGGCTTTACAATTACATTGCGCCGGCTCCTACTCCATCCCGTCTTCCTATTTCGTTTTTTGTAAGTAATGGCTACCTGGTATTTGCACCCGATATCAGTTATCAAAACGGTCACCCGGGTGCTTCGGCGGTTGAGTTTATCAATTCGGGGGTCGAGGAGTTGAAGAAAAACAGTTGGGTTGATGCCGCACATATTGGCATACAAGGTCAAAGCT
Organism: Mucilaginibacter celer; assembly: GCF_003576455.2. Classification (NCBI taxonomy): domain Bacteria; kingdom Pseudomonadati; phylum Bacteroidota; class Sphingobacteriia; order Sphingobacteriales; family Sphingobacteriaceae; genus Mucilaginibacter; species Mucilaginibacter celer. Next base: position 2,960,578 of record NZ_CP032869.1, read on the forward strand.
GGGGAGGTTACCAGGTGGCTTATCTCATCACCCAAACTAATATGTATGCTGCGGCCTGGGCTGGCGCACCGGTAGTGAATATGACATCGGCCTATGGCGGTATACGCTGGGAATCTGGTCTGAACAGGCAATTTCAGTACGAAAAATCGCAAAGCCGCATCGGTGCCACCCTTTGGGAAAAACCAGAGCTTTATCTCGAAAATTCGCCGCTGTTTCAGTTACCCAAAGTAAAAACTCCGGTGATGATCATGAGCAACGATGCCGATGGTGCCGTGCCCTGGTATCAAGGTATTGAAATGTTTACCGCACTGCGCCGCTTAGGCAAACCGGTATGGCTGCTGCAATATAATGGCGAGGCGCATAACCTTGTGCTACGCCAAAACCGCAAGGATATCACCATCCGCGAACAGCAGTTTTTTGATCATTTTTTAAAAGGAGCGCCGATGCCGGTTTGGATGGATAAGGGTGTTCCGGCTGTTGATAAGGGGAAGGATTGGGGTTTGGAGATGAGTCAGTAGTTCTAAGTCCGAAGTCTTAAGTCTTGAGTCGAAATTGATGATGTCTGCTTTGTTAACTTGAAACTCCCCACTTAAGACTTAGAACTTTCGACTTAAGGCTCCCCTAATACGGATCAACATCCGGCTGCACAATACTTCCGGTGCTTAGTTTTGTGGTTTGAAATTGCGTGATCACATCCCTCAAAACAGATTTGGCTTTCACTATCGAGATGCCATCCTTTTCAAACTTGAGCATAATGCTCTGGATGTAATAATTACGGATGCGGCTCACCAACGGCGGCTCCGGACCGATCACCCGTTCACCAAAATGCTCGCGCAGCCGTGTGGCGAGATATATGGCCTGGTTGGCCAGCACATCGGGATTTTTATGTTTGATATCGAGGTTGATAATGCGGTAAAACGGTGGGTATTTAAAACTGCGTCGCTCTTCCATCTCGGTAAAATACAAATCGGCGTAATTATTATCTATCACCTGCTTCAGCACCCTATGGTAAATATCATAGGTTTGCACAACCACTTTACCCTGCTTACCGCGCCGGCCTGCACGGCCACTAACCTGGGCCAGTAACTGGTAACCACGTTCGTTTGCCCGGTAATCCGGAAACTTGAGCAGGCTATCGGCGTTGATGATCCCTATCAATGTAACGTCGGAAAAATCCAGGCCCTTGGCTACCATCTGAGTACCGACGAGGATATCGATCTTTTTCTCTTCGAGATTATTGAGGATAGTTTGCAATGAATTTCGCGACCGCGTAGTATCCAGATCCATCCGCGCAATGCGGGCCTCGGGTAGTAAAACGCTCAGCTCATCTTCAATTTTTTCGGTGCCGAAGCCTTTGTATTCGAGGTGAGTCGAGCCGCAGGCCGGGCAAATATTGGGCGTGTCTTCCTTGTAGCCACAATAATGGCAATGCAGTTTACCGCTGCTTTTATGGTAGGTAAGGCTTACATCGCAATTGATACATTTGGGCGTGTAAGCGCAGATCTTACACATTAAAATAGGCGCATAACCCCGGCGATTTTGAAATAATATCACCTGCTCCTTATTTTCCAGCGCCTGTTTTATACCATCCATCAGCACACTTGTAAAGTGCGACTGGATAGTTTTTTGTTTGGTTTCCGCGGCTATACTCACCACGTCAACTACAGGCAGCTCAACGCCGCCGAATCTTTCGGTCAGCTCAACAAAACCATATTTATGGGTGCGGGCATTATAATAACTCTCAAACGATGGGGTTGCCGAACCCAACAGTACTTTACTGTTGTGGCGGTTTGCTAAAAATATGGCGGCATCGCGGGCATTGTAACGGGGGGCAGGATCATATTGCTTGTATGATGTTTCGTGCTCTTCATCAACAATAATCAAACCCAAATCATTAAAAGGCAAAAATACCGACGACCGCGCGCCGAGCACTATTTTATATTCGCCGCTCAGCACCTTTTGCCAAACCTCCACCCTTTCGTTATCATTAAAACGCGAGTGATAAACACCAATATCAGCGCCGAAATACATTCGCAAACGCTCGATAATATGCGTGGTAAGTGCAATTTCGGGCAGCAGGTAAAGTACCTGCCTGCCGTTGCGCACCATCTCTTCAATCAACCGGATATAGATCTGCGTTTTACCTGATGAGGTAACACCATGCAACAGGGTAACATCTTTTTCCTTAAACCGGGTGCGGATACTTTGCAGTACTTCGGTTTGTTGCTCGCTTAATTCGAAAGTATTGCCGGCCTCATCATCCTCTTCAAAATGTAAACGGCTAACATTCCTGTCTTCGGCAAAAAGAATATCTTTTTCAATCAGTGATTTGATACTCGATTCGCCTGCACCACTCTCCTCAATCAGTTCGTTTTTGGTGATATTTTTTTGATGACGCGAAAGTTTGATATAGGCCAGCAAAGCATCAGCCTGCTTAGGTGCCCGTTTTTCCAATATCGGAAACAATTCGCGAAGATTCTCGGGATTATTGTAAACCGGGTTAAGGATAATGAATGTCCGTCGCCGTGGTTTATAACGGTCGCTTACTTCTTCCGAGATATTGATGATGTTTTTTTCAAACATTTGCTTCAATATCGGCATCACTGTTTTTTGCCCAAGCAGTTTGGCAATATCACTAACCGTAAGTTCGGGTTGTATTTCGAGGGCCTCAACAATTAAAAACTCCTTATCGTGTAAGTTAGCCTTATCAATTTCGTATTCGGGGTTAAGTACAATTTTAGTTTCGCTGGCCAGTTTTAAGGCTGCAGGCAATGCCGCGTTCATTACTTCGCCTGTGTTGCACATATAGTAATCGGCCAGCCATTCCCAAAACTCCAGTTGCCGGGGGGTTACTACCGGGCGGTCGTCAAGAATCTCGATGATATATTTAGCTTCATATTTTTCGGGAGCCAGTTCGCTAAGGCTTTTAACTATGGCTGTATAGAGTTTGCTTTTGCCAAATTGCACTACTACCCTTTTACCAATGGCAATGGCATCATTTTGCTCGTAAGGTACCCGGTAAGTATAATTTTTTGAAATAGCCAGCGGTAAAATCACTTCGGCAAAAAGTGTTTTACGATCGGTATGTTCAATATCGGCAGCAAATTCAAGCATGTAATATTATTTGGTACGGATAGCGGCCAGGCCCAGCATCAGCCAGCCTAAAATAAACAACAAACCACCAACCGGCGTAATCGGCCCCATTACGTTCAGCCAGCTCCAGCCGAGCAAATCACGACACGAGAGCAGGTATAACGAACCTGAAAAAAGGATGATACCGAATGTAAAAAGGTAATGCGCTGCCGAGATCAGTCCGCCATCCCGCTTACCGGCAAAAGCAGCCAGGAATAACAAGGCAAATACATGATAAAAATTATATTGTACAGCGGTATGCCAAACCTCAAGCTGTGAAGGCAATAAATGGTTTTTTAAACCATGAGCACCAAAAGCCCCGGTTATAACGGCAAGCATACCAAAAAACGAGGCGGTGATAACTATTTGTTTGTTCATGCAGATATAAAAAGCTAAGTTAACCAATTGAAAGTATTACTTTAACTGCGCGGGGTAAAATTCTATATTTGCTACGCAACCCACCTATGAAACGACTGATTGCTACCACTATATTTTTGATTATAGCTACTGTGCTGGTTACGGTATTATATTTCAAAAATCTGAGTCCGCCGGGGGTACGCACCGGCGAGGTTATGCACAGTATCCCGGCCAATGCCGTTGCCATATTTGAGTTTAATAACGAAAAGGGCTTTTACGATATTTTTAACGGCAGTGCGCTGCTAAAAAACTTTGTTGGCGAAGAAAAATTATCCGATCTGGATACACTGCGCAAGCTGCTCATTGCATCGCCCCAACTCAATCAGTTTTTTGATGGTCAAAACATTTTTGTTTCATTGCACCCGGCAAACAACGAGGATATTAACCTATTGATAACGGCAAGAGCCTCAAAAACCTTTAATGCTGCCATGTTTACTACTTTAACCGGCGCTGCCAAATCAGCACTGCAAATAGCCCCCATGCAGATAGCCGCAAGCCAGGGTTATAATATCTTTATCAAACAGCTCGACAAACATTTTTATATCCTTAAAAAAGGCGGCAATATATTTTCGGGCAGTTTTTCGAAAGACCTTATTGACCATAGCGCCATCGAAGATAAAAACAAAAACAACTTCGTACCGCTGCCCGAGCAGCAGAACGCCAATTCGCTTGCCGAACTTTATGTTAATTATAGCCAATTCGACCCGCTATTTAACCAACTGTTTTTTAATAAGAATACCGATATTTTTAAAAGCTTCAGGTTATTACCTGCCTTTGGCGCCTTAACATTAAATTATAAAAGCGATGCGCTCATGTTTAATGGTTTCAGCAAACAACAAGGCAATGCAACAAGTTATTTAAACCTTTTTTTGGCACAGCAACCCATAGTTAATCACTTAAAAGACATCTTCCCTTCAACAACGGCTTACAGCACCAGCTTTGCCATCTCGGATGCTGTAAAGTTTACCTCCGATCTGGCCAACTGGCAAAACAAAGCCGGAGTTGGAGCAGAACGCGACAAACTGCTGGCCGATGTAAAAGCGAACGCCGGCCTGTTTTTGCAGCCCGAGTTTGATAATTTATTGGGTAATGAGTTTGCAGTTGTTACTACCCGTTATTTCGAAAAGTTTGCCATTATTTCGGTTAAAGACGGCACTAAACTACTACCGCTGATGATGAACATCAGCAACATGGTTACCGATAAGGTGGGCCAGTTTAATTATGAAAAACTGCCTTTCTTTTTACTGGGCGATGCTTTCAGTATTTTCAGGAAGCCTTATTTTATCATCCTGGATAACTACCTGGTGCTGGCGGCTTCTGTTTCGGAGCTGGAGAGTTATTACGATACCTACATCAACCGGAAATTTATTGGTAAAACAGACCAGTTTACCCGTTTTGATAACTTGCTGGCCGAACGTAGCAACGTGGCCTTTTTTGTACACTTTAAAAACATGCAGCCGATTTTGAAACGCGACCTAAAACCGGCTTTTTTTGATGATTTTGAAAACAGCCGCTATGGCTGGAAAAACTACTATGCTGCGGCCTACCAACTGGCCACATCCGACAAGGAATTTTACACCAATTTTTGCATGCAGCTCAGCATTCCTGATAGTAGTGCGATAAAAAATTAAATTTATAGGGTATTTGCAAAACAATAACCCGCTAATCTCGTAAAACTACTAAAGTAAAAATTTAACAGTTTTACCTGTACTCCATTTCGTTTTTTATAAAATGGAGAGCAAAGGTAGTTATGCTACAATATGAATAAGATCTTTATTATTATCTCTTTCGTTCTTTTTTCTCTATCCGCTTCGGCCCAGCAATTCGCACAATTTAATACCGGCTCTTTATATGACTCGTTCGAAAACCCATCGCAAAGGGCTTTTATACCTGATTCGAGCAGGGCTATAGCTTTTAACTTTTTTGTTCCGAATTTCGATGCTAATCTGTATGTAACCGGCAATGCTCAGCGGGCATTAAAAAGCCGCGCTTTTACCGGCAATTACGATGTATCGTCGTTAGCTCCTCCGGGCAGAGGCGGTTTAAACCACTTTAATGTAGGCGGAAACAACTACTGGATAATGCTTAAGTTTTACACTAACCTGAGCGGCGATGTTGAAATGGGTTTTTCGGCGCAAAGCAGGGTTGAATCAAAAGGTTTACTTACAGATGAATCGGTCCGCTTTTTTTCAGGTCCGGAAACCTTCCCCAAAGATTACTACGAAAACGTATTTAACAACCACTATAAACTGCAAATCTACGATCAGTTAAGCTACACTTATCGCGAACGGATTGACAAGCAGTTGGCCATTGGTTTTAAATTAAGTTACCTGTCGGGTGTTCAGTACGCTAAAATTGATGTTGTAAACTCGGCAGTACAATTTAACAGGATCCAGGATATCAACGGCGAAGAAAGTGCAGATGTGTATATGCAGGGTCGCTATTATCACAGCTACGTACCCGGGCGTTTGGATGGCCGCGATTTTCTGCCAAATTTCCGTAACCCTGGCGCATCAATAACCATGGGTGCCAGTTATCGTACCGAGGATGGTATAACCATACAAGGCAATGTTAAAGATCTTGGCTTTATACACTGGAGTAAACGTTCATTAATTACTGATTTTAATAACACCGTTACGATAAACGGGATCAATACCGCACACCGTGAGGACAGTATTTATAATACCAGTTATAAATTATTTACCGGTAACGGCACCTTAACCGGTTTTAACACCAAAACCAACGCCAAAGCCGAGTTAAGTGTAACCAAAAACTATTGGTTTGATGACGAAAAAACAATAAGGTATTTCCCAACCGTTATTGCTCAAAAAGAATTATTTTATTCGGGCTTTACCGGTGCCTGGGTAAACTCGGTACAAAAAAACAACCTGGTAGGTACATTAACGGCTACTTATGACGATTATAAGCTTTTTAACCTGGGCCTGCAGTTTATGGTTAAATCGCCCAACGCAGAGTTTTTTATAGGTACCGAACGTTTGGTTAACACAGGACGGTTTACACTTGCTGCCCTTAACAATACCGGGCAAATAAACCATGTGGGCAATTATACCGGTGCTGATATCTTTTTTGGCTTTTCGTTAAAGTTTGGCCGTGTGATAGAACATCCTATGAATGCGAGCTATATACCAATGGGTGAAAAGGGATTTTTCGGCAGGTTATTTGGCCGCATCTTTAAAACCTACCGGTAATTAAAGAGCTTTTTTACCGGCAATGAAATCTTTAAGGTAGTAAGGCTCAAAATAAGCTACATCTTCAAACTGCCCCGCGTTAAATTTTTTTGCGGCCATTACCGTAAGATGCGTGGCCGAGTTTGCAAAATCATCCAAAAACAAGGCATTAGGGTTTGAGCCTAAAGTGGTTTTGCATTTTTCGGCGCCATCGCCAAAAAAAAGAATTTTATGATTTTCGAGGTATGATGAAAAGCTGTGCCCATCTATAATATCGGCAGCTGTTTCGCGCACCCGGTTTCCTGCGGTATCAAACAAGGCGGTGTACACCTCCATGCGCCGGGCATCTATCATCGGGCACAACAGCATGCCCTCCTGCGGCTCAAACTCACCGGCAGTTAAAACACCATAAGCCATCGCCTCCAGGGTTTCGATAGCGATAAGTGGCTTATCAAGCGCAAAACATAAGCCCTTGGCAGTTGATACGCCAATGCGCAAACCGGTATACGATCCGGGACCGCTGCTTACAGCAATGGCATCAAGCTCATTATAATTTAAATTTTGAGCAGCCAGCAACTCATCAATATAAAGGGTAATCACCTCAGCATGGATGTTGCGGGCGTTGATCTGTTTAAAATTAACAACTTCAGCATTGCGCGAAAGCGCTACAGAACAGGATGTAGTTGCGGTTTCTATTTGTAAGATAGTGCTCATAGTATTCAAGGTACCGGATCATGCCCGTGTCCACCCCAGGGGTTACAACTGGCAATGCGTTTAATAGTTAACCACCCACCTTTAAATGCTCCATACTTTTTGATAGCCTCAACACCATATTGCGAGCAGGTGGGCGTATACCGGCACACAGCGGGCGATAACGGAGAAATAAAGTATTGATAGATTTTGATAAGCAAAACAAAAATCCCACCTACAAGTGTTTTCAAAATTTTTGCTATCATCTTCATACCTTCTTTTAATTAGCCTGCTTTAAGTTGTCGGCAGTAAGTTCATTACTTAGCTGGATCAGCAACTTCAGCATTTTTTTTTCGAAGAAAAGATAGGGTTCAATCTCCTTACCTATATATCCAACCGAAATCAGCACCTTTTTATCGCACATATCTAATGTTTGATACAATTGCTGCTGCTTATGCAGGCGGTAGGTTTCGCGCATTAATCTTTTTATTGTATTACGATCAACAGCGTGCTTATAACGCTTTTTTGAAACCGAAAATAAAATTTGCGCGGGATAAGGCTGCGGCTCAGAGTTTAAAAGCCAGGATACCCGGAAGGGATAACATAAAAAAGAAGAACCACTATGAAAAAGCTTGTCTATAAGCCTTTTGTTACATAACCGTTCTTCTTTTTTAAAAGTATACATAGTTGCCATTATTGAACCGGAGGTGAGCATATAAAACGGTTCCAAACCCTTTTAAAAAGGGCAGGGCAACCTTAATTATGCTTTGTGCCTGCCTTCGTCAGATACAGTTAATCTTTTCCTGCCTTTTGCTCTTCTGGCTGCTAATACTCTTCTGCCGTTTGCAGTTGACATGCGTTCACGGAAACCGTGTTTATTTCTTCTTTTTCTTTGAGAAGGCTGAAACGTTCTTTTCATGGCTATTTTATTCTATTCGTCGTCTTTTTTAAACAAGAGCGCAAATGTAGTTATTTTATTTATTAATTCAAATACTATTTTTCTTATCAAATAAGATATTTTATCTAAGGCATTTAGCAGCATTAAAAACTGTTAAATAGCTGCCTTGGTATACAGCGTCGAAAACAAAAGCCCTAAAATTAGCAATAGTTTTAGTATTGCTTAATTTTAAGGGCTTAACACAAATTAAAACCGGTTTAATCAACCTGATTCGTTTATTTACTTATAGGGGTCTGCTTGCTTATTGAAAAGGGATGGCGTAAGTGCCACCGGTGTTTTTAATGCTTGCCGTTACCGGGTAGGTGTTATCCAGCAGCGAGGCCATTTGTTGCTTGTCGGTTTCCTTAGCATAATCAATAGCTGCTTTATGCTGCTTATCTTTTAGTTTGGGATTGGCACCGTGCTCAAGCAGGCTTTTTACCGCATTGGCATTGCCGCTGTTTACGGCCATCATCAGGGCCGTGGCGCCGCCGGCGTTGTGCGCGTTGGTATTGGGATAGTAGTGTAGCAACATACCTACCAATACATCGTTTCCTTTGTCGGCTGCAATCATGAGGGCAGTATTTCCATCTGCATCCTTGCCATCCACCTTAACGTCTGTTTGCAGTATCAGGTTTACAATCCTGTCCTGGTTGTTTTTCACTGCGGCTATTAAAGGGGTATTGCCATTCTGATCTTTAGCTTTCAGGTTAACTCCCCTGTTCAGCAAAAATTTAACGCCCTGAACATCATTGTCGCCAATAGCTGTAAAAATGTTTTGTGCAAAAATGGGTAATGAGCATACCAACAGTAAACTCAATAAAGTAAATCTCTTTTTCATTAATAATCAATAATTTAAAATGCTTTCCGTTGTACAAATCATTGCAAGTAACGAAAAAAAGAGATTAAGAATTTTCGGCTGAGTTAGCTTTACCCATATTTTCAGGAAAATATGGTTGAAATTTTTTTTCATTAAAATTAAATACATCACCCATTTCTCGTCACGAAAATGAACAAAATGAACAGTCGTAATTGGCTAAATTTCGGCTTCTTAAATAAACAATTACATTTACCGTTAATTAATAGTTTACCGGCTTACCTCTTTAAAGAATACTACATGACAAATCCATGACAATTTCTGCTCAAAAAAAATTAAACAAAATAGCTCTAAACAGATTTTTCGGTGTACTTTCAACACTTTCAGCCATCCTCATGAAATACTTATTGCTTTTAATTTTAACGCTGTTTTCTATGTTTGCTTTCGGTCAGGAACTACCGACAAATCATTATAAAATATACAGCACCAAAAGGCAAAAAATCATATCGCCAGATGACATTATTAGTGATATAGAAAATGCCGATGTGTTGTTTTTTGGCGAGGAACACAATGATTCGACAGCGCATTATCTCGAATACCTGCTATTTAAAAAGCTGGCAGAAAAGTATCCCCAGAAAGCAGCCCTATCCATGGAGATGTTTCAAACCGATTGTCAACTGGTGTTGAATGAATACCTGGCCGGCTTTATCCGCGAAAAAAACCTGGTAACCGAGGGCCGTGCCTGGCCTAATTATAAGGATTACAAGCCATTGATTGAGTTAGCCAAAACCAATCAGATCCCGGTGATAGCCGCCAACACTCCTACCCGTTATACCAATATGGTTACGCGCCTCGGCCTTGATGGTTTAAAACAACTTGATGAGCAGGCAAAAAGCTATCTCCCACCCTTACCTATTGATACCGCCACGGGTGCCTATTATGATAAATTTGTGCAAATTATGGGTGGCCATGCTTCTATGCCGGGCATGCAGATCTATCAATCGCAAAATTTATGGGACGCAACCATGGCCTGGTCAATAGCACAGTTTTATAAAAAACATAAAGATTTTAAAATACTTCAGCTAAACGGAGGTTTTCATAGCGAAGAAAAGCTGGGAATAGTGGCCCAGTTAAAAAAATACAATTCAAAAATACGGGTGCTGAACGTAACTTCCTTATCAGACGATAGTTTTAACAATCCCGATTGGAGCCAATTCACAAAACTGGCAGATTATATTATCCTTACAGACCCGGGGTTGCCGAAAACAAGGTAGCCGACAGATCGTGGTTCATAGTTCATGATGGACGACCAAAAACTACTATGAACCACGAACTAACTGGAAAAAAATTACGCTTTCTTCGCTAACAGATCGCGAATTTCGGTAAGTAATACCTCTTCTTTAGATGGCGCAGGAGGGGCGGCCGGCGCTTCTGCTTCCTTCTTTTTAAGAGCATTTATGCCTTTTACAATTATAAATATACAAAAGGCAATAATCAGAAATTCAATTACAGTATTAATAAAATTACCTACGTTAATATCAACCGCAGGGGTTTTGGTAACTTCATTGGCAGCTTTAAGGTGTATTTTTAGATCTTTAAAATCAACACCTCCGGTTAGCAAGCCCACGGGCGGCATAACAATGTCATTAACCAGCGAGGTAACAATTTTGCCAAATGCAGCGCCGATGATAACACCCACAGCAAGGTCAACCACATTCCCGCGCGAAGCAAATTCTCTAAATTCTTTTATTATAGCCATAAATTTAAGTTTGGTTGATAAAGTTAGCAATAATACACAAGTAAGTTTTTATAGCGATTTTTGTTTGACGCAAAAACAATTATCCAACTAATACATTTAACAACTTTATAGCAGACGCATCAAGTAATTTTCAGTTAATATTAATTTGATGTATTTTTGGCTACGTCTTAATTATGCTTAAACAGAACCTTCAACAAAAACTTTTACAAAAACTTTCGCCGCAGCAAATTCAATTTATAAAATTGCTGCAGGTGCCTACCGTTTCGCTTGATACCAGGATAAAAGAAGAACTGGAAGAAAACCCCGCGCTTGAAGATCTGAGCCTCACTAATTTAAACGAACCCGAAGAACAATACCCGGATCGCGACCCCGACGATGATTACAACAACAACGACGAGGAAAAAGGCGAGATGGATGAATTTAATATTGACGATTACCTGCAGGAAGATAACGTGAATGATTATGGCTCGCGCTATGATCAAAACGGCGACGACGAGGATGAACGCAAGGAAATACCTATTGCCGTACAAAGCTCATTTTTTGAAAGCCTGCAACTACAGCTTGACCTTTTGGTACTGAGCGACAAGGATTTTATGATAGGCAAGCAGATCATCGGCAGCCTTGACGATGATGGTTACCTGCGCCGCCCTATTATGTCGCTTACTGATGACCTTGCATTTTCGCAAAATGTATTTGCCGAAGATGAAGAGGTTGAGGATATGCTGAAGGTGATACAGGGCTTTGACCCGGCAGGTGTTGGTGCACGAAGCCTGCAGGAGTGTTTATTGATCCAGTTGCGTAAAAAAGACCCGAACGACCCTATTATAAAGAAAGCCATTCTGGTTGTCGAAAATTATCTCGACGAGTTTACACGCAAACACTACGACAAACTCGAAAAATCGCTTAATCTTAATTCGATTGAGCTTCGCGGTGTTATTAATGAGATTCTGAAACTGAACCCGAAACCGGGCGACTCGAACGAGATCAATACCAAGCAAATGCAGGTGATCCCGGATTTTCATATCACCAATAATGATGGCACACTTGTGCTTACGCTTAACTCTAAAAACGCACCGGAGTTAAAAGTAAGCCGATCGTACCAGGAAATGTTTCAGCACTATGATAAAGCTTCGCAAAAAGATAAAAAGCTGAAAGAAGCGGTTCAATTTGTAAAACAAAAACTCGATTCGGCCAAGTGGTTTATTGATGCCATTAAACAGCGCCAGCAAACGCTGCTTAAAACCATGAATGCCATTATGCAATACCAATACGAGTTTTTCCTTACCGGCGACGACAAAAACCTGAAGCCGATGATATTAAAAGATATTGCCGACAGGATTGGTATGGATATCTCAACCGTATCGCGCGTAGCCAACTCCAAATACGTACAAACCGAATTTGGTACCTTCCTGCTCAAATCATTCTTCTCCGAAGCTATCCAGACAGAAAGTGGTGAAGAGGTTTCTAACAAAGAGGTAAAAAAGATCCTGGAAGAACATATTGGCAAAGAGGATAAACGTCATCCGCTTGCGGATGAGAAACTAACCGAGATTTTGAAAGATGCAGGTTACAATATTGCCCGCCGTACGGTTGCCAAATACCGTGAGCAGATGAATATCCCCGTAGCAAGGTTGAGGAAAGAATTATAATTTACTTGAATTGATAAAATGATGCCCCTTGATAAATAATTAAGGGGCATTATTCATTATATCCTTTCTGCAGGGCGTTCAGATCTTTTAAAATCCTGTTTTTATCGGCCAGTGTTTTAGCCAGTTTAAGGGCCGATTGCAAATGGGTTATTGCCGAGTTATTATCTACCCCGGTATACAGGTAGCCCAACAATACGTGATAGAGATGATTGGTATCCAGTTTTAACTTTTCAGCTTCTACAATGGCTTTTTCCTTTCCTTTCACCATGGCTAAAGCATAAGCCCGGTTTAATGCTGCAGCAGGCGAGTAGGCAGAGATCAACAACCGGTTATAAAGCATCAGGATATTCTCCCATTTTTCGGCAGTGTCGGTTTTAACGGTATGCCAATAGGCAATGGCAGCTTCAATATGATACTTACCGGCATCGCTGCCTTTTGATGCAAGGTTAAGGAAATGCCTTCCTTTTGCTATCAGTTCATCATTCCAAAGGTTCCTGTCCTGGTCGTGATAACGTACCATGTCCCCGTTTTCATCAACCCGGGCATCAAACCGCGAAGCATGAAAACACATCAGCGCTAATAAGGCGTTCACTTCGGGCAAATTGGTCTGTTTATTTTCTATCAGCAGATAATTAAGCCGCATGGCTTCAAGGCACAAATCTTTTCTTAACGTAAGGCTTTGGCAACTGGAGTAATAACCCTCGTTAAACAACAGGTACAATGTCTTCAGTACAATGCTTAACCTGCCAACAATCTCAGCAGGTGCTGGAAAAATTATCTTAACTTTTTGCTCACGCAATTTTTCCTTAGCCCTGAACAGGCGTTTATTGATGGTATCTTTATTTGATAAAAAAGCATCCGCAATTTCATCAATCCCAAAACCGCAAAGAATACGCAGTGCAAGGCCTATCTGTGCACCGGCCGGTAGCGCCGGATGACATATCGCAAACATCATTTGCAGCTGGCTATCGGTAATATTTTGATCGGAAAGGTCGATTTCTGCCTCTTCCGGCTCATCGCCATCCACAACAAGTCCTTCGGCTATTTTTTGTTTAAAACGGTTGCCGCGTCGTATATAATCGGTTGCCTTGTTGCGGGCTACGGTATATAGCCAGCCTGTGGGGTTATCTGGCAAACCTTTTATGCCCCAGGTTTCAGCTGCGGTTAAAAAGGTGTCGCTGGCTATGTCTTCGGCGGCTTCAATATGTTCAAAGCCAAAATAATGGCATAGCACGGCTATGATCTTTTGGTATTCGGTACGGAATAAATGAGGTAAAAGCTGATCCTGCTGCATAAAACAAGCAGCCTCCCGTTTATGGGAGGCTGTAATTCATTTAAACTTCCATCGGGATGATAGGCCGAACCTCTACGCTGCCGCCTACCGATAATATGGGGCAACCTTTTGATAGTTCGGTGGCTTCCTGTAATGATGCGGCTCTGATGATGCTGTATCCACCTATGGCCTCCTTAACTTCAACATAAGGGCCGTCTGTTATTACATCATCCGGCTTTACTACGCTGCCGTTGGTATCCAGCCTGTTGCCAACGGCTACCAGCTTGTTTTGGGCAGCTATCCCGCCAATCCACTCGCGCCAGTAATTCATCATGGTTTGCATTTGTTCGGGCGAGCGTTGTACCGCGCTTGCTTCTGCATCTCTTCTGAAAATCAATAAGAACTCGTTCACGTTGTTTTGAATTTAATGGTTAAAAACCAAAAGACGATCAGGCTAACCGGAATTGGACAGGCACTTGATTTTTTTTATTAAAGTAGCGAGAAATATGCATTGGCCCAAAATGAATTAATTTTAAACGACATATTGGAAATCAGAAGCGTTAAATAGTGCTAATTTATCTGCCTTAAAAACACAAAGTATATGCCTTATAACGAGCAGTTAGCCAACCGCGTTCGCGAAGCGTTGATGGATGAGCCCATTGTTGAGGAAAAGAAAATGTTTCAGGGCGTTTGCTTTTTGGTTGATGGTAAAATGTGCGTATGTGTAAGTAAAGATAGCCTGCTTTGCCGGGTTGGCGAACAACAGGCGCATATTGAACTGGAAAAAGGCAACTGCACCCAAATGATTAACGCCGGCCGGGTAATGAAAGATTTTGTTTATGTGGATGAAACGGAGGTTAACACCGCCAAAGGCCTTCATTACTGGATTTCGTTATGCCTTGCGTTTAATCCTTTAGCTAAAGCATCAAAAAAGAAGTGATCTATTCTTTTTTCACAGCACTGTTCCGGATAAAAGCAACCGACATTGATGCGCCCAGGAAAGCTAATCCCGCGCAGATCCTCATAATATTGCTGTATGCCAAGATAAAGCTGTTATGGTAGGCTGTTTCAATCGCTTTCCTGTCAGGGCCGTTAATACCATCGGGTACTTTGGCATTACCTAAGTTAGCCGCCTGTTCCGTAACCGCCTTTTTATTTTTTTCGGAGAGCGGCATTTTCTTCAAATCGCCCTGCATCGCTCCCGAAAAGAACAATACTGCGAGTGCGCCGAAAATGGCATTTGCAAAAACGTTGGCAATGCGGGTCATGGCGTTATTAATGCCCGAAGCCGTACCCGAAAAATGATCGCTTACCGAGCCCATTACCGTTGCTGTAAGCGGAGCCACGGTTAATGACATCCCGAAACCAAAAACCAGCACCCCGGGGAAAAAGCTTGTCCAATAATCAGCAGGTCCGGCAGTTTGTTTAATGAAAGATAGGATGAGCAAGCCCACACCGGCCAAAGCCGGACCGATAATTAACAACAACCGCGGGCCTTTTTTATCGGCTATGCTACCGGCATAACGAGCTATCGAGATCATCAGCACGGTAAACGGTAAAAAGGTGAGACCAGATTGCAGCTGGCTATATCCCTGCACCTGCACCATGTTTAGCGACATGAACAGCATCCCGCCGCCCAAACCTGCATACAGAAAAAAAGTAAGCAGGTTTATTCCGCTGAAGGTTTGATTGTTAAAAAGGCTAAGCGGCATCATAGGATGTTTGCTTGTACGTTCAATATAAATAAAGGCCGCAAGCAATAAAAGCCCGGCTGCAAGCGAACCGTAAACCTGCCAGTTATTAAGCCCAACAGCCGGCATCCTTAAAAAACCGAACGTAAGCAGGGCCAATCCTAAGGCAATTGAGATAGCCCCGGGAAAATCAATCGACTGATCTGCCCCGTCATCCCGGCTTTCGGCAACCTTTCGCCACAGGATAAGCAGCGCGGCAATGCCGATGGGTACATTGATAAAAAATATATAGCGCCATAAGCCTGCATCGGCCAGGGCCCCGCCAAGTACGGGGCCGCCCATAGTAACCACCGTAGTAATGGCCGACCATGTACCTATAGCCTTTCCTCGTTCTTTTACATCGATAGAGGATGAAATAAGCGAGAGGCTTCCGGGAATCATCAAAGCCCCGCCTATGCCCTGGATAATTCTGAAAATGATGAGATAAAAAACACCGGGCGACAGGCCGCAAAGCGCCGACCCGGCTATGAAGATGAAAATACCCGCCGTAAAAATTTTCTTCCGGCCCAGCTTATCGCCAAGCGAGCCACCTATAAGAATGAGCGAGGCCAGCATCAGCAGGTAAGCATTCAGGATCCAGAACAGATCGGCACCTTTGGCATTGAGGCTTTGCTGCAGGGCAGGTAGTACTACGTTAAGCGCTGTACCATCAATAAAAGCCATAGCCGATGCCAGTATTGCCGAAACCATGATCCATTTACCGGCCGGGCTGCTTAAGGAAACTGTAGCCATATTTTATAAGGTTAATTGGTATCTCCCAATACAAAGTTGCGTTAATTGATTGGATTAGCTAAGCCATCCGGCAATTAATTATCTGCAATATGACTATCGCCTGAAAACTCCGATATTTTCCGGGCAGAATAATATGAGCAGCGCGATTGCCGCAAGATCAAGCTGAAAAACTGCCGATGCCCTAACCGCGGAGAAAAGCATCGCTAAAGCACTCAGCACCATTAACGCGATGATATGATTACGATGCGGAACCGGGATCCCCGTTTTATCAATAAAGCGTTTGGCCTTAAAATTATTACGGTAGATAAGGGGGAGTATTAAAATGTAAAAAGCGCCTGCGGCTATAAGTACCCAGTATAAAGCAATTTTACCTGTTTCATTAATTTTAACTATATCATTTACGTTTGTGCCAGTCACAATCTTATCGGCCTTAAAAAAATGATGTGTTGATAGGTGAACAAGATCGGGCAGGTTCGATAAAGTTTCGGCGGCAAAAAACAGGCTCAGCATGCCTGTTAAAATCAGAACCGCACAAAATTGAATACTGCGGTAGCGGGCAAGCCTCAGCATATACACTACTGATACCACGAAAACTGCTATAAATAGCAGCACACTAATATACCCGATAAAACCTCCCTCGCGATTGTAAAAAATCTCGAAATAAGTTTTATTGGCAGAGAACAGTACAATAGCCGTTAGCGTAACAAGAGCAGCCAAACCTAATACCAGGAATTCGGGCCTGGTTAAATTATTGTTTTTACGCGCAGTATTATAGGTGTTAAGCACAGTTTTATCAATAGGTGATTAATGATTAACACCTGCCAGCCACAACATGTTTGTAGTTGCGTTTTAATTTGGATAACAACGCTGATTATCCAGCCTTTTAAATTTTACCTGTAGCTTCTGTCACTTAATAATGTGCATTCGTCACACTTTGTTTATATAGCGGCAGACACTTGATAATATTGATCAAAAATCAATAACCATCATGAAAAAGCTTATCCTTATACTTATTCATATCACCATCGCCTGCCTGTTGAGTGTACAGCCCCTACAGCAACCTGTAGCTTTAAGCCGGGTTATTTCTTTATTAAGTAATCACGCAGTTCGATGTGTTTGAGCCCGGATTAGCTATGCCCGTAGTTTACAACTCCGGCCATAGCTAATCCGTCAAACTTAGGCTACCTGTAGTTGCAAACTACAGGCATAGGCATCCGAAGAAAGAGTCTTCGGACAGCATACTTTTTTATTAGCTTTCTCTACTCTTTCGGCAGTCCGTCTTCAAACCCGCTATCTCCGTTACTTCCGGCAACATCCACATTCCAGGCAGAAGTTAATAAGTATGGTTTAGTCCCATCAGCATTTTTATTGGCATATGTGCATTTAATCACCCTGCTTTCGCCCGGAGCCAGCGAAATATAATTATCGCTGAAGATCACCGGCAAAATATCATCTCCCCCCTGTCCTTTCAATGCCCGCAGATGCACAAAGAATGCCACAGCGCTACCAGCATTTTTAATGGTGACAGTATAAGATGTACTATCCCCGGCAACTTTATTGCTTTGGTTAACGCTAAGTTTTGTTTTAGGCAGAGATTGCAAAGCGCTGTAATCGGCATAGGCCGATTGCGGTGTGGTAAACCAGTTTGATTTTTTCCAGTTCAGCTCGTCGCCTTTTTTGGAGA
Source organism: Mucilaginibacter celer (assembly GCF_003576455.2). Taxonomy (NCBI): domain Bacteria; kingdom Pseudomonadati; phylum Bacteroidota; class Sphingobacteriia; order Sphingobacteriales; family Sphingobacteriaceae; genus Mucilaginibacter; species Mucilaginibacter celer. The sequence goes on from NZ_CP032869.1 coordinate 2,978,607, forward strand.
GCCAGTACCAGTTGATGCTTTTGGTTTCGCCGTTCTTATCACTTAACTCAACACGCAAGAGATAAGTATCAGACAAACCGGCTATAGCAGGCAAGGCGAATAGCCTTTTTGAGGCATCCGCACCGATATCGGCAGTTACTGTTTTAGTAAATTTGTTTGAACCATCCGGGTTATAAACATCAGCTTTAACCTTTAAACCGCTAAAAGTTTTAAGGTACGAGTTGATGATCGCTACCTCGTTACCTTTGTACGAATACAGCACGTGCAGCGGTTCCATGGCTTTCTTCATACCGAAGTAAGTACCGGCCGGATATAAATAATAATCATAAGTATGCCAGATAATACCTGGCCATGGGTTGCTCAGCATCCATTGCACCACGCCTGTAGCAGTTTGGTATTTATTTAAACCGTAAGCTTCCATCATTGCACGGTGGGCCTCGTAGTTTTGGGCCTGCGCTTTGGCTACATAATTTTTGATAGATGCCGTTTCGCCGTACCGCCCATAAAGCGCTTTGGTAAATACCTTAGTGGTGCCGAACGAGCCCGTACCGCAATGGTAGTTCCAATCGGCCGAGGTTACGTTCAGCGAATCTTTAGGGATAAACTTCACCAGGCTTTCGTATGGCGGGATAGACGGGCCGGGTGATATCTCGGTAGCGAAACTGTAGGTACCGCCAAACTTTTTGGTGGCATCGGTTTCCCAGTATATTGGCGGTACCCACTCATAAGGACCGGCCATTTTTACACCGCTGTAACCAGATACTTTTGATTTGCTTTCGTTTGCTGTAGCCAGCAGCGGGTTGGGCCATTTCAGTTGCTTTTCAATTTTCAGGTAATCGCTTTCAACGGAAGTATCGGTTGGCGGCATATCGCTGCCGTTAAGCCAAACAAACAGGCTGGCCTTGTTGCGCAGCCAGTACATTACGCTGCTATCTGATGCCATAGCTACGTTACGCTCGGCGGCATCCCATTTTTCGGGGTGTTGCCAGGTGCCGCAGCACATCCAGCCGTTCATTACCATCAGGCCATATTTATCGCACAGATCATAAAAATTATCATCCTCCATTTTACCTTCCGAACGTACAATATTCATATTCATATCCCGCACCAGCTTCATCTCCTGCTCCTGCCTTTCGGGCGAGCGACGCTGAAATATATCCGGCGACCAGGCCGCGCCCCTTAGCATAATCGGTTTACCATTCACAATAAACTCCCGCGATTGGTTATCATCAATTATTTTTGATGTAAACTGCCTGATGCCAAAATTCTCGCTAACCGAATTACTCAGCTTTTTATCAACCACAGCCGAAACCTCGATCCTGTTCAGATTAGGTTTACCATATTGCCATGGCCACCAGATAGCCGGATCTTTTACATTCAGCTGCTTAAACTCGGCAGGTGAAAAATTCACGTTCTTCGATTCATTGGCCAGCAAATGAACTTTCTTCTCGAAAGAGATATTCTCATTGATCTTACCTTTAATTACAGCATCCTGTGGCTTATTGGTGTAATTAGTTACCTGGGCATCAACGTTTAAATGAGCTACAGCCAACGATGGCAGGTCAAAATCGGTAGTAACGAGCGGAAATTTTACGCCTACTTTATTATAGGTACGAATCTCTACGTTATTGATAATACCTCCGTTGTAATCCTGCGGGTATGGAATCCAGTCGGCATAATCAATAGCCAGGTCGCCATCACGCTTATTTGGCGCGAACGGGCGTAGTACCTCAATGGCAAGAGTGTTTGCTCCTGTATAATTCATGTATTTTGTGAGGTCGAGGTCTATCATGCGATATGGGCCCTTAACCTTTGTCGAATCGGCTATTTTTACACCGTTAAACCAGATGTTTGCCTTGTAATTGATGCCATGCACACGGAGGATCACGTTTTTGCCGCTCTCGGCAGCAGGCAGTGTAAACTCCCGCCTAAACCACCAGGGTTTATCCAGCTTAGGGTCGGCCAGTTTTTCGAGGTTTTTACCCATAAACGGATCGAAATTATATACATGGTTGGCAAGCAGGCCCGCTAAAATAGTTGAAGGAACGCTCACTTTATACCATCCCTGTGTATCAAATTTTTCTTTTGAGATCTCGGCAGCGGCGGCCGGAGCGGTTACTGTAGACTGCATTTGCCAGTCTTCCTTCAACAGCAGGTTAAAGTTTTCCTTTCGCTGGGCAAAAGCGCCCGACCCCAATAAAGTGAGTACCGATAGTAGTAGTATTTTTTTCATTGCAGATATAGGTTTATTGCTGGTTATCGTAATACAAGGCAGCCGCGCCTATGATGCCGCTGTTTTGCAGTTGGGAAATTTCAATTTTTATGCGTTCGAGGGTTTTGGAATAGGCAAAGGTTTTCACCACCTGCCACATAGCATCTTTAAAATAATCAAAGGCATGGCTTACCGATCCACCTAAAATAATCAACTCAGGATCGTAAGCATACATTACCATTTTTATTGCATTGCCAACATGGGTTCCTAATTCGGCATAAAGCTCCAAAGCGCGGGCATCGCCGGCCTGTGCATCTTTAAATACCTGCACCCCATTCAGCCCATAAACATTATTAAAAAACGAGCCGCTGCAATAGTATTCCAGTATATTATCGATATAAGGAAAAAGGCCAATCTCCCCTGCCCCGCAATTATGGCCGGCATACAATTTACCATTGGCAATAATGCCGGTACCAAGCCCGGTGCCGAGGGTAACGCCAACCATGCTATCCAAACCCCGGCCTTTGCCAAAATATAACTCGCCAACAGCAAAGCAATTGGCATCATTATTTACATAAACGGGGATATTGTACCGCTCCTGCATCAGTTTTTTAAGGTGTACTTCCTTCCACGAGGGGATATATTGTACATCATAAACTATCCCTTCGGTAACGTCAACCACACTGGGTACGCCAATACCTATAGCATCGGCTGCATCGTTTTGCAGCAGGGTATCAACAACGGTATAAATATCATTCAATACATCATCAATGCTGCCATCGCTTTTTATCCTTTGCGATATGATATTGCCAATTGCATTATTATCAACCACAGCGCCACGGATATTGGTGGCACCCAGATCAATGCCTATAACTTTTATATTGCTCATTTATATGGTTATTCTTTATTATCGAAAATAGTTTTGTTGGTAACCAGCGGCTTAGCCCAAAAACCGATACTGAGCATGTAACCAAACGTGATGTACAGGAAAAACATCCCCTGCCGTAATCCAAATAAGCTACCTAATCCGCCTATCAGCAACTGAACAATCGCACCACCGATAATACCGGTAACCAGGATGCCCGCAAATGAGCCGTGATCTTCAGCAACAGAACTCAACGCTAATGAAAATATAATAGGATACATCACCGACATAAAGAAACCAACTATTGAAAACGAATACAATGATGTCTGAGGAGCGCCAAACAAACCGAGCGACAGGAATATGATTGCCAGTATGGTAAAGATTACCAGCAGTTTACGGCTATCCATCAGCTTAAGCAAAAACAAACCTAAAACGCCGCCTGCCGTCATCAGTCCCCAGAAATAGGCTACGGCGCTGGCCCCGGTTGTTTGCGGATCAAACTTATGATACTCGAACAAAAATTGCGACATCCAATAGGATACGCCCTGCTCGCTGCCCACATAACAAAACAAGGCAATGAAATAAGCTATAACAACCGGCTTTTTAAAAAGATCGATATGGGTTTTCCACGGCCCTGCCTTTTCGTCGCTGGCCAGCTCAACCTTCGGAAATTTAGATACCAGCATAATTACAAACATGGCAAGGCAAATCACCGCAAATAACCAGTACAACGAGATCCAGGGCATAGTTGCAGGCACATGCGACTCCAGCAGCGGAAAAATACCACCCTTGCTGCTCCCCATATTTTTAACCATGTACGAGTAAACCAGCGGACTCACAAACGATGCCCCGCCAAAAATTAATTGTGCCAATACAGATGTAAAGGCGTAATTCTCTTCGCCTCCGGATGTGCGTAACAGTGGATTGATCACCACCTGCAGCATAGCCATACCGCAGCCAATTAAAAACAACGATAATATGGCAGTGAGATAATTAGGATAAACAGCCAAAAGTAACGACCCTATAAACGCCACCACAAAAGCCGCCACCATAATGGTTTTCTCGTTATATTTTTGAACCAGCATGCTTGATGGGATCGACATTACCCCATAAGCGATAAAAAACGCGAAAGGTAACAGCCCTGCCATGGCATCGCTCAGTTCAAAATCCTTTATAAACTCGGGCGAGAGCGGGCCGATAATATTGGTTAAAAACGAGATAACAAAAAACGTAAGCATGATGAGCGTTACGATGTAGTAGTTTTTTTTCATTGGCTCAATTAGGTTATGGGTTTTGCTTTGGCACTTAACTAATATCGTTAAAAATCCGTTGGCGGGATAATTTTACAAAATGTTATTTAAATTGTTACACTTTCTTTTTAAAATATTTTAAAAAGTTTGAAAATCTCCCGGATAGTCAACTCACACGGCCTACGCTTCGCTGGGTGGCAAGCGCAGCGATGTTGGGGTGAGTAAATACGGTGCAACGTTCTCCGTCCTTAACATCATTTTAACTTAAAATTCCCTTAATCAAAACATTTACGGTACATGAGCGTGTTTATGGAACAAACGACGTGCTATGACCCCAAAACGAGAAAAAGAACTTAGTTATATTGAAAAAGTATGGCACACGGTAGCCATTGTTGCCCTGTTGGTTGTTGTAATCCTGATAGCCCGGGTTGCTTTCAATGTGCTGTTGATGGTACTTTCGGGAGCATTGATAGCCACTTATTTTCACGGCCTTGGCGATTTGATTGAGCGTAACACCAAAATGCGCCGCAGGTATGCCATGATCATATCCGTAGGCGGTTCTTTTTTAATTGTTGCCGGGTTGTTTTATCTGATGGGCACTACCATACAGCACCAGATAGCCTTACTAAAAGAAACACTGCCGCATACCATAAATAATTTTAAAGCAAAACTGGCCTCCAACTCAGCCGGGCAGCAGATCCTCGATTATTTTTCGGGCGATAACGATCCGGACAAAATGGTGGTTACCGTACAGCATTTTTTCAGTACGGGTTTTGGTGTATTAGGCGACATCTATATAATCCTTTTCCTGAGTATATTTTTCACCTCCAATCCCGATGTTTATAAAAATGGGATAATGATATTAATTCCCGACCGGAAAAAACAATTGGGTAAAGACATTATGGATAGGATAAGCTTATCCTTAAAAGGCTGGTTAAAAGGGATGCTGCTATCCATGGTATTGCTTGCCATATTACTCACTACCGGGTTAAGCATTATGAGCATCCCGGCGGCTTTAATATTGGCCTTGTTTGCCGGCATGCTAAAAATCATCCCCAACTTAGGTTCGGTAATAGCCATGATACCGGGCGTGTTACTGGCGCTTACCATCGGACCAAATTCGGCCATCATTGTAGCGCTTATTTATGTGGTATCGCAAACCATTGTAAGCAATATTGTGGTGCCGATAGTGCAAAACCGGATGATCAACCTGCCGCCGGCTTTAACAATTATAAGCCAGGTGGTTATGGGCACGCTTTCGGGCGTGTTGGGCATTATACTGGCCGTGCCTATCCTGGCCATTATTGTTATTTTGGTTGATGAACTTTATGTAAAAAAACTGGGCGATGCCGAAGTAATTGCGCATTAAAACGAATGGCTTCATCAAAAAAATCGATATACAGCGCGCTTATCGCCAACCTGCTGATAGCCGTAACCAAATTTGTAGCCGGCATTATCGGCCGGAGCGGATCGATGATTTCAGAAGGAATTCATTCGCTGGTGGATACCGCCAATGAGTTACTATTACTACTTGGCCTTTACCGCAGCCGCAAAGCGCCAGATAAAACCCATCCTTTTGGCTATGGTAAAGAGCTGTATTTCTGGTCGTTCATTGTATCAATCATCATATTTGGTTTAGGCGGGGGCTTATCCATTTACCAGGGCATTTTACATATCCGTGAGCCTGAAACGCTGGGCGATCCGACCTTAAGCTACATCGTTCTCGGTTTATCTATCATCTTTGAGGGCTCATCACTTATAGTAGCCCTAAAAGAATTTAATGCTGTACGCGGTGGGCAAACCTGGTGGGAAGCCGTAGTTAAAAGCAAGGATCCATCAACGTTTTTAGTAATGTTTGAAGATAGCGCCGCTGTCGCGGGGCTTTTTATTGTAGCCATCTGCCTGTTTTTGAACCATCGGTATGATATTCCTGTACTTGATGGCGTAGCTTCGTTATTGGTTGGCTTAATTTTGGTAGGTGTATCGGCAATACTTGCCCGCGAAAGCCGAAGTTTACTGATGGGCGAAGGAATCTCATCCGAATCGAGAGAAAAAATTGCCCGGCTGGTTGAAAAAGACAGCGCGGTGTTAAAAGTGATGCACATGCTCTCTACATACCAATCGCCCGATGAAATTATTTTGATGTTGATAGTAGCATTTAAGGAAGATCTTGATACGCAACAGATCAACCAGGCTATCGACCGCATACGTGATTGCGTTAAACATGAATTTATATTGGTACGCTTTGTATTGGTGCAACCTGAACCGTTTTCGACCGAGGTTAATGAAACAGGCAGCGTACTTTAATTGTATATTAGTAATAACTAAAAACACCCTACCCCTCATGATGCAAGAACAAAAATTTCATTACGCCACCGTAACTGAAGCTATAGCCAAATTAAAAGAACAAGGCTACACGCATGAATTTAGCCTTGAAGGTGATCATTTTAAAGACGGCGAAGAAACCTTTCCTGCCGCGGATTTTGAGATAACCGACCTTTACCGCTACGAAGGGCCTTCAGATCCTGCCGATGAAGCCGTTGTTTATGCACTGGCATCAACCAGCGGCGTTAAAGGTACGCTTGTAACGGGTTACGGTGTGTCAACCGATGACGCGACTATCGAAACGCTGAAAAATTTACATTATAAATATCAGCAGGCAAGACGGGAATAAATCAATCGTTAAGTTTGTGTCATTCTGAAAAACGAAGTATTTGGTTTGCGATATAGCGCATATCATATCTAATCTCATACTTAGTTTTTCAGAATGACAATGAACGGCAGATCAGATTATTCTAAACACAATATAAGCCCCTCTACAACCCTCTTAGTTTCTTCCGGGTCACGAACCTGGATGCAGTCTACTCCTGTTTTCCTGGCCGGATGATCGTTTCCTCCTTCAAACAAAGCATCGCCAATAAAAATCATCTGTTTTATTTTTATGCCGAGGGTATGCTCCAGTTTATGAATGCCATAGGCTTTGTCTATTCCTGGTTTGGTGATATCGATAGAGGTGGCCCCTCCCATTTGAACGGAGAAGCCGGTAAGTGATTTATCCAGTCGGGATTTGATCTTTTTGCGTTTGGCAAATTTGGGGTCCCACTTCTTCTTTTCATCAAGCGGAGCCAGTTGCCCCAATGCCGAAAAGGTGATCTGGCTGCCGCGATCTTCTATCTGGTCGCCCCAGGTTTTCTTAGCTTTTACGCCCGATTCGTCAACGGCTTCGTTTAATTTGTCGATGATCTCCTTTTCCTCATCAACAGTAAAATCTTCTGAATAAAGTTTTTTCCAGCCCGATTTTTTGTACTGGTAATATTTAGTACCGCAGGTGGGCAGGATAGACAGGTTTTTAAGTAAACCCTTTTCGGGCAGGTTGCCAAGTACCTGCTTTTCAAACTGGGGCCAGTCGCCGCCCGATATGATAGCCAATTTGGCAACTTTGAGCAGGCTAACCAGCAGCGTGGCCATTTCCTTATCCAACGAAGCCTTGCTTTCGGCAAGGGTACCGTCAAGGTCGAATATAATCAGTTTCTTCATCAGTATTGCCACGGGCTTAATAGCCGGGCATTAAAGCAACATACGCATACCTGTAGTTGTTTTACAGGTTACACCAGTATGTCCATTTTAAAGTGAGTTGCCTGTTTTTAACTGTATAGGGCGATGGCGTGGTATTATCCCCATAAACAATAAACAGATCTGATGCCGGCTTATACCGCCATTGCAGGCGGGTGTTGATGTTGATATTATCTATCTGCTGGTTGTACTGCACGTAGGTGGTAAAATACAGTGTATTGGTAAAAGTAACATCAACCTTTGGTCCTACCAGCCAAAAAGAATTATGGCCAAACGGCTGCGGCAACCGCAAATCATTAAAGGATGTATTGATGGCAATATTTACATAAGGCTGAAAGCGGTAGCCAATTAAACCTGTTAAACTGTTGCGGATCCCTTTATCATAGTAACCGCCGTGCGATGCCTCGAGCAGGTAGGTGAACACATTTTGAGGTTTTGATACAAATTGCACATCAATGGTGTTCCAATTATGTTCTGAGCCGGTGGGCAGCAGTCCCTTGCCGATATTGGTGGGATCATAAGGCCTTAACAGGCGCACATAATCATTAAAACCGGTTACAGAAAGCGTGGCACGGTTGCGGAAAGTGATGAGGTACGATAAAGCACTTTCATTATCAGTACGATGGAACGACTCATCAAAAAAATAATTGGAAGTAACCTGTACGCCATGACTCAAAATGTTACCCTGCTTAGGGAAAAAGTTACGTAACAAAAGCGGGCTTACCTTAATATAGCCAACGCGGGGCACGTAACCTACCTCGGCATTGTAGTTTTTACCTACGTACTCCTCCTGCAGGTAAACCGTCCAGTATTTGCTGAGGTATTGAAAATGATCTGAAAGTACCCAATCCTTGCCGTTTACCCCGGGTGTAAATGATTTTAGGGCGAGGGCCTTACCCGTCCAGATATTGCTGCGCGAGGCGAGGTTAAACTCGGCACCTATGTTACGGTTGTAAGCCGTAGCGCCTGCGTTGGTACCGGGGATATTGGCTGTAGCATCTTTATTTACAAAAAGGAAAGCGATGTTTGAGCGGTCGAGCACCCGGCGTTGCAGGGTTATGATACCATAATTTGCCGCAGCCTGGGCTGCTGTGCCCGAACTCCCGGTTTGGACATCCATGACGCCGATGCGCCAGTCCTTATCCAGTTTGCCGGTTAGCCTTGCGCCAAAATCAATAGGAACATTCAGGCCTATCCGCCTTGAAAAAAATGGCCGGATATCCGAGTAGCCGAAATTGGCAAACAGATCACCGTTCTCTAAAAAGAACTGGCGCTTTTCGGGGAAGAAGAGTTCGTACCTGTTGAGGTTGATCACCTGCTGATCCACATCCACCTGCGAAAAATCGGGATTAACGGTGAGATCGAGGTTGAGCGAGGGCGTTAAGGATACCTTGGCATCACCGCCTATAGCATGTTTAAAATCGGTTTTGGTGTTATGCTGATAATCTTTGCTAAAGCCGGTGAGAGCATAAGGTATAATAGATACATTGCTGCTGGCCGTTGGCGGCGGTTCGTCCCAAACCAATGTTCCGGTATAGGCTAATGAGGCTGTAGGAAACTGGCGTGGTATGGGTGTCCAGCTTGATTTTTCGGCAGTTTTTAAATCGTTGCGGCTAAAGTTGATGCCCCACTCCGTAATCCCTTTTTTATAGCGGATACTTTTAAAAGGGATTGCCGCTTCCCAAACCCATTTATCCGGGTAATTTTTCACTGCCGAATACCAGCGGTTATCCCAGCTCAGATCTACCTTTCCACCCTCGTACATGCTCCCGTCCCACTGCCCGCCTGCCGCGTTGGCGCCAAAACTGAAGCCATCGGTACGGGCATCAAATGGATCCATAAAAATCAGGAAGTTATCATTTTTCACGAAGCTAAAATCCCGTTTTAACGATTCGACCATATAAGGCCCCGGTACCGAATTATAGTTAATGGCCAGGATGTACAGGTTTTTATCATCATAACACATCCTCACCACCGTTTTAACCGTGGCCTTGCTGGTATCCATCGGCAACACCATAAAAAAATCGCCTGCCGAATCGGCCTGCATCCAGGCCTGCTCATTCATTACACCATCAATACTAACTGCCGATGCCGCCCTGCGGATATGGTATTTATACCCGGCGTTCTTTTTTTGCGCCGATGCATAAAAGCCGGTTATGCAGCACAGCACAATAAGCAATAAATGTTTTACCGGGAAAAGGCAGGAGCGTTTAAGGGGCATTAAGATAAGCGTAACGGTGTTGAATTGGTTTAACCGTTTTAAAGCTACATTTTTTGTTCAAAAAGCCAAGGTTGTATCATATAATTTACTGCTATAAGCCGCATCTTCGCGCCAACCATTAAACTACTGCTAACCCGTATCACCTTTTGTTAAAAATGTATCAATACTTCTGCCCCATCATTAACAAACAAATTATTTCTGTCAAAACCTCATTTTTCCGCAATCGATTGCAAAAAATTTCATAAAAGCCCGTTTTTGGCCATTAACAGGGCAATTATTAATGTATTATTTATTTTTTATTAATGCCCTCCTGTTGTTTTGTACCTGAAATTATAAGCCATCAGCAGTGTTTTTTAGGGCCGGAAGGCAACCATTCACTGCTTAACCAATTTTTTTAAACCATGTATTACAACAACCCCAACCCGCCCTGAGGCTTTGCCGCCGCATGCGCTATTTACTACCTGCAGGGTAGCCCAACCAATTAAACTTAACCAATCAACAAAGAGAGACGATATGAAAAAATATAAATACTTACTTATACTTTTCTTCCTTTTCCCGCTTAGTTTGTTTGCCCAGCAAACTACCATTACAGGGAAAGTAATAGACTTAACAGATGGGTCGACACTTCCGGGGGTAAGTGTAAAAATTAAAGACACAAACAACGGTGTGATCACGGATGTAGCCGGAAAGTTCCAGTTACAGGTACCCGGCCCCAATGCGGTTTTACAGGTATCATACATAGGTTATGTAACCCTCGAAATTGCTGTAAAAGATATCAAAGACGGTACCATCGCCCTAAAAACTACCAGCAAAAGTTTGGATGAGGTAGTAGTGGTAGGTTACGGTGTGCAAAAAAGAGCAACCATAACCGGCTCTATCGCCACATTACAAAGCAAGGAGATCACTACCACCAAAAACGAAAGTGTTATTAACATGCTTACCGGTAAAATACCGGGCGTACGCATTGTGCAAACAACTGCCGAACCGGGCTCGTATGCCAACAACCTTAATATCCGTGGTTACCAGGGCTCACCATTAATTGTAATTGATGGTGTTATCGGCGGCGATCAATCAACCGTAGGCCGCATGGACCCTAACGAGATTGAGAGCATTTCGGTACTGAAGGATGCGGCCGCCTCAATTTATGGTATGCGTGCTGCCGGCGGCGCTATCTTAATCACCACCAAAAAAGGCGGCAAAAATGGTAAAATCAATATCAACTACTCGGTAAACAATGCCATACAAACATTTTTGGGCATGCCCGAAGGTGTAGGTGCCGTAGATTATATGTTGTTGACCAACGAAAAAGTTAAACGCGATTTTGCCAATAACTTTGTGCATAACGTAACCCCGCAATTTCAATACGCCGATTTCAAACCATGGCTCGACGGCACCTACAAATCGGCCGATTGGATAGGTTTGGTTTTCAGGGACAGGGCTAATCAAATTCAGCACAACCTGAATATTGACGGCGGTACCGATAAGATCAACTATTTCTTCAACTTCGGTTACCAGAAGCAGGACGGTGTTTTTAAAACCGGCGATTTAAATTATAACAAATACAATTTCCGGTCAAACGTTACCGCAAGTATCACCAAAGGGCTAAAAGCACAGGTACTAACATCGGCCTGGATGGATGAAAAAAACCTGCCTTATACCGATCAATGGACCATCTACAAATACACCTGGAATCAGATCCCAACCCACCAGATCTACGCTAATGATAACCCGCTTTACCCGGCAGTAATAGATGATAACATGAACCCATCTATCATTACAGATGCTGATAAGGTTGGTTCAAAACGTTTCAGGAATAAAAATATCACCAGCCAGTTAAACTTAACTTATGATATTCCGGGTGTAACCGGTTTAACCGCCAAAGCTTTGTTTAATATTGATTATGGTGTGGCCGATAACAATATCATCAGGCGTTCATTTAACCTGTACACTTATAAAGCCGAGAACGATACTTATATCCCAAGTTTGGTAAACTCGCCTGCAGGTATTACCCGCCAGTACTATACGCACCTCAATACCCTGAGCCAGTTGACTTTAAACTATGCGCATACATTCTTTAAAGATCATAATATTACGGCGATGGCTACGTACGAGCAAAGCCACGAAACTGCCGATAACTTTAACGCTTATCGCGACGTTGAAATTCCGGTTGATTACCTGTTTGGTGGTTTGCAAAACTCAAATATGGCAGGCGGTATGGATGCAGGCGCTCTTACTGATCGTGCTCACCGCAGCATTATCGGCAGGATCAACTACGATTACAAAGGCAAATACCTGTTAGAAGGTACCTTCCGGCGCGATGGTAACAACCTGTACAAACCAGGTAAGGATCAGTGGGGTAACTTCCTTGGCGGTTCGGTGGGTTGGGTTATCACCAAAGAGGACTTTTTCCGCAAACTGGTATCAGATTATATCTTAACCAACTTAAAACTCCGCGGTTCGTATGGTAAAGTGGGCGATGAGGGTAATGCCCCTGCCTTTAACTACATTAACGGTTACACCTACCCTGTTAACAGCTACATCTTCGGTTCGGCTGCAGTAAACGGCTCGGCACCTAAACTGGGTAACCCTGGCTTAACCTGGTCTGTAAATACCATCCAGAACATCGCTTTGGATTTTGGTTTATTTGGCGGAAAAGTTGACGGTACCATCGAGGTTTTCAGGAACGACAGAACAGGTTTGCCTGCGCAGCCATCAGTTGCCCTGCCAGGTACAGTGGGTGCTGCAGTACCGCAAATTAACTACAACAGCGACCGTGTACAGGGTTTGGATTTCAACCTCTCGTACCGTAACACCTTTGGCCAGGTTGGTTTAAACCTTACCGGTAACATCGGCACCACCCGCTTAAAAGCGTTGAAGGTATTGCGCGGCAACTCGGGTAACGAATACGATAACTGGAAAAACAACCAAACCAACCGTTACCAAAACATCTGGTGGGGCCCCGAATATGACGGCCAGTTCACCAGCTACAATCAAATTTACAACTATGGTATAAACACCGGCGGCGGCAACAACAACGTGGTGCCGGGCGATTATTACTATAAAGACTGGAATAACGACGGTGTGATTGACGGTAAAGACGATCATCCTATCGCTACAACTGATATTCCGCTGTACAACTACGGCCTTACTGTTGGCGTAAGCTATAAAGGCTTTGATATGAATATGCTTTTACAAGGCGCAGCCGGCGTTTACGTACAATACGGCGAGCAATTTGCCGAGCCGTTGATGTACAACAGGAGCGCGCTAACCCGCTTTTTGGATAGCTGGCACACGGTAGATCCATCGGCCAACGTATTCGACCCGAATACACAGTGGGTGCCGGGCTTCTATCCTGCTATGGGCTCACCTTCGGCAAAAGGTACCAAGGCTATTCAAAGTGCCAGCTACCTGCGTTTAAAAACGCTTGAGTTTGGTTATACCCTTTCCCCTTCTATATTAAAAACTATTGGCGTGCGCAAATTCAGGGTGTATGTAAACAGCTATAACCTGTTAACATTTACCGGCCTTAAAAACTACGATCCGGAACACCAGGGACCTAACCCAAGGGATAACGGCGACTTTGGCAGGGCACTGGGCGGTTACACCTATCCAATGAACCGCACCTTTAACCTGGGTGCTAATGTTTCATTTTAAATCATTTAACACATGAAAAAAATACATAAACTCATTATAACAATTGCTGTCGGCGTAGGCGCTTCGGTAACTTCCTGCCAACGATTAGATATTCCGCCAACCAATATTTTTACGCCTAATGTTATTTACGATAGCGAGGCCGGTGTTAAATCATTTTTAGCAACAATTTACACCAACCTGCCCATCGAAGATTTTAAATACCGTCCCGACCAAGGGTTTAAAACCGGCAGCAACGATTGGGAAAACTTTTATAACTCGGCCTCAGTAACAGGCGAAGAGGTTGGCCCCTTTGGCGGTATGGATATTGGCGGCGGCTTTGGCTACTGGCCTTATGGTGACATCCGGAACGTAAATATTCTGATTGACGAGCTACCTAAACATACCGCGGCGTTAACCCAAACAACCGTTAACGCGCTTTTAGGCGAAGCTCACTTTTTAAGGGCTTACTATTACTTTGGTTTAGCTAAACGTTACGGCGGCGTACCGATTATCAAAGTTCCGCAGGACCCCGCTGCTCCCCTATCCGAGCTACAGGTACATCGCGATAAAGAAGAAGCTACCTGGGATTTCATCGGCGCCGAGCTTGACCTGGGCTACCAGATGATGCCCGAAACCAACGATGCCGGCAGGGCCAATAAATATGCAGCTGCTGCATTAAAATCAAGAGTGATGCTATACGCGGCTTGTATTGCCAAATATGGTTCAACCAATTTTGTTGACGGCCCGGCACGTTCGCAGGGCTTGGTGGGTATCCCGGCATCAAAAGCCAATACCTATTTCCAGGCGGCTTATGACGCGGCTAAATTACTGGAAGGCCACTATTCGCTTTATAACGCTAACTCTGATAAAGTACAGAACTATGTCGACGCGTTTTTAAAACCAAGTCCGGAGAATATTTTTATCAAACAGTATTCGATAGCCAACCATACCGCACATAGCTGGGACGATACCATGTCGCCACGTTATTTCACTGCCAATGCGCTTTCTCGCTCATATCCTACGCTTGATTTAGTGCAGCTTTGGGGAGCCTTAAACGTAACCAATGATGATGGTACGCCTAAACGCTTTAACACCCGTGCCGAGCTGATGCAAGGCCTTGAGCCACGGTTACTGGCTACCATCTACTTCCCGGGTGCAACCTTAAGGGGATTGATGTTTGATATGCAGCGCGGTATTTACCCGTCGTTTAGCGGTACGGCTGCTGCCGAGGTGGCTAAACAGCCAAACTCGCGCTCATACATCCTATCGGGCGATACCAAAACGCTTTATAACGGCAAACAGGTTATCGGCTTCACTGGTCCGTGGACAGGCGGTGATGAGCTTACCCGTACCGGTTTCTACGTTCGCAAGTATGTTGATTACAACAAACCACAAGCCTCGGTTGACCTGAACCGCAGCGAGCAGCCATGGATTGACCTGCGTTATGGCGAGATCTTGTTAAACCGTGCCGAAGCTGCAGTTGAATTGGGAAATAACGGCGATGCCCTAACCTCCATCAACCAGATCAGAACCCGTGCCGGTGCAACCCTTTACGGCTCTATCGATCTGGATAAAGTACGCAAAGAGCGCCGGATGGAACTTGCCTTTGAAAACCAATACTACTGGGATTTAAAAAGGTGGCGCATTGCCGATGTGGTGCTTGATCGCGCTCACTTTAAAGGCCTGATGCCATACTATGTATTTAACGAAAACAAATACATCTTTTTGGCCGAGCCCGAGCTGTTTAACAGGGAGTACACCTTCCAAAAGCAGTTTTATTATGAGCCGATACCGGGCGGCGAAATTGGCAAAAACCCTAACCTGCTTCCTAACAACCCTAATTATTAATAAGAATTTAAAAGTTATAAGATATGAAAAATCTGATTGGTAGAATATTGGTGGGCATAACTATACTGGCAAGTTCTGCATGTACAAAAATAGATAACTATGATGGCCCCAATGCTTCACTACAGGGTAACATCATCTCATCAGAGGGTGGTAACCTGCTTACATCGGGCGGCAGCACAACCATCAAACTGCAGCAAATTGGCTGGACCTCGCCACAAACCATCCCAAGTAAATTTGATGGTACTTACGAGGACAGCAAACTGTTTAAAGGCGGCTATAAAATTGTGCCCACCGGCGGCGCATTCTGGCCTGTTACCGATACGGTGACTGTTAATATTGATAAAGGTACAAAGCATGATTTTACGGTTACGCCTTATATCGTAATCAAAAACTTCACGCATACTTTAACAGGCAATACGCTTACCTTAAAGTTTGATATTGATGCGCCTATCATTGCCGGTTTGCCAACCATTAAAGATGTGCAGCCTTATGTAAACACCACCAAACTGGTAGGCACAGGCGCTTCCATCCGTGATTTTTCGGATGTGAACTCAAAAAGTATCAATAAGGCATTTATTGACATGAGCGCTGCCGAAAAATCGATAACCCTTACCGTACCCGATCTGATTCCCGGCCGTACATTTTTTGTACGCGTTGGCGTAAGGTTGAGCGACAGCTTCAACAGTTCGAATTTTTCGGAAATAGTACAGGTAGATATTCCTAAATAAGTTAACCTAAAACCAAAAAAGGAAATGAAATTCACTAAAATAACAATGGTGGCAAGCGCCATCCTGATGATAGGCATAGGTTTTGCCGGCTGTAAAAAAGAAAAATACATTTCGAGAGATACCAGTTACCTGAAGTCGCCACCACCGGATACCGTTGCGCCGCCACCGGTAGATGCAACACTTATCTCGTTTGATAATGCCGATAAGGCCGATGGCTGGCAAACGGTGGGCACGCCCAACATTGCTACAACCGGCCAAAAAGAAGGTACCGGTTATCTGAAAAACACCATTGCCAATGGCGGCGATTTTATGCAGTTCATCAAAGACCTGCCAACACCGCTGGATACAAAACTTACAGGCGATAACGGCCAGTTTAAATTTTGGTGGTATGTATCAGATGTGTCGCTGCTTAAAGCGGATGGTTCGATTGAGATCACCAGCTCCGGAAAATCCGACGATCATGAATCGGCCTGGGACGTAGCGCCGTTGATCCCTAACCTAAAAAATGGGTGGAACGAAATAGCCCTTAACTTTAGCAGAGCCATCAAAACAAGTGATGGCGGGGCTGATTACTCGGCTGTTAACCATTTCCGCATTTTCTTTTTCACCACCAGCAAGGCTCACGACGATTTGGTGACTGGTGTAGATGATTTGGTATTCAGGGCGGCCCCTGCCCCACCTCCGGTTATATTTGATAATGTTGACAAGGCTGATGGCTGGGAAACTGTTGGTACACCCAATATAGCCACCACCGGGCAAAAAGAAGGTACCGGCTACCTGAAAAATACCATAGCCAACGGCGGCGACTTTATGCAATTTATTAAAAGTGTTGATACGCCGGTAAACACGTCATTCGGCGCTGCTGATGGCAGGTTTAGTTTCTGGTGGTATGTATCGGACGTGTCATTGTTGAAAGCTGATGGTTCTATCGAAATTACCAGTTCCGGAAAATCCGACGATCATGAATCGGCCTGGGATGTAGCACCGTTACTACCAACACTTAAAAACGGCTGGAATAAAATCACCCTCGATTTTGATAAATCGATCAAGACAAGTGATGGTGGTGCCGACTATACGGCTATCAATCACTTCAGGATCTTCTTCTTTACCTCATCCAAAGCACACGATGATTTGACTGTAGGTATCGACGACTTGAGGTTCATCTCTAAATAAAACAGCCCTAAATTTCAAAACAAGCCCGGCGAGCAGTAATAACCTGTGCCGGGCTTCAATAACGTTATAATGAGTATATCTAATCTATTTAAATCAATAGCCCGCAAAAGCGCCCCTTCGGCCATGGCACTAAGTTTGGTTGTTTTGGCGGCAAGCTGTAGCAAGGCACAAAATAAACAACCAAAACAGGATAACACCAAACCTGCTGTCGAAACCCCAATTGCCGCCAATCCCTTTATCCGCGATATGTACACCGCCGATCCATCTGCACATGTTTGGGCCGACGGGCGTTTGTACGTTTATGCCTCGCACGATATCTATCCCGCCCGGGGATGCGATTTGATGGATCAATACCACGTATTCTCGACCGATGATATGGTGCATTGGAAGGATCATGGCGAAATTCTCCGTGCCTCCCAGGTATCATGGGGACGCCCCGAAGGAGGTTTTATGTGGGCACCCGATTGTGCTTATAAAAATGGCACTTACTACTTCTACTTCCCTCATCCAAGCGGCACCGAATGGAATACAACATGGAAAATAGGCGTAGCCACCAGCAAAAGCCCGGCAAGCGGTTTCACCGTTCAGGGCTATATAAAAGGCCTTGAAGCCATGATAGACCCATGTGTATTTATTGACGATGACGGGCAGGCCTATTTTTACTATGGCGGCGGCGGAACCTGCAAGGGCGGCAAGCTAAAAGACAACATGACCGAGATTGACGGCGAAATGAAACCGATGGAAGGCCTGAAGGATTTTCACGAGGCCAGCTGGGTGCATAAACGTAACGGTATCTATTATCTCTCTTACTCAGATAATCACGATGTTAACGGCAAGCATAACCGCATGAATTACGCTACCAGCAAAAGCCCCCTCGGCCCCTGGACCTACGGCGGCATTTATATGGACCCAACCGATAGCTATACCAATCACGGTTCTATCGTACAATTCAAGGGACAGTGGTATTCATTTTATCATACCAGCGCTTTATCGCACGACGATTGGCTGCGGTCAATTTGCGTAGATAAGCTTTATTTCAATGCCGATGGTTCCATCAAAATGGTTGAACCTACAGCCGGCAAATAACAACTTAAATTTAAACATCATGAATATCAGAAAAACAACATTTACAGCAGCTGCACTTAGCTTGATGCTTGGCTTTACATTAAGCTGCTCAAAAAAAGGCGGCGGTGGCGGCGATGTTAAACCTATTGATAAACCTAAAGATACGATAGATCTTACCCCTTCGCCTGTTGGCGATGTTGTTGGCAAGGTGGTAGTTGGCTACCAGGGCTGGTTTGCAGCCATAGGCGATGGTTCGCCCATTAACCGTTACTGGCATTGGGCACAAACCTGGGAAGAACAACCATCTCCCACAAATACAGCCATCAAATCGTGGCCGGATGTTCGTGATTATACCCAAACTTTCCCCACTAAATATGCCAACTTAAACAACGGGCAACCGGCTAATGTATTTTCTTCTTTTTCCGATCAGACTATCGACGTTCAGTTTAAATGGATGCACGATTATGGTATTGACGGCGCGGCCCTGCAGCGCTTCAATCCGAGCGGGCTTGAAGGCCCGGTGCGCGATGCTATGGCTGCAAAAACCAAAATAGCGGCCGAAGCACACGGCGTTAAATTTTACATTATGTACGATGTAAGCGGCTGGAAAGAAATGCAATCGGAGTTAAAAACCGACTGGACCAATAAAATGTCGGTTTACACTTCTTCGCCTGCTTATGCCAAACAGAATGGCAAACCGGTGGTGTGCATCTGGGGTTTTGGTTTCAGCGATGAAAACCATCCGTTTACCGCAGCACAATGTATCGATGTAATTAACTGGTTTAAAAGCAAAGGCTGCTATGTTATAGGCGGTGTGCCTACCCACTGGCGCACGGAAGACAGTGATTCGCGCCCGGCTTTCTTATCAGCCTATAATGCGCTGGATATGATTTCGCCATGGATGGTTGGCCGCATAGGCAACAAAAGCGAATCGGACAATTTTTATGGTTCGGTTAACCGCCCGGATGTAGCTTATTGCAAGGCACATGGTATCGACTACCAGCCCTGCATCCTCCCCGGCGATTTGCAGGAGCACCAGCGCGCCCACGGCGATTTTATGTGGAGGCAATTTTTCAACATGAAAAGTGTTGGTGCACAAGGGCTTTATATTTCTATGTTTGATGAATATAACGAAGGCAACCAGATTGCCAAAACGGCCGAAAGCCAGGCCTTTGTACCGGCGGGCTCATCGTTTGTTACTTTGGACGAGGATGGTACAGCTTGCTCTGCAGATTATTACCTGAGGCTTACAGGCGATGGTGCCAAGATGTTTAAAGGATTGATTCCTCTTACACCTACAAGGCCTACGCCGGTTAAATAAAAAGGCCTTATCTCAAATGCAAAAGCCCCGTCTACTAACCGTAAACGGGGCTTTTGAGCTCATATGCAATCTTATATTCTAAAAATATCTCCTGCTCGTCATTGCGAGGAACGAAGCAATCGCACGTAGGCAAGGCCGCCCTGTATAGTTCGCGATTGCTTCGTTCCTCGCAATGACGTGATGGTTAATTTTCGGTTACTTCGCTTATGACGCGTTTCGTTATTTTCGTTTAATTTATACTCTCCAACATCTTAATGTACAACTCAATCCCCTCTCTTATCTCATCTACATAAACAAACTCATCCGCAGTATGCGAACGTGCCGAATCGCCGGGGCCTACTTTGATAGATGGGATATCCAGCAATGACTGATCTGAGGTAGTTGGCGAACCATACGTGGTACGCCCCAGGGCAATGCCAGCCTGCACTATCGGGTGTTCTTTAGGTATTGATGACGGTTTTAAACGGATAGAACGGGGTTTAACATCGCTTACGACATGTTCGCGGATAATTTCCAGTACTTCTTCGTTACGGTACGCATCGGTAACACGCACATCAACCGTATAAACACAGCTGGCAGGCACCACGTTATGCTGCGAGCCGGCATTAATAATAGTTACCGACATCTTGATCGGTCCGAACACCTCCGACTCTTTAGGGAATTTAAATGAGCGGAACCACTCAATGTCTGTTAAAGCTTTATAAATAGCATTCTCCCCCTCCTCGCGGGCAGCATGACCTGCACGGCCATGAGCGGTACAATCCAGCACCATCAGGCCGCGTTCGGCAATGGCTAACTGCATTTGGGTAGGTTCGCCCACAATACCGAATGATAGCTGGCCCAGATCAGGAATAATCAATTCCAGGCCGTTCACGCCCGAGATCTCTTCTTCGGCAGTGGTCGCTAAGCAAAAATTATATTTCAGATTTTCCTTATCATGAAAGTAAAGGAACACCGCTATGAGCGAAACAAGGCAGCCTCCGGCATCATTACTGCCGAGGCCGAACAGTTTACCATCTTCAATTTTGGCATCGTAAGGATCGCGCGTATAACCCGAATTAGGCTTAACCGTATCATGGTGTGAATTAAGAAGGATAGTTTCTTTGTCAGGATCGAAATATTTGTTCCAGGCCCAGATATTATTGAGCTTGCGGTGCGTAGTTACCCCGTGCGATTGCAGAAACTGGTTGATCAGATCGGCAGTGCGGTCTTCCTCCTTGCTGAACGACGGAATCGAGATCAGTTCCTGCAGTAAGGTTACCGCCTGTTGAAATAAATTATTGATATCAGTCATAAATTAAGGGAACATGCCCCGGTGATGAACGGGCAAAATTAATACTTTGATCAGAATTTACAGAATTTAAGAATTAGTAGAATGATATCAAGAATACCTATAAACCAGACACAATGTTAAATTAACAATTATATAATATTCATTTTACAAACAAGCTCTTATTCTGTCAATTCTAAAATCCTGTAAATTTTGATCACACATCTTCCATCTTCGAATGCCTGCGTGTATCATTCATCGTAACGTAAAGAATCAGCGACAGCGCGATGCAAACGGTTACATACCAGTAAAACCAGGTGGCATGATGCTCATTTTTAAACCAAAGTGCAATATACTCTGCCGTACCGCCAAATAGCGATACAGCTATGGCGTAAGGAAATCCCACACCTAAGGCGCGCACATTGGCCGGGAAAAGTTCGGCCTTAACTACGGCGTTGATAGAGGTATAACCGCTTACAATAACGAGGGCACACAGGATAAGTGCGAAAGCCGTCCACACATCTTTGGTATGACTTAGCAATGTCATGATGGGGATGGTGCTCAGGGTGCCCAGCACACCAAAACCAATAAGCAGAGGTTTACGGCCAATAGTATCAGACAGTAAGCCAAACAAGGGCTGTAATACCATAAACACAGCCAGCGTGAGTGTTGAAATAAGCGTAGCATCGCTTTTGCTGAAGCCGGACGTATTCACCAAAAACTTTTGCATATAGGTGGTGAAAGTATAAAAGGCCAGCGTACCGCCAACCGTTAAGCCAATCACTGTGAATATGGCTTTAGGATGTTGCGTTAACGCTTTGATAGTACCGTGCATGGCATCTTTTTTATTTTTTTCCTGATCGAACGAGACCGATTCCTGCAGGCTTCGCCTTAAATACATAGCAATAATGGCCAGTACAGCGCCGATACCGAACGGAATGCGCCAGCCCCAGTCATGCAGTTGCTGCTCGGTTAAAAACGCCCTTTGCAATAATACCAGTACGCCCAGCGCCAGTAATTGCCCCATAATAAGTGTTACATACTGAAAGCTGGAATAAAAGCCGCGATGCTTTTTGGTGGCCATTTCACTGAGGTAGGTGGCGCTGGTGCCATACTCGCCGCCAACGCTTAAGCCCTGAATGATGCGGGCCAAAACCAGTAAGATTGGAGCTGCCACGCCTATTGATTTGTATCCCGGTGTTATGGCAATAATAAGCGAGCCCACGCTCATGAGCAATACCGAAGCTGTGAGTGCTGTTTTTCGTCCGCGTTTATCGGCAAAGGTACCCATTACCCAGCCTCCTATCGGCCGCATTAAAAAACCTATCGCAAAAATACCGGCCGTATTTAAAAGCTGTACTGTTTGATTATCTGATGGAAAAAAGGCATCCGAAAAATATAATGCAAAAGCCGTGTAAGCATACCAATCATACCACTCAACCAGGTTACCCAGCGAACCGCCTATAATGGATTTGATGCGCCCTCCCGTAGTTTGGGATGGAGGTGATTTTATTTCATTCATAGGTTTGGCAGATATTATTGGTTTCCGTAATATTAGGGATTTTTAAATATAGCTGCAATAGCCGCCGATAACAGGTATGTTACAACGCAAATAAAACAAACACAATCAACCCAATCCAACCTTATCAACCACTCACCAACCATGTTACTCACCGAAGATTTTCTGCATTATATCTGGAAGTTCAGGCTGTTTGAACGGCAAAATTTACAAACCACAGATGGCGAGGAACTGGAGATTTTTTCGGCGGGTTTGCATAATTCTGATTCGGGCCCTGATTTTCACAATGCCCGCATCCGCATTGGCGAAACCGTTTGGGCCGGAAATGTAGAAGTACACCTTTCGGCATCCGACTGGCAAAAGCATGGCCACACCAACGATGGTGCATACAACAACGTGATCCTGCATGTGGTTTACCGCGATGATGCCCCGTTGTTTTTACCAAACGGACGTAAGGTACCAACCCTCGAACTGCAAAACCGTATCAGCGAAGAATTATATAACAAGTATCACAAGCTTGTTTTCGGCAACCAAACTTTTATCCCCTGCGAAAACAGCATCGGCACAGTTGACGGTCTTACCATGCAAAACTGGCTCACCCGTGTACTGGTTGAGCGGATGGAAAAACGGCAGGCCAACGTAACAGCAACCTTAGCCCTGAACAAAGGCGATTGGGAAGAAACTTTTTACCAGTTTTTAGCTGCGAATTTTGGCTTTAAGGTTAATGCTTTGCCATTTGAGCTAATGGCCAAATCATTGCCCCAGCTCACCCTCGCCAAAAATAAAAACAACCCGATGCAGATAGAAGCGCTGATATTTGGACAGGCCGGCTTTCTGGATGCTGAGTTTAAAGATGAGTATCCGCTAAAACTGCAAAAAGAATACGCCTATCTCCGTAAAAAATATAACCTTACGCCGATAGAAAACCACTTGTGGAAGTTTATGCGCCTCAGGCCGCAAAACTTTCCTACCATAAGGCTGGCGCAGTTTGCGGCGCTTATAGTACAGGCCAATCACCTGCTATCCAAAATACTGGAAATAAAGGAAGTTAAGGCCTTACGCGGGCTATTTACCGAGATAAAGATTAATGATTATTGGGACGATCATTATCGGTTTGATGTACCTTCAAAGCCTTCGTCAAAAAACATGGGCGATGGTTCGATAGATATCCTGCTCTTAAACACGGTAGCTCTGTTCCTGTTCAGTTATGGCAAACAGCACCAGCAGCAATACTATATCAGCCGGAGCCTGAAATTATTAGAAAATTTACCTGCCGAAAAGAACAATATTATCTCCGATTTTGTTAACTTAGGAGTGAAAATTGATACCGCGTTCGAATCGCAGGCACTGCTCGAATTAAAAAATAATTACTGCAACTATAAGAAATGCCTGCAATGCGGCGTTGGTAATAAAATACTAAAACCGGCCTGACATGCTACAGCGAATACTTACATTTTTTGAACGGTACTCCTTTGGTGTATGCACCTATCTTGGCGAGCGGTTTAATATCTCTATTTCCAAGATCAGGCTTTTCTTTATTTACTCCTCGTTTCTGGCAGTAGGTTTCCCATTAATATTTTACTTTTTTGCCGGTATTGTATTGGATATCAGGAATTTTATCAAACGCAAGCATACCGGGGTGGCTGATCTTTGACCGTTGATTTGGTTTGATTCCGTTGATTTAGCTGATTTTTATTTTTTGGGATTACACCGATTGATTTTTGATTTCACCGATTTTTTCTTTTTTTGGATTTTGGTTGTTTTTTTTGATTGCACTGATAATGTTTTGGGAAAATTAAACCAGTTTACCGCTTTTAACAGCATCCTGTAGGTTACGCACTTTAAATTTGGGGGTATAGCAGTATTGGGCCAGTTTTTTAGCCCAGGTGGTGTTGTAGCCAAACATCAGCTTAATTACTTTCACCCGGGTTGAGCCCTTGGGATAACCATATTTATACCAGGTAAATTTGGAGGTATCGATATTAAACTGTTCGGTAAAATCGGCAAGGAAAAGATCTATCTCAATATCAAAAATATCCAGATCGAGGTCAATACTGGTATCGAGGTGCAGGCTGTGCGGATCAACCTTGTGTATTTTGTAGCGGTTGCAATAATCAACGATAAATTCTTTTAAGGGGGGCAGTATCTCTTCCATTTAAACGAATATTAAGATGACCATTTAAGTTATGAGACGTAGCTTTTGAAATAAGGTTGCATACAAATTTACTTTATTTTTAACCCGGCCGGTTTTAGCAATTGGTTAATAAATGTTAAATATTTATTGCTGATTAAATGCCGTTTATGCGCATAAATGCCCCCGATGTGCTATAATTGCACCAGTTAATTTGCTACCAAACATGAACCTGAAAGTAATTGCCTTTGATGCCGACGATACCCTTTGGGTGAACGAACCGTATTTTCAAGCCACCGAAGAACGTTTTTGCAGCCTGCTCGAAAATTTTTCGCCGCAGCATACCATATCCAAAGAACTTTTTAAGGTTGAGGTGGATAACCTGCCGCTTTATGGCTACGGTATTAAAGGATATATCCTATCCATGATTGAAGCAGCGTTAAACATCTCTGAAAAAAATATCAGCGTTGATGTTGTGGAAACCATTTTACAGTACGGTAAAGACATGCTGAATCAGCCCATCGAGATCTTGAACGATGTAGAGCATGTATTATCATCGCTAAAAGACCGTTACCGACTGGTAGTGGCCACCAAAGGTGATTTGCTGGATCAGGAACGCAAACTCAAAAAATCGGGCCTGGCGCATTATTTTCACCATATCGAGATTATGAGCGATAAAAAGGAGGACGATTATATCAAACTGATCAAACACCTCGATATCAGTCCGGATGAGTTTATGATGATTGGTAATTCGCTAAAATCAGATGTGATGCCTGTAATTAATATTGGCGGGCATGCCGTACATGTTCCCTTCCACACCACCTGGGCGCATGAGCATGTGGAAACGGTATTAACACATGATAATTTTAAGCAGGTGGATAAGATTAGCGAAGTACTGGAGATTGTTGGTGTTGCTGAGTCAGGAAGTCCGCAGTCCGGAAGTCCGAAAGTTTGAAAAGCAAAATAAGGCTGTAAATCAGGAGGCCCGGCGAAATCTTCCGACTTTCCGACTTCCGGACTGCGGACTTTCCGACTTCCTTACTCAGACACTCTTCTCCATCACAATCAGCTCAATATGTTGTTTGGCGTCGCCAAAACGGCCGTGAGCATGGAAAGGCTGAATTTCGCCGGTGGCGTTGTAGCCCCTGCGCTCATACCAGCTAATCAACTCAAAACGGGTACTTATTACAGTCATGGTGAGCGTATGGCAGTTGTATTTGCGGGCGTAAAGTTCTGCCTCTTCAATTAAAGCCCTCCCCACGCCTTTATTTTGCAGTAGCGGCGATACGCTGAACATGCCGAGATATAGTTTAGGGTATTTCACCTCAAGGTATACGCAGCCTGTTATGTAACCATCATCGTCGGTATGTTTCAGGATGATCACGTTTTCATCTTGCATGTAGCCAGTAAGCATTTCCTCATCAATGCGGGCACCTCCCACTATATCAGCTTCGGTTGTCCAGCCTTGTTTAGAGCTTTCGCCGCGATAGGCGCTGTTTACTAAAACATTCAGTTCGGGTACATCGGCAAGGGTTGCCTGGGTTATAGCGGGCATGGTATTAAATTTAAGGACGGCAAATGTAATGCTTCGGCAGCTGATATAAAACTAAACTGTTATGATTTAATTGAGCCTGTTAATTGTAACCCAGGTAAATGGCGCCGAGCATGAATACATCATAAAAAAAGTGAAAAAATATCAGGTACCAAAGGTTTCCCTTAAACACTTTGTATAGCCAAATAGTAAACAAGGCCCCGATAAAAATAGCTGTAACAGCCCCCCAGCCTTCCTGGTAATGATACAAGGCAAATATTAAGCTGGTTATAATGCCGCTTAGCATAAATGCATGTGGGTAATTACCAAACATTGCCTTTACCCGCGTTAAAATAAAACCGCGGTAAACTATCTCCTCAAACGGAATAACCAAAACGCCGGCTATAACCAGCAACACCAGAAAATTGAAAGGATTATGGCGGATATAATAAAATGAAGATACATCTGCCGGAGGGAAGCCCAATGCATCAAAAAGCGGCCTTATTATCCACCAGGCAAATATTGCATAAGCTAAGCCTATTAAACCGCCAAGCCAAAAGCATCTGAACTTAAAATCGGTTATACGAAAGCTGATCTCAGCTAACCCTTCTTTCCATAATTTAAGATATAGCCAGATTATAAGCAATAACAATACAGAAAACGCATACATGGGTAGCAAACCCAAATGCGGAAATGTTACCAGCAATATGATCATTGCGGCATCGGCTGTTGCTCTTTTTACCCGGTAAGCTGTCATAAGCTTTTGATAAAAAGAGCGTCGGTAAGTTACAAATGGAGAGGAATTATCAAATCACAATTTTAAAACTTGTGCCTACCCCTATTTCGCTCTTTACTGTAATTTTTCCATTCAGCCTGTCAATAAACTCACGTACCAGCAGCAAGCCCAGTCCGCTCCCCTTTTCGTTATTGGTGCCAAGGGTTGAGTTATTATCTTCCTTCGAGGCACTTAGCAGCTTTTCGGCTTTATCAGCCGGCATACCTACGCCTGTATCGGTAACTTCTATTACCAGGTGTTTATCCAACTGGCTCATATTAACGGTAATAAAACCATTTTGCGTGTATTTGTTGGCGTTACTTACCAGGTTTCGCAATATAAACTCGATGGCCTGCATATCCGAGTTTACCAGTGTTTCAATAAAAACATTATTGATAAGCATGTTGTCTTTATTGTGAGCATTCAGCAATTCGGATGCAAAAACGCTTTCTACCAGCTCGTGCAGGTTAAAATCGGTGTAGTTAAAACGGGCAAATTTTATTTGCAGTTCGCCCCAGCGCACCACGTTATCAACCATGCCGATTGTGCTATCCAGCTGGTCTGATACCATATCAATCATTTCGGCAGCATCGGTAGCGCTGAGGATATCCGACTGCTTAAAACCGATAATTGATTTGATGGATGCCAGCGGGTTACGAACATCATGCGCTAAAATAGAAATGACAGTTTTCTGGGTTTCAGACAAATAGTGCAGGCGCTTATTTTTGATGCGGAGTTCGGCAATTTTTATCACGTTAGCTGCCAGCACTTTTAAACCAAACTTTTGCTCGTCGGTTAAATGGCGGGGTGTTTTGTCAATTACGCACAGCGTACCAAGCCTGTTTCCATTCCCGGTAACCAACGGCATTCCGGCATAAAACCTTATCGCCGGAAAATCCGTTACCAATGGGTTATCAAAAAACCGGTTATCCTGCGATGCATCGGGAATTTCAAAAAGCTGATCCTGTAAAATAGCATGACTGCAGAAAGATATTTCACGATTTGTTTGCGGAGCCTCCAATCCTACCCTCGCTTTAAACCATTGCCTGTTGGCATCAACCAGGCTAATGAGTGAAATGGGCATATTACATAAAGAAGAGGCAAACTTAACGATATCGTTAAACTCATCTTCCTGGGGCGAATCGAGCAAACCTGTGCGGTACAAATCCTGCAACCGGGCTTCTTCATTTTCGGGCAACCGCGCTTCTATCATTAACTAACAGCATTAAAATCAATCAATAAACAGCGGCAGATGCACAATAAAGATGCATAAAATTTGTCTATGTCTGTAATTATCTACCTAAAAACAGGTATTTTTTCGCAAGCCCGATACTTTGTTTTAAAAGCCTTAAGTAATAGTTAAACATACCGGTATGCGGACCTGTCTGTTGATATACGCTGATAATATCTTTACGGTTTTTCCTTCTAAGTTTTAATCCGATAATGGCTAATGAAGTCAACAACAGTACACTGGCCAGACCAGGCGTAAAACCGGAAATCTTTTTTTGCCCGGCATCAACTTTGCCATTCATACTTCAAATGACTTTACAGGTACAACAATGGTAAACTGCAAAAGGTTATAAGCATCAAATGACACTAAAAAAGCTATCCATTAAAAACCAAGCTGTATATTTATTAGTTAATAACGCATCTGTTTATATCAACCCAACCATGGCTTTTATAGATTACTACAAAGTATTAGAACTTGATAAAAACGCATCGGAAAAGGATATCAAAAACGCCTACCGTAAACTGGCACGCAAATATCACCCCGACCTTAACCCCAACGACGAGGAAGCCAATAAAAAATTTCAGCAGCTAAATGAAGCCAACGAGGTATTGAGCGACCCCGAAAAGCGAAAAAAGTATGATAAATACGGCGAAAACTGGCAACACGGCGAGGCTTACGAACAGCAGGCGCGCCAACAGGCCAACCAACAGACAGGCGGATTTGGCGGATACGGAGGCTTTGGCGATGACGAAGGTTTTGGGAGTGAAGATTTTTCAGATTTTTTTCAATCTATGTTTGGCGGCGGGTCGGCGGGTACGCGTGGTGGCCGGAGTGCAAAATTCAGGGGGCAGGATTATAATGCATCGCTAAACTTAAACCTGCGCGATGTTTTGGAAACGCATAAACAAACCATCACCGTTAATGGTAAAAACCTGCGTATTACCATACCTGCCGGTATTGAGAACGGGCAAACCATTAAAATTGCTGCACATGGTGCCCCGGGTGTAAACGGCGGCCCCGCGGGCGACCTTTTTATAAAGTTTAATATAACACCCGATCCGGATTTTAAACGCGATGGCAATAACCTTTACGCTACCTTAAAACTTGATTTGTATACTGCTGTTTTAGGCGGAGAAGTAACCGCAGATACCTTAACAGGCAAGGTAAAGCTAAAGGTGAAACCCGAAACCCAAAACGGAGCCAAAGTAAAACTAAAAGGAAAAGGCATGCCTGTTTACAAAAAGGATAATGAATTTGGCGATTTGTACCTTACTTACGAGATCCAAATGCCAACAAACCTCACCGAAAGACAAAAACAATTATTTGAAGAACTGGCCAAATCATCAACCTAAATTAAAAACATCATGAAAACAGCAGAATTAATAACTATAAATGATTTTTGTGTGTATCATAATGTTGAATACACTTTTATTATCTCCTTACATGAGGCCGGTTTGGTTGAGATCATCGTAGTTAACGAAATAGAATCGATCCCCCAAACCGAGTTGCAAAAGCTGGAAAAACTGGTTAACCTGCATCAGCTGGATATCAATATAGCGGGTATTGAAGCGATATCCCATCTATTGGCGAGGGTTGAAAAATTACATGAGGAATTGCGTTATTTAAATAACAGGTTGAGTTTGTATGAGTGAAAATGATTACCCTCATCGTTATCTCCTGCCGTTGTTGGTGTTCTCACCATAGGTGTTCGGAAGAAATAGAAAAGCGGGGGAATTGTGCGATTCCCTCCCTTGGGAGGGTGTAGGGAGGGGTTTCTACACCCTGCATATTCGTCGGGCAAGGTGTAAAAACCCCTCCCTGCCACTGCGCAATCCATCACAACCCTCCCAAGGGAGGGAATCAAAAAATCTTCCGAACACCTATGGTGACAACACCAACAGCGGCAACGGAACTGAGGTATTTGAATAACAGACTAAGTTTGTACGAGTAATATAACTACACCAAATACTTATTCATCATCCGCTCGCTAACGATATTGGCCTCATCAATAACCGATTCGGGGTAACCCATTGATTTGAGGATAGCAATGCCGTTGGTGCTTTTTAGCAGCCCTTGCTTCAGGATATAATCAAATACCAAAACGCGCCCGTCTTTAGAGTCGGAGAAGGAATAAACTATAAAGTCTTCATCCAGCAGCTCGGCCAGTTCCAGGTCGTGGGTTGAAACAAATACAAAGTTTTGGTTGGCGGTGATGTACGATAATACCGATTTTGCCGCGGCGATCCGCTCGATGGTATTGGTGCCCCTGAAAATCTCGTCGATAATTACCAGGCTTTTAACGGTTTCCTTTTCGGCACTATGATCAATGATATTTAAAATTGCCGATGCCTGCGCCTGGAAATAGCTTTTCTGCTCGTCAATATTATCAAAAGTTTTGATACTGGTTTGTATTTTAAGCACCGGCGCTTTATAGCTTTTTGAGCAGCTTGTAAATATGGTTTGAGCCAGTAAGGCATTCAAGCCTAAAGCCTTAATAAAAGTAGTTTTACCCGCCATGTTCGAGCCTGTAATGAGTGCACCCCTATCGGCATTAGTGGTATGCAATGAGTTAGGTACACAATTGGCTACAAGCGGATGGAACAGATCAGTAACTTCCAGTTTACCATCGATACCTGTAAACCCGGGTTTATTGAAAAAGGGCAGCCCTTCCCTTACCGATTGTATGGCAATCAAGGCATCGGCCCGGCCGGTAAATTCATAAACCGCCCTGATGTCGCCGCGATACTTATCAATATGTTTAAGCGATGAGGTATAAACATAAGGCTCGGCCAAAAACAAAACTTTAAATAGCTGGAAAACGGCATAGCCTATATCAGTATTGGCACCAACAACAGCGCTTTCCATATTTACAAGGGTAAGTGCGCGTTTTAAGCCCAATAGTCTTGTAAGGCTTTCCTTTGCGGCTTCGGTGCGGCTAAATTTTCCGCTTTTAATCAGGGCTACAGCAACGTTGTGCATAATTAAAGCCTGCGGAAGCGAGTTGGTATACGCCGAGATTTTTTTGCGGCTTGTGTAATGAATAACCACGTTATACACCAACAGCAAAATCAAAAATATAAAGCTGAAAATATTGGGTATAATAACCAACGAAACAAAGGCCGCAAGGATAAGAAATGGCGAAACCTTGATATAAGTACTCAAAACCGATTGAAAAACCGGCTGATGGGTTTTCAAAAACAAATCGGCAATGTGGTAGGCGCTGCTGCTGTTTAGTTTGGATAGCTCCAATTCAACCCTGTCGCGGGCGGGAACATCAATATTCAGGTCTTCAATCTCAGCATCAAGTTCGTGAAGTGCATCGATATCTGTTATGGGATGATGTAGCAGGTTATACAGGTATTGCCTGCCCGGCTTGCTGTTGGTACGATCGATATAGTTGAATACGCTGTTTAGGTCGAGATCATTTGCCGTTTGTACCGATATTTTATCGGGCGCCTCACTTGCATCGAGATATAACCTGATCAGATCGAAATTGCGGCGTGCACTAACAGGCTTGGCCCATTTGCCTCGTATTTTCGCCAGCCGTTTTTTAGTCCAGCTCAACTTACTGTAATATAGCCTGATATAAAAAATCACAACCATGGCTATCAAAACCAATGCAACAACGAGGAAGTAATACATACATAAAAATATAAAAATTTAATTAAACCAAAATATTTATCAACGGTCATAACTGTACAAAACACAAGGTTAATAACTAAATTTTAAAGCCATGAAATTGATCAGATTCTCCATAATAGCGTTTGTGATGATGTTATCGGTACAATTGGCAAACGCTCAAAGTGTAAGTGTAAGCGCTCATTTTGGTCGCCCATATCACAGAGTTGTGTATCGCGAAGGATATTATGACAGGCCTGTTTACTATGGCCGCCCGGTTTATTACGGCCGCCCTCATTACTATCGGGCCCGTTACTATAACGGCCCGGTTTATTACCACAGGTATCACCGCGTACACCGGTATTACCACCATTGGTAATTTGTGAGTGGAAAGCTTAAGGCTAAAAGCAGAAAGCTAAAAGCCATGTATAGTTAATACCCCCTGTATTAAATAACAAAGCCTTCTGTTAACAGAAGGCTTTGTTATTTAATCATGATCAGCTGCATCATTGGCCATTTCAATAATTACGGTATCGAGCCGCTCAAGCTCGTCAATCATGTGCTGTAACGCTTCGGTATCGCCGGGATCGTCTTTAAGCATGGCAGCAAGGCCTTTTAAATTAGCCACGGGGCTGCGCATATAGTGCGATTGCTTCCAGGCCATGTTTTTGATGCTTGCAATGTGGTTATGAATGCGTTGGTAAGCAACTTTCAGGTTATTCTCGGCATTTTTTCTTTCGGTGATATCGTACAGCGCCATCATTAGCCCCAATATCTTATCCTGGTTATCCCTTATCGGCAACAGGCGAACGTAAAACCAACATTTCGATCCATCGGGCTGAGGGTAATCAATCTCATAGCTGATATCCTTGCCGCCTAAAACCATGGCGGTAAATTCTACAAACTCCGGAAATCTTTCGGGCGGAAAATAATCGGCCAGTTTATCGCCGCTTTCGGGTTGATGATTATACTGCTGTTTTACAAAAGCCGCAGCTTTGTGGTTAAATGCCAAAACACCAAGGTCTTTATCAAACAGGGCGTAAGCGGTATCGGTGGTATTTAAAATGGTTTGAAGGTTAGCTTCAGATTTCTGGAGCAATTCTTCGGCCCGAAGCTTTTGCGTAACATCATTGGCTACAGATAAACGCACCTTGCGGCCTTCCATCACAATATCCTGCGCAATGATCTCTACTTCAATAATAGTCCCGTCCTTTTTGCGATGCTTGGTCATACCCACATAGCCAGATTCTGGCGTAACGTTGCTGTAACTTTGCTGCATCCGTTCCCACTCATCTTCTGTACGCAAATCCCTTACATTCATTTTCAGAAACTCTTCCTCGCTGTACCCGTAATACCGCACTGCCGCGGCATTTACAGCTATATTATCAAGCGTATCTTTAGCTACCATCCACATGGGCAGCGGGTTGCTATCAAACAACAATTTATATTTCTGTTCAGAAAGGCGCAGCTCCTCTTCCATCTTTTTACGGCCGGTAACATCAACCATCGAGCCTATAATGGTTGGCTCGCCATCCAGTTGTACTCTTGTACCGTAAAATTCAACCCAATTGTTTGTACCATCTTTACATACGCCCATTACCTCGTAGTTTACGCTTTCCATCTCTCCCATAAGGCGGGCGCGTACATGTTCCAGCGTAATGGCTTTGTATTTATCGTCAATAATCACATCAACGGATGAGGCGGCTATCAGTTCATCAGGTTCGTAACCAAATACGTTTGCAAAACGGGGATTAACATAAACAAAACGGCCTTTTTGTACGATATAAACACCCAGTACCGATTTTTCGGCCAGGGTTCTGAATTTCAGCTCGGCTTCCTTCAGTTCGGCTTCCAGCAATTTGCGCTTCGTAATATCGCGGGCAATTACCAGTACGCTATCGCCGGTAAAGCGTTTTACATTAATTTCCACGTCAAACACCTCTCTGTTTTTGCGTATAAAACGACGTTCGCGCATTACTGCGGTGTGCAAATCGTCGGGACCAAGCACTACAGGATCTGTTTTTAAACTCTCCGGGTCGATAATTTTCTCAACCCTAAATTGCAGCAGCTCTTCCCGGTTATAACCCGTCATTTTACACATGCTGGCGTTTACCTCGGTAAACCTTCCGTTCAGATCAATAATATAAATAGCATCCGATGCATGTTCAATAAGCGAGTGGTATTTCCGTTCGGTAACTTCAAGTTTTTCGGCTGTTTGCCGCAGTTCAGATAGCCGCTCCACCACGGTTTCGTTAAGGGTGTTGTTGATGGATAATATCTGCTGCTCGGCTCCGATACGTTGTTTTTCTATCTTACCGAGCAGTACAAAGGCAACAACGGCAATAACAGCACAAATCACTAAATCGGGAAGCAGACCTGTTATCAGGTGGCTAAAAACAAGCATAGCAAGCAGGCTTGCAGTAATCACTATCTTGTTTTTATGAGGGTAATTCATTCAACTAAATATTTACTGATGAGGCATCCGTAAAACGATTTTCTATGGTGATAGAACAGTTTAGGCCCGCACTATTAAAGTTATTATTTAAAACTTCAGAAAACGAATTTTAAGGGTATTATTAACAATAATTAATTGACTTAGTGCCTGTTCTCACTTTTTTAAAAAGGCTTTCAAAGCATTTTGTGTAAAAGCTGATAAAACCAGTTCGCCGCTTATTGCAGCCTTTTGCGCAAGCAGTTCATCCCAATGCTCTGTACCACTCCAAAGGGTTTGTTTTAAATGGATAAGTGCTTCCGGATTGTACGACGCTAAAGTTTGCGCCAGGTTTTGTAAAGCGGCATCAAGCGAAGGAATATCATTATAAATTTCATTATATAAACCTTTTTCCTTTGCCCATACGGCCGTTTGAAAATCAGTGGCCCTAAGGCTGAGTTGAGAAAAAGCAGGCAAGCCAATTTTACGGATAACCGGCGGCGATATTACAAATGGCCCTATACCAATGGTAAGCTCGCTCAGTTTGATGGAAGCTGCACCGGTAGCCAGACAATAATCTGCCACGGCTGCCAAACCAACTCCGCCGCCTACCGCCTTGCCTTGCACACGTGCTATTATAATTTTAGGCGATTTACGGCAGGCGTTTATTACACCGGCAAAGCCCGCAAAAAACCGGGCGCCGGCATCTTTATCCTTAATTGCTATTAATTCATCAAAGCTTGCCCCGGCACAAAACGTACGGTCGCCTTCACTTTTCAGGATGATAACTTTGGTTTCGGGATTGTTTCCGGCAGATGCGATGGTTTCGGCAAGTTGCTTTAAAAGCAATGCAGGCATGGCATTTTGCGCGGGATGGTAAAAGCTAACAGTAGCTACACCGTCTGAAGAAATTGAAACAGAAACATTTCCGCTTTCTGCTGCCATATAGGTTATGTTTTAAAGATAGCGCTGCCAATATCAGAAGTATTTAAGTTACGCGCAACTTAAATTACAGGTTAAATTCACCTTTTAATAAGGGGAATTTCAAAATAAAAGGTTGCGCCCTTACCCAGTTCACTCTCCACCCCTATTTTACCATGATGATTACCGATAATTTCGGCCGAGATATAAAGCCCCATACCCAAACCACTTGCCATAAATTTTTTATCCTCAACACGGTAAAAGCGCTCAAAAATCCTGTCAATCTGTTCGGGTGATAAGCCTATCCCGAAATCGGTAACCGATACACGCGCTACATCATCAATAACTTCGGTTTTAATAATGATTCTTTTATCATCGGTAGAGTATTTAACCGAGTTGTTGATCAGGTTCATAATCACCTGCTCCAGGCGTTCGGCATTTCCGATGATAAGAACCTCGCCCTGTACCGTATTCACAAACTGAAACTCGGGGTAAATATGGGCTGCATTTTCGGTAGATGAGTTAACCAGATTACCAAGGTTTACCTCGCTTAACATATACTCAAGCCGGCCCGCGTGAATTTTGCTTACATCCAGCAGATCATTAACCAGTCGCTGTAGTTTATTGAGGGCTCCGCTGGCCTTTTCAACATATTGTTTCACCACGGGAGGCAATTCTTCTTTTTTATAGGCCGAGATAAGCTGTAGGTATCCCTTTAAACTGGTTAAAGGTGTTTTTAATTCATGACTGGCAACGCCGATAAATTCATCTTTCAGATCAAGTTGCTTCTTTTGCTCTTCAATATCAGTGGCGGTACCCACCCAAAATATGATCTCGCCGGTGTCATCCCTCAGCGGAACTGCACGGTTAAGGTGCCAGCGATAGGTATTGTCCCAGCGGCGGTACCTGTTTTCCAATTCAAAAACTTTTCCGCTTTTTAAGGATGCCAGGTATGCATCAATGGTTTTTTGCAAATCGTCGGGGTGTACTATTTGCTGCCAGCCCCAGCCTTCCGTCTCGCCGTATCTGCGGCCGGTATAATCAAACCAGCGTTGGTTGTAAAAATCAACCTCACCGCCGGGCAAGTTAGTCCAGGTCATCTGGGGAATGTTATTGGCCAGCAGCTTGAAATGCTCGCGGCTTATCAGCAAATCGCTGGTTCGGGCGCGCACGGTATCCTCCAGTTGGTTATTTAAACGTTCGGCAGCATCCTGTGCTTCCTCCAGCTGATCGTTCTTTACCTTCAGTTCCCATTCGGCTTCTTTTTGAATGGTTAAATCGGTAAGGATCAGGCTAAGCGCCGTACCTTCGTCAAGGTCAAGAGTTGTGCACGAAATTAAACAAGGCGTTAATTTATCATCACGGCTTGATAATAGCATCTCGCCCTTACAATCAGCGTCCCAACCATTGTTGATTATCTCATCATACTTATCGCAGGAGATCTCCGGAACAAAAACGTTAAATTTTAAGCCTATCACCTTCTCCAGGGGCTCATCCACCATAGCAGCAAAACGCGAATTGCTGTACAGTATAACGCCGTCGCGATTCAATGTAACCGCGCCTTCATTCATTTTTTCGATAAAAACGCGGTATGTTTGATCGGCAGTTTTAAGGGTGTAAAGCTGGTGTTCGTCGCCATTTTTTACAATCAGTGCGTCAACCTGTCCGTTTCGGATAGCCTCGATGGTATCATTGGCTTCTTCCAGGCGGAAACGGAGTTGGTCGTTTTCAACCAGCAACTGTTCATATGTTAATTTATCCGTTTCCATCATCAATCTTCTGTATAAATACCAAGCCCTCTCAATACCCTCTTCACGTCTGACATATCCCCTATCAGCCGCCGTTCCATACCCGGTGTTTTTTTCACCAGCAAGGGTAGGGCTATAATCTGTTCTGTTTGCGCTATGGATGGCTGCTGATAAACATCTATAATTTCGAGCGCATAATTGTCCTTTAAATACTTTTCGCAAATATCTTTCAGGTTGATCACGGCACGCGTTGAATTTGGTGATGCACCCGTAATAAACAGGCGTAGCCTGAAAATACCGGCACCATTGGCATCATCAACCGTTAAAGGCAATTGGTTTGGCTCTGTCATTTATATTTAGTTTACGGGCCGTATGTTTAAACCCACCAAAACTTTTTCTTCGTTTGATAAATCTCCTATAATTTTCCTGATTGGCTCAGGTACTTTCCTTACCAATGTTGGTATGGCAAAAATCTGGTCGCCCTCGGCCAGTTGCGGCTGCACCAACAGGTCAATCACTTCAATAACGTATTGACCTTTTAAATGTTCCTCGCAATATTTTTTAAGGTTAGCCAACGCCGTAACGGATTTAGCCGTTTTACCGGCTATATATAACCTTAATTCGTATTTTATATCTTCTGTTTCCATTATTTTTTCTTTTTAACACCTTCTTTCGGAGTATCAGCAGTTCCGCGGCGGATGTTGGTTATTTCCTGCCTGTTTTTTTCGAGAATGTTCTGCTTTAGTTCCTCTTCAAGATACATTTTATTCAGTTCTTCCTCGGCCGATTCAAACTCGGCCTGCAGGCTTGATATTTTTGCTTCAAGCATCATACGCTTGCGCATAACCTCCCTGTCTTTACGGGTAACTGCAAAATCACGCAACGCAACACCTGTTTTTTCTTTTAATTTCTGTGCCTCGCGTGCCGAACCAATCAGAACACCATCGGGACCAAGGTAAACGTCAACAAGGTCGAGCCCGTTATCGGTGATAATAAATTCACGCACCTGGTTGGAGTGTTTCATCCCCCGCGATTTCATGATATACATTCCGCGGTTGCGCTCTCCGTTACTTTCAATATCACGCACCAGCAGCCAGGCATCCACCAGTGATGAAACACCTTCGTCTGTTTGATCGCTGATAACCGTATTTAGCGTTAAGGCGGTGAACATTACTGTAATTTGCTCTTCCTGCAAAAAGTCAATCAGCCTGATCAGCATCGATTTCACCTCGCTTACCGAACCTACGGTTATCAGGTTGGTAATAGGATCAAGCACAACAGCCGTTGGCCTAAGCTTTTTAATAAGCTTGTAAATGGCCACCAGGTGCATCTCCAGCCCATACAATGTTGGCCGCGATGCATGAAAAAAAAGCAATCCCGAATCGACATGCTTTTGAAGATCGACATTGATGGATTTCATGTTGCGGATAATCTGCTTAGGCGATTCTTCAAAAGCGAAGTACAGGCACTTATTTTTCCTGTTACAGGTTTCGTTGGCAAAATAAGCGGCAATGCTGGTTTTACCGGTACCTGCCGTACCCGATACCAATACGCTGCTGCCTTTAAAAAAGCCTTTTCCACCCAGCATGTGGTCAAGCGCCGGTAAGCCTGATGAAATCCTGGCCGACGATACATCCTTTTCCAGCTTTAGGGAAGTAACCGGTAGAACCGAAATACCGTCTTCATCAATTAAAAAAGGATACTCGTTGGTGCCATGCTGCGAGCCGCGGTACTTCACAATGCGCAGCCGGCGGGTTGAAATTTGATTGATAACCCTATGGTCCAACAGGATAACGCAATCAGATACATATTCCTCGAGTCCCTGCCGTGTTAAGGATGAGCCTTCACCCCTTTCGCCGGTAATGATAGCGGTAACGCCTTTTTCCTTTAAAAAGCCAAACAGGCGGCGCAGTTCAGCCCTTAGTATGGTTTGGTTTGATAAACCTGAAAAAAGATTTTCGAGTGTATCAAGTACAACCCGTTTAGCACCTATGCTATCAATGGCATAGCCCAGGCGAATGAAGAGGCCTTCAAGGTCGTATTCGCCGGTTTCTTCAATTTCACTGCGGTCAATATGCACATGATCGAGCCTGATTTTTTTATCTGCCTGCAATTTATCCAGGTCGAACCCGAGCGAAGTTACGTTCATGGCAAGCTCATCGGCTTTTTCTTCAAAAGCCATAAAAACACCGGGTTCGTTAAATTCCATTGCTCCTCTTATAACAAATTCCAGCGAGAGCAGGGTTTTACCACAACCCGCTTCGCCGCACACTAATGTTGGCCTGCCTTTTGGCAAGCCGCCTTCGGTTATTTCATCTAAACCGTTAATACCGGTTGCTGTTTTAGGCAAGGAGGTATAACTAATATCCCTCTGCTTCTTTTTCGACATCGACATATAACTATTACTTAAAAAAATTACAATATGGCTAAATATCAGCCAATTAGTTTCTTTATTTTAATGGGATAATAATATCAATATTTATCAAATTGTTTTCGGGCTTTCAATTTTGTGAATAAAAAAGTATACATAAGCCTAAGATTTAAAAGGAAATCAAGGTATAACAAACTGTAAATTTTGAGTGCGTTTATTGTTAAAACATCACATAGATACTGAAAAAATAATTTTAAACATTTTGGATAAATATAGGTTCTGCGAAAGGGGAATATAACTGATTATATAAATTTTATCTTAATAATTATAAACATCCTTATCATTGTCCACAGCATTTGCGTATAACGCTCGTTGCCTAATTAATTTGCAGAAGATGGCCCAAACAAGCCGTTGATGTATTTGATAATTAATTGGATTATATTTATACGTTTTACCTATAAAATGAATTATCCGCCCAATAACCAGTTTAAACTTAACGAAAATGTTTTTCGCATCCTGATTGAACAATCGCCCTCGCCCGTAGCCTTGTATGTGGGGGCTGAAATGACTATCATGATAGCAAATAAAACCGTCATCGATATATGGGGGAAAGGGCCTGATGTAATAGGAAGGACATATTTCGAATTGTTGCCCGAACTGGAAGTCCAGGGATATCACGATGTGCTGCGCGATGTTTTTTATAATGGCACGGCTTACGAGGGCAAGGAACAGCAGGTTGACCTGGTGATGAACGGCCGCCTGGAAACGTTTTACTTCAATTTTACCTTTAAACCCCTGCGCGATGAAAACGGCGAGGTTTGGGGAATATTAAACACAGCTGCCGATGTTACCGAACTGGTGCTTACCCGTCAACAGCTTACCGAAAAGGAAGAACGCATGCAGTTTGCACTGCAAGCCGCCGAACTGGGCACCTGGGACTTGTACCCTAACCAACAGATTGTAATTTGGGATGACCGCTGCAAGGAACTCTGTGGTTTTAAAAAAGGCGACGATATAAAATATCCCGATCTGTTAACCTACGTTCATCCCGAGGATGCCGACAGGCTACGCATGGCGGTATTGAATGCCTACAATCCCGAAAAAAACGGAAGCTACGATGTAATTATCCGCACCATTAACGCCGATGGCTCGCTGAAATACTGGATCCACCTTAAGGGCAACGCATATTTTAATGAAGCCCGCGAGCCCATGCGTTTTACAGGTACCGTACAGGATATAACCCGCGAAATACTTGACAGGCAGGAACAGGAAAAACTGATAGCACTTATTAACAATACTGCCGATGTTGTTGCCCTTGGCAATATGCATGGCGATGTTACCTATATCAATAAAACAGGGTATGCCATGCTGGGTATCAGCACTGCCAAAGATGCACTGAGGCCCGGTATTGACTATTTTACTGATAGTGATAAACAAAGGGTTGCCGACGAGATTGAACCTTCGGTACGCAAAACCGGCCGCTGGAACGGCGAAATGCATTACCGCCATTTTGAAACCGGCGAAACGATTCCTGTATATTTAAGCTGTTTCAGGATTGATGATCCGCTAACCGGACAGGCTATGGGGATGGCTTCTGTTGCGCGCGACCTGCGGCCCGAAAAGGAAGCCCGTAATGAACAATACAAACTGCTCTCGCTTATTGATCATAGTTCGGATTTTGTAAGCCTTTCGGATCTGGACGGCAATGTGAGTTACGTGAACGCTGCCGGCCGCGCAATGCTGGGTATAAAAAACAAAGAGGATGCCAAGAGGCATAATAGCGAATACATTATGCCCGGCGAGCTGGAGAAGCTTAAAAACAACATCAACACCTCATTAATGAACAAGGGCCAATGGAGCGGCGAAGTTATTTACCGGCATTTTGAAACCGGCGAAGCTATCCCCGTTTATGGCACTACCATGCTGGTTTATGATGCGGCAACCGGCAAACCGCAGGGTCGCGCCAGCCTGGCCCGCGACTTACGCCGCGAAATTGCAGATAGAAAAGCCCTGATGGATAGCGAGCGCCTGCTGCAAAGCATCACCAATGCATCGCCGGCGGCCTTGTGGATGGCTGATAAAAATGGCGACATTATTTACGTTAACCAAACCTGGGTTGACTGGACCGGCATCCCTTATCA
The DNA here is from genome assembly GCF_003576455.2 of Mucilaginibacter celer. Classification (NCBI taxonomy): domain Bacteria; kingdom Pseudomonadati; phylum Bacteroidota; class Sphingobacteriia; order Sphingobacteriales; family Sphingobacteriaceae; genus Mucilaginibacter; species Mucilaginibacter celer. The sequence goes on from NZ_CP032869.1 coordinate 3,020,183, forward strand.
GCAGCATATAGGTAAGGGCTGGGCTAATTCGATCATTACTGAAGACAGGGAACGTGCTATTGCCACCTTTATCAGCGATTTGCAGGCCCGGCGTTTTTACGAGGTTGATTTCAGGATAAAACGCCGCGATAATGAAATTCGTTTTTGCATAGCCTCGGGCAATCCGCAGTACAATGCCGACGGCGATTTTACCGGTTATATTGGCACTTGTGTGGATGTTACCGATAAAATGACGGCCGAACTGCAGCTCAAACTCAAAAACCAGGAACTAAACGAACAGATAAAGCAGTTTGAATTTGTTACCGATTTTATGCCCGTACAATTATGGACGGCCCGTACCGATGGCGTGATAGATTATGTAAACAAGCGTGCTATTGACTACTTTGGCTTAGCAGCCAATAAAATAGCGGAGCCCGACTGGCTTGACGGCATCCACCCTGAAGATCAGCCCGGGTGCATTGAGGCCTGGAATACAGCATTTGCCACGGGTAACATTTATCAGTACGAATTTAGGCTGAAAGACAAGGCCGGTAATTATAAATGGCATCTTACCCGCGCCCTCCCCTTTATAATTGACGGAAAAACCATTAAATGGTTTGGCACCAACACCGATATTGACGAGCAAAAACAACTGCAACGCCAAAAGGACGACTTTTTAGGCATTGCCAGTCACGAACTTAAAACTCCCGTTACCAGCATCAAAGCTTACGCCCAGGTGCTTGGCGCCATGCTTGAAAGGGAAGGCGAACATAAAAAGGCCGAAATGGTGCTGAGGATGGATGCCCAGGTGAACCGGCTCACCAATTTAATTGGCGATTTGCTGGATGTTACCAAAATAAACTCGGGCAGGCTGCAATTCAATAAAACCTGGTTTGATTTTAATTCGGCAGTTAAAGAAACCGTTGAAGACCTGCAACATACCACCCAAAAGCATAAACTGGTTGAAGACTTTTCGGCAACGGGCAAAATCTATTCAGACCGCGACCGGATAAACCAGGTAATCACCAATTTAATTACCAACGCCATTAAATATTCGCCGCATACTGATAAAATTATCATCAGCACCAGGGTGGAGGGCAACGAAGCCATTGTTTGTGTACAGGATTTTGGTATTGGTATTCCCGAAGATAAAAAGGACAAAGTGTTTGAGCAGTTTTACCGCGTAAGCGGGAACAAGCAGCATACTTTCCCCGGTTTGGGGTTAGGATTATACATCTCATCAGAAATAATTAAGCGCGAAGGCGGCAGAATGTGGGTAAACAGCGTTGAAGGCAAAGGGTCTACTTTTTGCTTTGCTTTACCCGTAAATGGCGATAGTAATAGTTAATAACTGTTAAGCCATTTTTCTCAAATATTTCATCACCATTATTTCAGAGGGTTTAACCAAGCCCTTGCGCCTACAATGAATGCAAAAAATGTAAAAATTATGATTGCGGATGATGATCCCGGTATTGTTGATGCCGTGGAAATGCTGCTGAAATTTGAAGGTTACGAGGTAATATCAACGCTCGACGGATCGACAACTATCTTCGACATGAAACAGGAACAGCCTGATTTGCTATTGCTTGATATCTGGATGAGCGGTGAGGACGGGCGCGACATCTGCAAAAAAATAAAGCAGGACGAAGCCACTAAGAGCCTACCGGTTATTATGATCTCGGCCAGCCGCGATATCCGCGAATCGGCCATGGAAGCCGGGGCCGATGATTTTTTAGCCAAACCTTTTGAAATGGATCAACTGCTTAAAAAAATAGCCTACTATACTCAAAAGCGGGACGTGGCCTGATTTTAAAAATTCTTAACTGATCAACTAAATAGTACCCCTAATCCGGACAAGCCCTGACGACGGCCGTCTCACCCGGCCGCCGCTTAGCCCGGTGAACTTCGGTTTCATTAATCAGTTACGGCACAAAATCAACCTGAATAAAAAAACATTAACCCATAAGCTATGTTATTTATTATAACAAAACAACAAAAGCTATGGGAGTTTTACAACACGTACAGCACCAGATCGGGGCATTGAACGATCTGATTAAAATAAACAACGACAGGATTGCAGGTTATCAGAAAGCAAATGAAGCTACAGACGAAACCGGTTTGAATTTACTTTTTAATGAGTATATTGAACAAAGCAAAAATTACGTTAGTGAAATACGCGAATACATACACGTATTAGGTGGCGCACCGGCAGACGGTACAACCCTTTCGGGCAAATTTTATCATGCCTGGATAGATGTAAAATCGGTTTTTACAGGTAAAGACAGGCACAGTATTCTGGCCGGTTGTGAGTACGGCGAAGATGTAGCCAAGAAAGCCTACCGTGCCGCACTTGATGATAAGGAACTGATATGGGAAGATGAGAAGGTGGTAGCGATACTTACCGATCATCTTGAAGGATTAAAAAAAGCGCATGACACCGTAAAATCGTTAAGAGATGCGGTTAACGCCTGATAAATAATTATTGAATAAACAGATGAACAGCACCAACAGATCGTTTATTGAGGCGCATAAAAGCCTGCAGGTACCTAACTGCTTTGCGAAAGTATCGTGCACACAGGATAAAGTAATTTTCGCCCTTTCACAGTTGAAACAAGCTACCGTGGCCGATATTGCCGAAAAACTAAGCGAGTTTGAACCATCGGTAAATGCTTACACCCATCAAAAAAACGCCGCCGAAGTGCTCGATTACCTGTTTGCCAGGGGAATGGTTAAGATAACCCGCCTAAACGGCGAGTTAAGCTATAATCTGGTAGAGTGATTTTTCATTTCGGATTTCGGAATTTCGATTTCGGATTTATTTAATTTTTGATTTGAAATTTTTAAATCTGAAATTGAAAATTTCAAAATACCCAAATCCGAAATCGAACATCCGAAATCAGAAATCTCTTCACTACATTCCCGGCGAAACGGGTTTTGCCGAAACTATACTATCCACAACAAATACGCTAACGCCCCTCCAGGGTAATGTATGTGTATACTCTTTGTAATGCAGTTCGAGAAACGAGCCTGCATTACTGCTTAGTTGTTTAGCAACCTTCTCGTCGGTAACAGAAAACATAAATTCGTTCGAGCCTATGGTACCACCCTGCGTTTGCGAGCGGATGCCGCTTTGAATGAGGCGCCCTTCATAAGTCTTAAACAGGTACCCCTTTTTTACAAAATAGTTCATGGTGCCGGCTTTTGTTCCCTCGCCAAAAACAAAATAATACCTGAAATAAACAAATATGGTAACAACAAGCAGCAAAATGAGTGTGATAATAACCTTGGTTTTAGTTTTCATGCAGATGTATAATTTGCTAACTAAGCTACAAAAAGCTAACAGTTAAACAAACAGCATAAAGTGCGTGCAATTAAGCAGCGCCTTGTAACATTTCCTGTTCATTAAAACCACTTCCGGGAACTATCAATACGCCTTAATGAATTTTACGCTACCTTTACAGGCCTACTAATATCACATCAATGCCCGAAAACCAACATTTGATATTACCCGATGGAATTTTCAAAATCATATTTGAAAATTCGCCCGGCTCATTGTTGGTTCAGGCCGATGCCCCGCGGTTTACCATCATAGCGGCAAGTGACGGCTACCTCAGCACAACATCAACAAACAGGCAACAGATAGTTGGAAAAGGATTTTTTGAAGTTTTCCCGGATGATGCCGAAAATCCTGACGATGTTACCACCGCGCGCAAAATATTTACCAAGGTGGCCCAAACCGGGCAAAAAATTGATGTACCCTGTTATCGCTATGATGTGTACAATGCCGAAAGTAAAACTTACGAAAAACGTTTCTGGTCGTGCAGTAATATTCCTTTTACCTGTAATGATAAGGTTACTTACATCTTAAACACGGTTGTAGATATCACCGCCGAGGTAAATGCCAGGCAGGAAGCCATCGAAAGTGAACACCGGCTTCGTTTGGCCGCCGAAGCAACCGGCTTTGCTACATTTGATTGGAATTTGAATGAAGAAAAGCGTTACTGCTCGCCACAAATTGCAGAATTGTTTGGACACCCGCCTGCTACGGTATTAACATCGACCGATATATTCAATATGGTTCATCCCGATGATAGACCGGTGGTGATTGATGCTTTTAACGAGGCCGCTAATACCGGCGTTTTTGGGTACGAGTTAAGGGTGATCTGGCCCGATGGCTCCCTGCATTGGGTGTGCATTAAGGGCAAACAAATAGCCGATGGGCCGCGCAATTGTACTCGCGTGCTGGGTACGATACTTGATATTACCGAAAGCAAGCGCGACGAGATCAGGAAAAATGATTTTATTGCCATGGCCAGCCATGAGCTTAAAACACCGCTTACTTCAATAAAATCGTACATCCAGATCCTGGCTAAAAAGCTTGCCGACAGTAACGATAGTTTTGTAAGCAATGCCTTAGCCAAAGCCAATATCCAGGTAAACAAAATGACCGATCTGATTCATGGTTTTCTCGACCTGTCAAAACTTGAATCAGGTAAACTACAGTTTAAGCCCGAGTTGTTTGATATTAACCAACTGATAACAGAAATAATTACCGAATTTAACCAAACCTCAAGCAACCATAACCTAACTTTTACGCCCCAGGGCAATTTGAGTGTAAATGCCGACAGGGAAAAAATAGGCCAGGTAATCACAAACCTGTTAAGCAATGCCATCAAATATTCAAACAAAGGCACCAGCGTTGATATTAAAACGAGGCTTACAGATTCGGGCGCAAAAGTTTCGATAACCGACCGGGGTATTGGCATTAAACCAAGGGATCAGAAAAAGCTTTTTCAGCGTTTTTACCGTGTAGAGAACGAGAAAATCCGTAACGTATCCGGGTTTGGCATTGGCCTTTACCTTGCCGCCGAAATTATTCAATGCCATAAAGGCAAAATAGGCGTTGAAAGTGTTGAAGGCGAAGGATCAACTTTTTATTTTACGCTTCCGGCTTAATTGCCCGCTTCCTTAAAAGGAACAAGCTTCACCTTTTTGTACGATTGGATTAAAAACGCAACCAGTTCGGTTATATTCAGAGGTGGTTCGTCGGTGGTGATCGTTAGTTTATCCTTGCTGTTTACAAAATCAATATCAAAGTAGTAGTTTGGTGCATCCACCACCTGGTTGCCTTGCTTCCAGTTATACATTTTTTTCAGTTCGCTTCGCTTTAACAGGTAGTTGAGACTATCCAGTTGGGCGGCAGTAAGTTTGCCTGCATAATCGCCTTTATACGGATCTGCAAATTCGCCGCCTTTTAAACGGTAGGTACCATCGGCCCAAATGTTTATAGCAAGCTGAGGGCATTCGCCGTAACAGGTTGAAGATAAGAAACGCAGTTTTGAAAATTTGATACTGTTATCAAAGCTGGCTTTATAATTCTTAAACTCCTGTGGTGTACGGCCCGCCAGTTTAACCGCATTTTCATTCACTGCCTTTATCACCAATTTTTTTCCATCAAAATAATTGATAATAAACTTAGATACATCAACATGTTGTTGCTTAAAATCATCGGCACTGCTGCTATAAGTATCAATTATTTTAAGCGTATCGCGCTCAATTTTATAACCGTTTTTATGTTTATCAAAGCCATCGAAATTAAAATACACCTTTCCGCCGTTAAAGTACAGGTGACCAAGATCTTCAGAAATCCACTTTTCCGATTCGACTGTTGAGTGTTGTGCAAACACAGGGCCGCCAAACAAAATAAAAACGAACAGAAAAAGCAGACGATGTTTCATGTACATAAAACTTACAAACTCATATAATATTGGGTAAGCGATTCAAAATCATCAAATTTTTGATCATAATCATCGGTATTACCAAAGCCGTAGCTTACAAATATAAAGGGTAAGCCGGCCAGGCGTGTCTGCTCAGCGTCACCATTGGTATCGCCAATATATATGGGGCTTTGCAGGTTATGCTTATCCATTAATAAATGCATATTATAATTTTTAGGCATCTGGTTGGTGCCATAGGCCATAGTATCGGTAACAACATCGGTTATACCGGCCCAATTTAAAAACAAAGGTATAATACCTACAGCGCAGTTGCTCAGCACAAAAATTTTGTATTTGGTGGATAGTTGTTTGATCCCTTCTGTTACGCCTTTGTACATAACTCCGCCGCTGGTGGGCAAAATTTCGCGCCGTACCTGGTTTACTTCATAATAAATTTCCATCCCCGGTTCCTCGTCAAATTCGGGTAGCATTACTTTGGCAAGCCGTTTACCATCCAAACCAATAACGTGTAAAAGATCGTCGCGCCTGATAATCCGCTTTATATCATGCTTTTGAAAAATCAAATTCCATGATTCGGCGTAGGTATCAACGGCATCCCAAAGGGTTCCGTCCATATCAAAAATGAGGCTATCGGGTTTCTGCATAGGGGAAATTGTGTTTTTTGCTAAGATGAAAAATTAACATGAATTAATGTTCATGTTTTCTTCATTATTAATCCTCAACTTAGCATTGTGATAAGGTTAACGCGGGTCGGCTTAGCAGGAGGCTGACCCCGCAAAGAACCCCCGCCTCCCGGTGGGGGTTTCTTTTTTTAAGTCGAAAGTTTTTAGTTAATAGTACGAACCGACTTAAGACTTAGAACTAAATACTAATCCCATCCCCTACTTTATAAATTTCATGAAATTTGATGCCCTGTTTATCAAAATGCTTTACGTAGGCAGCATATCGCTGGGCTATGAAAAAATCTTTGGCATAACCGTCATGCACCGGGAAAATCTGTTTTGGTTTCAGTTCATCAGCAAAGGCAGCTATGGTAGGCTCGTTGGTAAAGGGTGCCATGGTAACCATAATGAGCAGTTCGATGCCTTTAAAATTCAACAGTTTATCTTCCATCGAATCAACCGGGTGCAGTACTTTATTATTAATTAAAAAGCCGGTCATTTGTGGCAAGGGATTATCCATAATCAATTCGTGTTTAACCGGGAAAGCCTGGAGTTTAAAAGGGCCGGCTTTGTGAGTGCCTTCTTCCAGAATAATATATTTAATATCTGTACCATCAAGTTCTTTAGCTACCTGGGTATTGGTAATCACCGTTGCTCCGCTTAGGTTAACAATACTTTTTAAGATATCTATATCGAAATGATCGGGGTGGATATGTGTAATTACAATGCTTTGCACATCTTTAAACATCTCTGCTGTTACCAAACCCTCGGCAAACGAAAACTTACCGGGATCGAACAACAATTGGTAATTATCCAATTCAAATAAAAGGCACGAGTGAAGATATTTGGAGATTTTCATAAACTATATATAGGTTGATGCTTTGCACTTTAAATATACATAGGAAATGTGAGGTAGTTTTAAAAAGTTCTGTGATTGGGCGGTCAACTATAAAATAAATACCTTGCATTATTAAACCGGAAGATTTCCCTAATAAACCGCAACACGAACTCTATGATAAAAGATACACTAAAACAACTGATCATCCGCGACCTTGAAAAATTGAAGCAGGAAATACAAGCTTACCAAAATGAAGAAAAGCTTTGGTATATAGAAAAAAGTATACTGAATTCGGCCGGTAACCTGTGCCTGCATTTGGTTGGTAACCTGAATACGTATATCGGCGCAGAATTTGGCAAAACCGGTTATATCAGGAACCGTGAAGATGAGTTTGCATTGAAAAACGTACCCCGCGCAGAACTGGTGAATAAAATAGAGAAAACGATCATCATGATCGAAAACAGCTTTGATATGATCTCTGAAGATCAGCTGAATGAAAAATATCCGGCCGAAATTATGTTGAAAGATGCAACTACCGGGTACTTTTTTATGCACCTCGCTATGCATTTAGGTTATCATTTGGGGCAAATCAATTATCACAGGCGTTTGCTGGATAATTGATCATCAATTTTGTTTACTTAAATATCTGGTGCATTATCTCCTAACATAAATCTAATTTTTGCCTAACCGTGCCCAAATGCTGATTATTCAATTTAGGCTGCTTCAATACCTCAACTACCCAGGCAGCTTAAATAAAAGAACAACATGGAGAACAGCACAACCCGGCAGGAATTTGAACAGAAAACACGCTGGCAAAAAATAATCGCGCATCCGGCATGGGTTCTTGTGGCTGCTTTCGGAACTTATTTTTGCATGTATGGTTTCAGGAAACCGTATACCGCTTCGGCTTATGCTGATGCTTCTTTTTTTGGTATCGATTACAAAATTTTACTCATCATTGCGCAAACCCTCGGCTATGTAACCGCCAAATGGCTGGGTATTAAAATAGTATCGCAAATAAAACCACAACAACGCATTAGCGGAATTTTAGGCTTGATTGCATTTGCCGAATTAATGCTGTTGCTTTTTGGCCTGGTTCCACGCCCCTGGAATATCTGTTGTTTGTTTTTGAACGGTTTACCATTGGGTGTAGTTTTTGGCCTGGTACTTGGCTTTGTAGAGGGCCGAAACAATACCGAGTTTTTAATTGCCGGTCTGTGTGCCAGCTTTATTGTATCGGATGGAGTTTCAAAATCAATAGGTTCGCTGCTGCTTGGCTACGGCGTTTCTGAAAACTGGATGCCTGCCCTTGCAGGTGCCATTTTTTTAATCCCCACACTTATTTTTACCACCATGCTTGCGGTAACTCCCCCGCCAACCAAGGCTGATATTAAAAAGCGGTCGGCACGTAACCCTATGGACGCAAACGACAGATGGCGTTTTTTCCTGAAATATGCTCCGGGACTGATTGCCGTTACCCTGGTGTATTTATTTGTTACCCTGACGCGCAGCATCCGGGCCGATTTTGCTGTAGAACTGTGGACCGGGCTGGGCTATCGCAAAACCCCACAGCTATTCACCCAATCTGAACTGATTGTTTCGTTTGGTATAATCATAGTGATAGGCCTGGCAGTGCTGATAAAGGATAATTTTAAGGCATTCAGTTTTTCGTTATTGATAAGCCTTGCCGGTTTTTTAATATTGTTGCTTACTGTTTTAGGCTTAAACCTGGGGCTTGATAAGTTCTATTTTATGGTACTGGCCGGCCTTGGTGTTTACATGCCCTATGTTGCTGTGCACGCCATTGTGTTTGAACGCCTGATAGCCATTACCCGCGAACGCGCCAACGTGGGCTTCCTGATGTATATTGTTGATTCGGTTGGATATACCGGGTATATTATTTTAATGTTCTTCAGGTACCTTGTACCTTCTACAGATTCGGTATTATCCATTTTTATAAACATCTGCGTTTGTATGGGAATTACCGGTGTGTTGGCCATTGCTTTCTCCTTTATTTACTTTTTTAATAAATTAAAGGTGAACGGATCGCGGGTTACCGGTGTTGCGTCTACGCAAAGCATAGGCATTTAAATTACTGATACAATTATTGAATTATATATTTAAAGATGACAGAAGTTGATCACGGCGAATTTGCCGACCCATGGAGAGGCCCCGTGCCAATGACAGAAGCCCCCTGGATTCACGAAACAGCCATAGTAAAAAACAGCCGCATGGGTGCCTGGACCACCGTTGGGCAGCGCTGCGAAGTTATTGCCAGCGATTTGCTGGATTATGCCTACATGATACGGGATGCTGATGTGTTTAATGCCGAGGTTGGTAAGTTTGCCAATATTGCCTCGCACGTGCGCATTAACCCGGTTAACCACCCTATGTGGCGGGCAACATTGCACCACTTTACCTATCGCGCCAAATCGCATTTTATGGATAATGAGGATGACGATCATGATGAAGTATCCAACTGGCGCAACAGCAACCGGGTTATTATCGGCCCCGATGTATGGATTGGTCATGCCGCCATTGTGATGCCGGGAGTTTCTGTGGGTACCGGTGCTATCATAGGTTCAGGTTCGGTAGTTACTAAAGATGTGTCCGATTATACGATAGTTGCAGGCAACCCGGCACGTGTAATCCGCCGCAGGGTAACCGAAGATGTTGAAGCGGCCTTAAAACGTATTAAATGGTGGGATTGGAGTCGGGAAGAGCTTATTGCCGGTATCAGCGATTTCAGGAAGCTTGATGCGGCCGCCTTTGCTAAGAAATATGATTTGATATAAGCGATTTTTTTATGTAGAGACGCATAATTGCGTCTCCCAGATGCAATTTACGATAGCGGCTTGTCCTCCGGGAGACGCAATTATGCGTCTCCTATGTTTGTCATCAAATAAAAAAGGGAATAAATTAGAAATCTTAAGTGAAAAGAATGAGAGTTGGGTCGCGTCTAAACAACTTTTATAGTATGTACATGTAGAGATCAGGCCTCATTCTTTTTACCTTTTAGAGTCTGAACAGAATGTAAGGAATACAGCAGGTCTGTATATTCAGGATATCCGACCAGGAGACAAGACGAAGAAAGGTTGTTCACTTAAGAAAATACAAACCTAATAAGTGATGGCAAAAATTTTAAAACAGGTAGCAGGCATTGATGTAGCTCAAAAAGAGTTGGTAGTTTCTCTTGGACGTATGGATGATTCTATTGAACCAGATATCTATGCTTTCAAAACATTTGCCAATAAACCATCTGGGTTTTCTGCTTTAGAAGTATGGATAAAGAAACATACGGATAAACAGGTAAAGGTCCGGTTTGTAATGGAAGCAACGGGCGTTTATCACGAAAAATTAGCGTATCATCTTTCAGGCCTGGGCTATGAAGTAAGTATTGTACTTCCTAATAAGATCAACAATTATGCTAAGTCACTCGAAACAAAAACGGTCACCGACAAAACAGCATCACAGGCTATCTGCCAGTTTGGACTGGAAAAGAAGATTAGTTTATGGCAACCACCAAAAAAAATATTCAGAGACCTTAAACAATTGACACGCGAAAGGAATCAGATAATCGCAGAACGTACGGTAGCTAAAAATCAACTGCATGCAGAAAATGCAGAAGCGTTTCCCAACGAAAGAAGCATAGCCAGGCTACACCAACGCATCCGGTTATTCAATGAACAGGAAAAGGAAATTAAAGCAGACCTCGCTGAAATAATCAAAAAGGATAAGGAATTGGTTGAAAAGATAAACAATATCAGCACAATACCAGGGGTTGGGAAGCTTACAGCCATAATTACCATGGCAGAAACCAATGGCTTTAACCTGATTAAAAGTAAAAAGCAAATCGAAAGCTATGCGGGATTTGATGTAAAGGAAAAGCAATCCGGCTCATCGGTAAAAGGAAAATCCAAAATATCAAAAAGAGGGAACAGGCACTTACGTAAAGCCATGTATATGCCGGCATTAGCAGCCATCAGGCATGACGATCGCTTTAAAGCTGTATTTATTCGGCTGGTAAGTAAACACGGTATTAAGATGAAGGCAGCTGTTGCGGTACAAAGAAAGCTACTGGGGCTCATCTATATCGTTTGGAAAACTGATATTAAATATGATCCCAAATTCCTGAACAAAGTAACAGAGAACGAAAAAGTAGTTATAAATAGTTAGAGCGGTGACATCATAAGATGAACCGCCCTAATCTGGCTGGCTTGTGCCGCCTTAATAAACAAATCTAAAAATTATTTGATGTTAACACAGAATCTCTACAAAAAATCCTTACAACAATTCCGTTGCCAGGTTAGCCAACTCGCTCCTTTCTCCTTTTTGCAGCGTGATGTGGGCATAAAGCGGATGCCCTTTGGCTTTGTCAATCAGGTAGGATAAACCGTTACTTTCGGCGTCGAGGTATGGGGTATCTATCTGGTAAATATCGCCGGTAAATACAAACTTGCTGTTCTCTCCTGCGCGTGAAATGATGGTTTTAACCTCGTGTGGGGTAAGGTTTTGCGCCTCATCAACAATAAAAAAAATCTTGCTCAGCGTACGCCCGCGGATGAAGGCCAGCGGCGCTATCGAGATCTTTTCGTTGTTAACCAGTTCATCAATTTTGGCCTGCATTTTTTCGTCATCCGCAAACTGATCTTTTATAAATTTCAGGTTATCCCATATCGGTGCCATGTACGGGTCTATTTTTGATTTGATATCGCCGGGTAAAAAGCCGATATCTTTATTGCTTAGCGGCACAATGGGACGGGTTACAAAAATCTGGCGATAGTATTTGCGCTGCTCCAGCGCACTGGCCAACGCCAGCAGGGTTTTGCCGGTGCCTGCGTTGCCCTGTATAGTTACCAGTTTAATATCCGGATGCAGCAGGGCATGGATTGCGAACGATTGCTCTAAATTACGCGGATAAATATTAAGTACCGGTTGCTCTGTTACCTTTTCAAGCTGTTTGGTATGCGAGTTGTAAAAACCCACAACATCGCTCTTCTTGCCCTTTAATACATAAAAATGATTATTGGTGTACGGCGCTACGCTAAGGCTTTCGGCAGGTAGGTTTTCATTTTTATTAAAGGTGGAGATCAGCTTCTCGGTCACCTTGCTTACATCGGTTTTACCTGTATACAGTTCCTCAAGGTTTTTGATCTTGCCGGTTTCGTAATCCTCGGCATGTAAATTTAAAGCTTTGGCTTTTAAGCGCAGGCAGATGTCCTTTGATACCAGCACCACCTTCTTGCCCGGATTTTCTTCCTGCAAACCAAGCGCAGCGTTCAGGATCCGGTGGTCGGTTTTATCCGATCCAAAAACCTGCTCGGCATCAAGGCCGGTGTTTTTTGCATCCATGGCAACCTTAAACCGCCCTTTACTTTTGCCGTTTAGAGGCAACCATTCGTTAACTACATCGCTGCCCGACCATTCATCCATGAGCCGGATAAAGCTGCGGGCTTCAAAATTGCGGGTATCATTACCGTTTTTTTTATTATCAAGCTCTTCCAGCACCTGGATAGGTATGGCAACATCATGCTCCTGGAAGTTTTGAAATGCGTTGTGATCATAAAGGATCACCGAGGTATCTAAAACAAATATTTTCTTCTGGTTACGCTGGCCGTCCTTATTCATATCCGTCTAAAATAACGATTTTAGTTATCGGAGAAAAATTTCTCCAAAAAACAAAAAACCTATAAAAGCGAAAACGGGAGTCATCTCTTGCGATTTGAACTCCCGTTTCCAAACTGTTGCTTAACCGTAGTTGCCCAACAGCATCAAGTTTTGTGTATTTTTAACCGACATGATCTTTACCGGTTGCTCTCACGAGCGGTTGGCTATCTTCAATGTCACCGGTTTCCGTTGTTTCACTCCGTAAAGTTCTTCGCCATAATCCCGGTACCTCCTTTAACCGCTTTCTTTTTTCTAAAGGCTTTCGCCCTCTTCATTTTTTCTTTCGGCTCAGGTACTTCCCTTGATCTTTAGTTCCCCCGAAGGTTCACCCGATTCAATTTCCGTTTTCCTGAAAGGCTGTCAAAGTACGTCGTTCTTGATGATTTCAATATCGGGACATAATGGCTATTTGGCAAATATTTTTCATTGTTTTTATTAACAGGTTATCAACCGTTAATTAAGAGTTATCAACATTACAAAACCATCAAATTTAGCTATAAATACTGTTAATCAAACACATACACACCACAGTTATTAACATCGCCATTTTTCCACCAACAGATCAAAAATCACCAATAAGCGAAAGATAAAAACGCGTAAAATCACAAAAGCACTAAATTTTCTCTGTTAAATGCCGCCAATATCGCTTAGGAATATGGCGGATATGAAGCCTGGTATTTTTGCGCGATGCGATGTTTACGCTGGTAAAGTAGTTTTTCCATAAAGTTTGATAAATGCCTTCATCTTCGCTGTAAGCGGCAATCACATTAGCAGGTTTGCCCCCATCTGCAAAATCCATTGCTATAAATTGCGTATCGTGCAAATCGTAATACAAGCCGTAACTTCTTTTTATATCGTAAATCATCCATTTCTGATCGGCGTAGCGGCTTTTAAAATGTTTAATCAACAGCGGCAGCACATTAAAATCGGGTTCAATGCCGGCATAAAAAGTACCGTCTTTCAATTTCTGAAAACGGACAAAGGCCTCCATTCTGTGTTTTTCGCGCCGAACCATTTTCAAAATTTCGGATAGGCGCATCACATACCTGTTGCCATAATCTTCTTCGATATTGATATCGCTGTCAAAAACATAGCGGATAAAACCAAGAATATTACTGTCTTCGCCTGCAATTTCGGCCATGTGCGTTATATACAATCGCTGAACGCCCGCAGTCGAGAGCTTTTTTCGCAGGCCCCGCAATACCCGGTTGGCCCGCGATTCATCTGTAATAACAGGGATCACTTCTTCAAACAAAGCCTCGTTACGCCACTCCCCCGTTATCAGTTTTACATGATGCAGCTTCCGGTCGTAAATTTCAAATACGGCGGTCAGCAAGCCTTCAAATGTCCCATCGTACAACAGCGTATTCATATTAAAACAGACTAAATTGTGTTTGCGAATTTTTAATGTACTTACTCTGCGATTCGGCCATGATAAACTGTTTGATATTTTGCCCGGTGAGGTCGCGCCGTTCAAACTCATTACTATTACAGGTAATAAAATACCGGGCCCGGTTAATGGCCACTCCTATTTTCTTTAACTGTTCCCAACCCAACCTTGCAAATTTGCGCGCCCCTACTATTTTTTGTGCCGATTGCAGGCCGATGCCCGGCACACGCAAAATCAATTGCAAATCGGCCTTGTTAATATCAACAGGAAAAACCTGCATGTTACGGATAGCCCAGCTCAACTTTGGGTCGATATCCAGATCGAGCAGCGGGTTGCCATCGTTTACAATCTCGTTAACATGAAAGCCATAAAAGCGCATCAGCCAATCGGCCTGGTAAAGCCGGTTTTCGCGCACCATAGGTACAGCAGTATTTAAAGCCGGCAAACGCTGATCTGCTAAAACCGGCACATAGCCCGAATAATAAACCCGCTTTAAATTAAAGTTTTTATAAAAATAATTAGCCGATTGCAGCACCTGCTGGTCACTCTCGGGTGTGGCCCCTACAATTACCTGTGTGCTTTGCCCGGCAGGTGCAAACATCGGCGTACTTTTAAAAAGCTTTTTCTCTTCGGTATTTTTAACAATTTCATTTTTCAGAAACCGCATCGGATCAATCATATCCTGGCGGTTTTTATCCGGAGCCAATAGTTTTAACCCGGCTTCGGTTGGCATTTCCAGGTTAACGCTTAGCCTGTCGGCATACAGACCGGCTTCACGCATCAGTTCATCACTTGCACCTGGAATGGATTTGAGATGGATATAGCCATTAAAATTATGCTCGGTACGCAGTTTTTTTGCTACCCTAACCAGGCGCTCCATGGTATAATCAGCATCTTTAAAAATTCCCGAACTTAAAAATAACCCTTCGATGTAATTGCGGCGGTAAAAATTAATGGTAAGATCAACCACCTCCTGCACAGTGAAAGCAGCGCGTTTAATGTCATTATTTTTTCGGGATACACAGTAAGCGCAATCAAATATGCAATGGTTGGTAAGCAGAATTTTCAATAGCGAAACACATCGCCCGTCTTCGGTATAGCTATGACAGATTCCGTTGCTGGCATTGCCCAAACCTTTATCCTTGTTTTTCCTGTTGCTCCCGCTTGATGCACATGATACATCGTATTTAGCCGCATCGGCCAAAATATTAAGCTTTTCTGTTATCCTATCCGCATTCATACCAAATCAAAAATACTAATATTTTTAGTAATCATATTGTTTTAGAATAATTTTTTTCTGAACCGGGGTTATGAACCTTAATTTTCAGGATTTAAAAAATAATGAGGATAAAGATTATTCCTGCCCGGTGGTCGTGTCTCCACGACCACTTACACGCCTATATTTTGAACCGTTGATTTTTTTGATTACGTTGATTTCGCTGATTCAAATTAAATGACCTTTTTGCGATGCCAGGCATTCTGTCAATTTCTTAATTCCCCCAAATTCGAGTTCAGACAAACCATCCTGCCCATCTCAAAAATCCACTCAAATCCCGGTTCAGACAAACAAATCAACAGCCGTGAGGTTGCTTTTATAAAGGAGGGACACAATCATGGAAAAATTATATACCGCTGTAGTAACAGCAAAAGGCGGCCGTGATGGCCATATTAAATCGGAAGATGGCATTATCGATATGGAACTGAAAGCTCCCGCAGCACTTGGCGGCGAAGATGGCTACGCCAACCCTGAATTATTATTTGCGGGCGCCTGGGGCGCGTGTTACCTGGGCGCCTTGGGTTCGGTTGGCAAGCGGGATAACGTGGATGTAACCCAGGCCACTGTTGATGTGCATATCTCATTCAATAAAGAAAGTGAAGCGGCTTACTGTTTATCCGCCGAATTACATGTGCACATTCCCGGCGTTGACTGGGATATTGCCCAAAAAATGGCCGAAGCAGCGCACCGTGCCTGTCCATATTCAAAGGCAACACGAAATAACATTGCGGTTAAAGTATTGGCAGATTAAAATAAACCATGCCGACATTTTTCATGTCGGCATGGTTTATTTTCAAAGTACTTAATTAACCTTAAAAGAGTTAATTGCCTTATCAAGTACATCCTGAAAACCAGGTTTATCTGCGGCCAGTTGGGTAGTGGTAATGATATAAGCCGAACCGTCATGAAGCGGTATTACATATGAACCAAATTGTAAATCAAGGTTTTGAATAACGGCGTTATATTTTATTACTTTGCCCTTTATCCCATTAATATAATGTCGGTTTGCTTAAGATTGACTGGCTCTACTCCCCCCATGTGTTTAAGGTTATAATCAATATAATCATCAAAACTCATCCCTTTCATATTATCTTTAAGAATATTCAGGTTAACCTGGAAACCATTAGCTTTTGGCCCCATAAGAAAGGTGAACCTTACGCCATTTGTTTCTTTTTCAACACGCTGCCAGCCTTCGGGAATATTGATGGTAAAACCCTTGGCAGTATCATTTAATGTTTTTGCAGACTGTACGTAAGATTTAATTTGAGCATCAAGATCGTTCTTTTTTTGATTACCCTTACACGAAAAAAAAGCCACAACTACTGCAAGGCCTAACATTTTAATTGATTTGTTTTTCATAATAACGTTTAAGTTTTATGCCGTAAACTTAAAAAGTTTTTGGTTCTAATCTCAAAAAAAGAGCCGCCCCTAACGGGGCGGCCCTCAAACCAAACTAAACTTTATGAAAACAGTCTTTAATTATTTTACAGCAATTTCACGTGACTGAAATTTAGCTTCTTCTCTTTTGGCTACGGTAAGTTTCAGGATTCCATCAGCGTAATCAGCTTCAATTTTTGACTGATCGGCACTTTCAGGTAAAGTGAATGATCTTACAAATGAGTTGTAGCTGTATTCGCGTTTGCTGAATTTTTTACCTTCTTCAACGTTTTCGGCTTTCTTTTCGGCAGCAACGCTTAATACGTTTTTGTCGATGTTGATTTTGAAATCTTCTTTCTTCAAACCGGGAACGGCTAATTCAATGTGGAATTCGCTTTCGGTTTCGGCAATATTTACGGCGGGCACACGGGCAATCAATTTATCGCTTAAAAACGAATCATTGATCAGGGAATCAAATACATCACTAAAAAATGGGTTAGCTGAAGTATTTTTAAGGCCGTTGTTGAATTTTACTAATGTCATTGTTATATCCTCCTAAAAGTTTTGTTTTTATTAACTTCACAACCTATTAATCAACTGCTGTACCAACGGCAAAATCGCCTAAATTAAAAGACAAAAAGTCACATACATTTAATTAAGGCAGACAAAATGACCTAAAATGACTGAAAAACTTACTGATTACAAATATAAAACGCCTATCCCTATCCGCTTTTCGGATATCGATTCGTTCGGACATGTAAATAACGCGGTGTATTTAACCTATTTTGAGATTGCCCGCATAGGATATTGGAAAGAAATTATTGATTGGGATTGGAGCAATACCGGTATTATATTGGGCCGATCAGAGATTAATTACCTGAAACCCTTAACCGTACAGGATAACATAGCCTGCTATGTGCGTACCATCCGCATAGGTAACAGCAGTTTTGATATGATGCATGTGCTTGTGAAGATCACCCCTCAGGGCGAGGAAATTGTGACCACCGGCAAAACGGTTTGTATCAGCTATGATTACTCGGCCAATAAATCAGTGCCTATACCTACGCCCGAGCGACACAGGATGATCAATTACGACGAGCCACGGTTGATTTTGAATACGAATTGAGGCAGATGTGCAGATTTCAGATGTGCGGATGTGCAAATGATCTTTAGATGTGCGAATTTCAGATGTGCAGATATGCAAATGAATAGAAACGCTTAATTACAATAACATTCGCCTTCATTTGCATATCTGCACATTTAAAATCTGCACATCCACCTAAAATATCTTGCCCGGGTTCAGAATCCCTTTAGGGTCGAAAACATTCTTTATCCCCTTCCAAAGGGCAAAATGGGCATCGGTATATTTTATTGGCATAAATTCCTTTTGCACCAGGCCGATACCATGCTCGCCCGAGAGGGTGCCACCCAACGATACGGTTAACTCAAAGATCTCCCGGATGCCGAATTTGAGTTTATTGTTCCAGTCCTCATCACTCATATTGGCTTTAATGATATTTACGTGCAGGTTACCATCGCCGGCATGACCGTAGCATACCGATTCGAAGCCGTATTTGGCACCGGTTTCTTTAATTCCTTTTATAAGCTGAGGTAGTGCTGCGCGGGGCACAACGGTATCCTCTTCTTTATAAACCGAGTTTGATTTAACCGATACGGCCATCGTACGCCTCAGGCGCCATAACTCGTCTTTTTGTGCCGATGAATCGGCAAAGAGCACATCGAGGCAGTCAAACTCTTCCAGTACGGTATTAATTTTTTCACAATCGGCAAAAATTACGTCCTGGTTGGTACCATCTACTTCTATTAATAAAAAACCCTCGATGCCATCCTGTAAATCAAAAGCGATATCATCATGCTGTTTTACCCACTCCACTCCTTTCCGCTCCATGAACTCCAGGGCCGATGGAATGATCCCGGCCCTAAAAATTGCCGAAACTGCCGCGCAGGCCATTTCGTTGGTTGGGAAAGATGCCAGCATCAAAGCATCCAATGTAGGTGCCGGAATAAGCTTCACTACAATTTTGGTAACAATACCCAGCGTACCCTCCGAGCCGATCATCAGTTGGGTTAAATTATATCCCGATGCATATTTAAGCGTATTTGCCCCGGTCCAGATAATCTCGCCCGAAGTTAGTACTACCTGCAGGTTAAGCACATATTCGCGAATGGTGCCGTATTTAACCACCCGCGGCCCGCCTGATCCGTGCGACACGTTCCCGCCAATAAAACAACTGCCCTTACTGGCCGGGTCAACCGGGTAAAGCAGGCCTTTGGCCGCTACCTGGTTCATAAATTCCTCGGTAACCACGCCGGGCTCAACCGTGGCCTGCAGGTTTTGCTCATCTATCTCAAGCACTTTATTAAAGCGCTCCATTGCAATTAATAAACCGCCTTTTACCGGCAGCGCACCTCCGCTTAACCCGGTACCCGCACCTCGCGGCGTTACGGAAATCATATTTTCATTGCAGAGCTTCAGCAATGCTGAAACCCGTTCAGGATTTTGCGGCTTAACCACTACCTCGGGGTAATAAATTAGGTCTTCTGTTTCGTCGTGGCTGTATTTTTCGAGGTTTTCGGGTCCGGTTAATACAGCTTCCTCTCCCACAATAGCTTTTATACTATTTAATATACCCTCAGTTATTTTGTTATACTCCATAATCAGGCCTTTTTATAATTGATAATAACGGCCGAGTGCGCCACTTTACCGCTTAAAGGCGGCGTAAGTTTTTTGATAACCACTTCTACCGTTTCAACAAAAGGATATTTCTTTTTTATGCGATCGATAATGGCTTGCCCCACGGTTTCTATCAGTTTGCGCGGGTGCTTCATTTCTTCGCATACTATAATATACACGCGTTCATAATCAACGGTTTTGCTCAGGTTATCTTCCAGCAAATCGCCGGGAGGAATAAAACCCACATTTACATCAACCACAAAACGGCAACCTATTTTTTGTTCTTCGGGATAAAATCCATGGTACGCGAAAAATTCCGCGCCCTGCAAGGCTATATTGATCATGCGTCAAATGTAAATAACACCATGTAAATACGGCCCCGACAGGATGAAAAAGTTTTAAACAGCAAAACCTACTCACCCCGGCGTCGCTATAGTCGCCACCCGTATATGCGCAAGCACAAAGAGAGAATTTTTCTTGTTTACTTAATTTCCGCACCCTCTTAACGTGCAACGTAGAGAGGGTCGACGAGCGTAGCGATGTCGGGGTGAGTCAATATACGCCAATGCTCAAATTTCTTTCATTTTTTTCTCTCAACAAAAACCCACTTTAAATCATTTAAACCTACTTTTCAGCCCAAAACAGCCCACAGGCATCAAAAAACGCCATTTTGCATTTGCTTTTACCGCTAACAAATCCGTTATATTTGCTTACCAACTATAATGTTATGGCTAAAACAGACCTGTACGAGGCTCCCGATTATTACCTGTTAGATGAACTTCTTACCGACGAGCATAAGCTGATCCGCGCCTCAGTGCGCGATTGGGTAAAGAAGGAATTAAGCCCCATTATTGAGGATTACGCCCAGCGTGCCGAGTTCCCGTCGCAGTTATTAAAAGGTTTGGCGGAGATAGGCGCATTCGGCCCTACAATCCCGGTTGAATACGGCGGCGCAGGCTTGGATTATACATCGTACGGCATTATTATGCAGGAACTGGAACGCGGCGATTCGGGCATTCGCTCAACGGCTTCGGTACAGGGATCACTGGTAATGTACCCCATTTACGCTTACGGCAGCGAAGAGCAGCGTAAAAAATACCTGCCCAAACTGGCCAGCGGCGAAATGATGGGCTGCTTCGGCCTTACCGAGCCCGATCATGGTTCAAACCCCGGCGGCATGACCACCAATATTAAAGATGCCGGCGATCATTATATTTTAAATGGGGCCAAAATGTGGATCTCCAATTCGCCTTTTGCCGATATAGCCGTTGTTTGGGCTAAAGATGAGGAAGGAAAAATACGCGGACTCGTTGTTGAGCGCGGTATGGAAGGTTTTACAACCCCGGCTACGCACAACAAATGGTCGTTAAGGGCATCAGCCACCGGCGAACTGGTTTTTGATCATGTTAAAGTACCTAAAGAGAATATTTTCCCCAATGTTATAGGTATAAAAGGTCCGCTGGGGTGTTTAAACCAGGCCCGTTATGGCATAGCCTGGGGAGCTCTCGGTGCCGCCATGGATTGCTACGATACCGCCCTGCGTTATGCCAAAGAACGCGAGCAGTTTGGCAAGCCTATCGGCGGTTTTCAGCTTCAACAAAAAAAACTTGCCGAAATGATAACCGAAATCACCAAAGGGCAGTTGATGGTTTGGCGCCTTGGCAATTTAAAAAATGAAAACCGGGCTACTCCTGCTCAAATCTCCATGGCAAAGCGAAACAGCGTTGAAACAGCCATCACCATTGCCCGCGAAGCAAGGCAAATGCTTGGCGGCATGGGTATTACCGGCGAATACCCGATAATGAGGCACATGATGAACCTCGAATCGGTGATAACCTACGAAGGCACGCACGATATCCACCTGCTGATAACCGGTATGGACGTAACGGGCCTGGATGCTTTCAAATAACAGATAATCAGTATATTTAGTCAATAGTAACATAACTTTTGTTTACACACATAAATATTGTTCGTAATAGTTACGAACCTTATATTTGTTGCTATTGCACAGTTAATGTTTTCGACCCCCAATAGCTTAAACAGATTTAAAGATTTTCAACGTCTCCGGTTTACCTGGATGGCTATTGTATGGCTATTGCTATTAAATTCCTGTACCGACAAAACCAACGACACCGGCGATTACTCAGCCCAATTCAAGCCGGTATATGATACCGTTACCCTATATAATACCGTTTGGAAAAATCCGCACAAGGCCATTAAATATCTCGATTCAGCATACAGGTACGTAAAAAAGCCTTTCGTGGCCGATCAGTTCCGCTATTATGCCTTTCATTTTCTGTATAACCGTAAAGAACTTCATAACCAAAAGGTAGCCATAGCCTATGCCGACAGCATGATAGCCATGGCAAAAAAAAGCATCACCCAAAAACAATACCAGCAGCAATATGCCGAAGCAAGCTTTGCCGCAGGTGATGCCTACTCAGATCTGCAACAGTACGATGATGCCTATAAATATTTTTACCAGGGATATTACATTGGTAAAAGTGGCCTTAACGATGCCATTTTAGCCGAATATACTTACCGCATGGGCATGATGCTGTTTAAACAGGGGCATTACCGCGAAGCAGCCAATTACTTCAAAATAAGCTACAAACAAAGTTTTGCTTACCACGATGATTTCAGGTCATTTTACCAGCGGCAGGAACTGCTTGATAACATTGGCGAAAGCTATAAAAATAGCGGCGATATTGACAGTGCCAGCCTTTACCTGCAGAAAACGCTTGATTATATTAACGTAAACGCAAAACGTTTCGGCAACGATCCATCAAAACTGGAGGTTGCGCGTGGTGTAGTTTATGGTAACCAGGGAGATGTTGCTTTGAACACCAAAAACTATAACCGGGCCGAAGAGCTGCTGAAAAAGAGCATCGCCATAAACCTGCAGCCTCATAATGATAACCGCGACGCGCAATTAACCGAAATAAAGCTTGCCCGCCTTTACCTGCAAACCAACAGAACCGATGATCTGTTTAAAATATTGCAAACCCTGCGCACCCAGCTTGATACCCTGAAAAATGAAGAGGCCGAAACCGGCTGGAATAAGCTAATGAGCAGCTATTATGTAATAAAACAGGACGACCAGAATGCGCTTCATTACCTGCAAAACTATTCGGCCTTAAAAGATTCGTTAGCAAAGCGGGCTTTATCGTTAAAGCGCACGGATATCAGCCAGCAGCAGGCCAGTTTTGATAAGCAGGACCAGATTGAAAACCTTAAGGGCCATAACACGCTGCAGCTTGTTTACATTTACCTGGCTGTTTTATTTTCGGTGATGGCCGTTATCATCATCTTCCTGGTGTTCCGCAATCTTAAACGCTCAAAAAAAGACGTTATCGCTGTAAAAAAATTAAACAACCAGATCAGGCTGCAAAAAACTGAGTTGGAAAATACGCTTGAAGAAGTTAACCTGGCCAGCAGAGAAAAAGACCGGATTCTGCGTACAGTGGCCCATGACCTGCGTAATCCGCTGGGTGGGATAGCCTCGTTATCAACGGCCATGGTTGAGGATACTAACGATGAGGAACAAAACAATCTCATCAATCTCATCAAAGAAACCTCTTTCAACTCGCTCGAACTGATTAATGAAATTTTAGAGGCGGCCAATACTGCGTCGGCTGCTTTTAATAAAGAGTGGGTGGAAATTAACAGCCTGGTTGGTAACAGCGTAGAACTTTTACGGTTTAAAGCCGCCGAAAAGAAACAGGAAATTATACTCTGCCTGTTAGATAACCCAACCGAACTACTGATAAACCGCGAAAAAATTTGGCGGGTTATGAGCAACCTGATCAGTAACGCAATAAAATTCAGCCCCAAAGGCGCGGTAATAAATGTGCATGTAACCGAAAAAGACGGCGGAGTTGAATTATGTGTTACAGATCATGGTATAGGCATCCCGCACCAATTGCAGCAACAGGTATTTAACATGTTCACCAACGCTAAGCGGGCAGGCACAGATGGCGAAAAATCTTTCGGGCTTGGGCTGTCCATCTGCCGCCAGATAGTTGAAAAACACAGCGGAAAGATTTGGCTGGAAAGCGAAGTGAATACCGGATCGAGCTTTCATGTTTATCTCCCCACGGAGGTTTAAATAACCGGGTAACATCGCTAAACTTTTTAAATCAGATCAAAAATTTCATTATAGATAATTAATTAACAATATTCTTAAAAAAGCTGTGATAATTTTTAAATTATTTTTAGTTTAACCCAACTTTATAATACTGCCAAACCTGCCATAATTTAGTACTTTTTAATGTTTATAAATAAGAGTTCCGTACCTGTATGGTTATCCTGTAATTTATGGATAAGCTTGTTTGTGGCCTGTTTTTTTTTAACCGGCAGTTCATGCAAAAAACAACAGGGCGGACAATTATCCTCATCGGCATACAACAGCATAGCTGACACGGCAAATAAGTTGTATGATAACGGGCAGTACGAAAAGGCGGTGCACTATCTCGATTCGGCCTTCCATCATTCTTCAGGCCTTGGTTTTAAACAGGTTTACAATTATTATTTTTTTGTTTACAACTACAATTCGCATATCAAAAATGATCGGAATACGGCCCTGCTATATGCCGATAGTATGCTGAACATGTTTGATACGCCCGAGAAAAAATTAAAATTCACTAACGAATACGGCCAGGCCCATTTATCAAAGGGAGATGTTTTGTTTGATATGCACCGCTATAACGAGGCTTACGGCTACTTTTACAGCGGCAAGGTGATTGCCAATAACAACCTTGACGATTGTACACTGGGCGATTACAGTTACCGCATGGGTATGATCCTTTACAAACAAGAGCATTATGGCCGGGCTGCACGTTTTTTTAAAAAGAGTTTTGAAGAAACGGCATCCTGCGATGGTAACTTCAACTATTTTTATCGTCGCCAGGAATTACTGAACAACGCCGGCCTTAGCTACAGTAAAAAGCAGATGACCGACAGCGCCATGTACTTTTACAAACAGGCGCTTGAATACCTGCAAAACAATAAAGACAGGTTTAAAGACAGGCCGCAAATGGGCGAAGTAGCCCGGGGGGTGATTTATGGCAATATGGCCGATATTTACATTAAGCAAAAAAATTATGACAAGGCCAAAGGTTTGCTTAAAAAAAGCATAGCCATAAACCTTCGTAAGGGTAATGATAATAACGATGCCCAATATGCCGAATTAAAACTGGCCGACATTTACGATAAAGAAAATGCCAACGATTCGTTACTGAGTATCCTTAATACTATCGGCCTGCAGTTTGACAGCGTAAAAAGCATCTATGCCGAGCAGGACTGGCACCTGTTTATGTCGCATTACTTTTTAAAAATGAACGACCATCAACGGGCCATGATGCATTTTAAATTGTATGATGAACTTAAAGATACCATTACCAGCAACAGCCGTAAATTAAAAGAAGCCGATGTGGCCGAACAGGTTAAAAGCCTGGAAAAGGACAACGAGTTTAACAACCTGAAAAAGAATAACCAGCTACAGCACCTGTATTTAAATGTAACCGGTGTTTTTGCCATTATGCTGATTGTTATTATCTCACTGATATTTTTCAACTGGCAAAAATCAAAAAAGAATATAAAAACGCTTGGCGGCCTCAACAACCAGATTAACAGCCAAAACCACGACCTGGAAAAGGCACTTAAGGAGTTACGCCTTAACAGCCAGGAAAAAGACCGCATACTGCGCACCGTAGCACACGACCTGCGCAACCCCATTGGCGGTATAGCATCGCTTACCAGTGTAATGAGCGGCGAAAATTATACCGCCGAGCAAAAGGAAATGATCAACCTGATCAGGGAAACCTCTTTTAACTCTATCGAACTGATTAACGAAATATTGGAAGCCACCAATTCCACATCGGTTGTGTTAAATAAGGAGCCTGTTGAAATTAATTCATTATTAAACAACAGCGCCGAGTTGCTGCGTTTTAAAGCTGCCGAAAAACAACAGATCATCAGCATTATAACCTTAAGTCGGCCATTGGAAATTTGCATCAGTCGTGAAAAAATCTGGCGGGTTATCAGTAACCTCATCAGCAACGCCATTAAATTCAGTCCGGTGGCATCGGCTATTTTGGTAAAGGCCGAGGAGTTGGAGCGTGAGGTGAAAATATCAGTAAAAGACAATGGGATAGGGATCCCTGATAAACTTAAAGGCCAGGTATTTAACATGTTCACCAATGCCAAACGCCCGGGCACCGCAGGCGAAAAATCGTTTGGCCTGGGGCTGTCCATCTGCCGGCAGATCATCGAAAAACATGGTGGCCGCATCTGGTTTGACAGCGATACCGAAAACGGTACAACCTTTTATTTTACATTGCCGAAGGAAGAGCTAAAGGCAGAAGGCTAAAAGCTGAAAGCCTTGAAAAAAAATGGTTTTCTATTTTTACTTCCGATCCGTGTCTCTACGGATCGCCCCGGCAGCATTTATGATAGCGACTATCAGGATGTGGTTTTCCAGCTCAACCTTATTATCCCTTCAAAAACTCACCATACCAACGGCCCGATGCTTTAACCGTTCGTTTTTGCGTGGCGTGATCAACGTGAATTAACCCAAAACGGGGGTGATAGCCTTCGGCCCATTCAAAATTATCGGTTAATGTCCAAACAAAATAGCCGCTCACTTTGCAGCCTTCGTTTTTGGCCTTCAAAACCTGCGCTATGTAGTTTTGCAGGTATTGCCGCCTTTGCGGGTCGTTTACTTCACCATCGGTAACAGAATCGGGAAAAGCGGAACCGTTTTCGGTAATGATAATTTTTTTTACACCGGGATATGCATCATATTTTTTTATCATGTGATAAATAGAAGGCGGATAAACCTCCCAGCGCATAGCTGTAAGCTCAACGCCCCGTTTTTCGGCCTTAACCATACTGGCCTGGATATATGGCGTAAAAAACGAGTGTTTCACCACTTCGCGGGTATAGTTTTGAATGCCGATGAAATCAAAATCAAATTTCAGCTTATCCTCATCGCCGGGATAAAAGTATTTTTTAAGATCCCGCAATGCAGGCAAGTCGGCTATAGGGTAACCCATGCCCAGCAAAGGCTCGATGTAGAGCCTGTTTATCAATGCATCGGCACGTACGGCAGCAGCAATGTCCTTAGGTTTATCGGTGTACGGTGTAATTTGCGAGCAGGAAAACGTAGTACCTATCTGTGCCGATGCGGGCAGCAGTTTGCGTAAAATCCTGCCGCCTTCGGCAATACTTAAGGTAACGTGGTGAATGGCAGGTGTAAAATTCTTCATACCGCTTCGCCCGGGCGCGTGGATGCCGAAAAAATATCCGGCACCGGTGAAAACAACCGGCTCGTTCATTACCATCCAATGTTTTACCCTGTCGCCAAAGTTTTGAGCGCAAATAGTGATAAACTCGCTGAACCAGCCTATAACCTCGCGGTTTGTCCATCCTCCTTTTACCTCAAGCACATGGGGCAAATCCCAATGGTAAACGGTAAGCCATGGTTCAATGCCTTGTTTAATACAGTAGTTTATTACCCGGTTATAGTAATCAATACCCGCCTGGTTAACTCTGCCGGTGCCATCGGGTAAAATGCGGGTCCAGGAGATAGAGAAGCGGAAATTGGGGATACTGAGTTGTTTGATCAGGTCGATATCCTGTTCGTACCGGTTATAAAAATCACAGGCTTCAATGGCGTGATCGCCGTTAAGGATTTTCCCTTTTTTAGCGGTGAATACATCCCATACGGATAGCCCTTTACCATCTGCATCATGTGCACCCTCTACCTGGAATGCGGCGGTAGAAACACCCCAGTCAAAGTCGCTGCCAAAAAGATCCTTGCTTAATTGTATATTCCGGTCAGTAAGTTCCATTAATTTGAGCTACAAAAGCCCAAAAGTGCAATTATATTTATAAATGAAAAACTACAAAATGATAACTTAATGTATAAACGATGAACGCATACTTTTAAGCATCATCCACTGGCGAAAACCGGTGATCAATTTTGTGATATTGAAAATGAAATTCATAACATTGCCTTTTAGATACAACATAAAGGTAGCAAGCAGATGTTTGCTGAATATAACAACCATGTTATATAATTGTTAACCAGCCTATTTCACGTAGCAAGATACAAATTTTTTATTGGAGTATGTTTGTTATTTTTGAGTTGTATGAAAGCCTATTTTATCAAACTGTTTGATTACAACAAATTTGCCACCCAACAGATTTTAACGGCTATGGCCGATAAAGACACACCCGCCGTTACCATAAAGCTGATGACGCACCTCCTTACCACCGAGCTGGTTTGGCTTGAACGCTGCAGCCTCGCCACCCCTACCATGACCACGCCCTGGCCCGAACCGCTTAGCATCGACCAATGCAAGCAGTTGGTTAGCCCGAGACACCAGGCCTGGACCTCATTTATTGATGAGTTGAGCGAAGCTGATTTTGATAAGGTAATCCCCTATCACAGCTTTGCCGGCGATTATTATGAAAACCAACTCAACGAAATTATAACCCACGTAATTAATCATGGTACTCATACAAGGGCCCAGATAGGACAGCAACTAAAATTTGCCGGTGCCCAAACTTTACCCATTACAGATTATAGTTATTATTTAAGACTACTAAACAGCTAAACATTTAGCATATTTGCAGGGTTCACCAGGCTATCAAAAACTATGAAAAAATTATATTTAGCGCTTTTGGCCGGCATCGCGTTATCCGCCTGCAACGATACCAAAAAACAGGAAAAAGACCTTTTAAACCAGGTAATTGCCGTACATGATAAGGTAATGGCCAGCGACGAGCAGTTGATGAAAAACAAAATGCTGCTTGATAGCCTTGTTAAGCACGCTTCGCCTGCTGTGAATATGGACACGGCTAAAGCATATATCAAACAAATTGATGATGCGGATAATGCCATGAGCGACTGGATGCATAATTTTGATGCCGAAAACAAGGGCAAAACACACCAGGAGATTATGACTTATCTTGAAGATCAAAAAAAACTGATTGTTAAAATAGATACACAAATTGCAAGTGCTGTAGCTGGCTCAACTAAATATATTACCCAAATACCGGTTAAATAATGAAGAAACTATGGATAGGCGTAATTGCAATAATGCTTTTTAATGCCTGCAAATCAAACGATAACAAAACCGCGCTGCCTATATTGGGATACAAAACACCGGTTACCAAAACGGTTAACGGCAAAACCGTAACGGATACCGAATATGCCACCATACCGGCATTTAAGTTTGTAAACCAATACGGCGATACCATTACCGAAAAAAGCCTGGCCGGCAAAATTTACGTTGCCGATTTCTTTTTCACCACCTGCCCTTCTATTTGCCCGGTTATGCACCGCAATATGCTTAATGTATATAAAGAGTTTAAGGATGATGCCGATTTCAGGATCATTTCGCATACTATCGACCCAAAATACGATACCGTACCGGTATTAAAACGGCATGCCGATAAGCTTGGCATTGCCGGCAACACCTGGTGGCTATTGCATGGCGAAAAGGGCGATACTTATAAAATATCAAAAAACTACCTGCAAAGCGTATCCGAAAAAAATCCGAAAGGCGAATACATTCATGATGGTTTTTTTATTTTGATTGATAAGCAAAAACGCATCCGCGGCAGCTACGAAGGTACCGACCCTGCAGAGGTAACCAAACTGATAGCCGATATCAAAACCCTCAAAGCCGAACCAGATCAAATCAGCGCGAAATGAAATTAGTTTTTTGCGGTTTGCTTGCTATGATGGTGGTTATTTTGGCCGCATCGTGCCAAAACGAACAGGAGATAGAGTTTAACCGTTACTACTCGGGCGGCAGTGCGCTTTATCAGCAGTATTGCCAAAATTGCCACGGCAAGGAGGGCCTGGGCCTGCAGTCGCTCATTCCACCGCTTACTGATTCTACGTATTTAAAGAACAATAAAACAAAACTGGCCTGTTTTGTACAAAAAGGCCTTGAAGGTAAAATAACTGTCAACGGCCGCGTTTTTGACGATCAGATGCAGGGTGATGATCTTTCACCCATCGAAATTGCTAAAGTGCTTACCTACATCACCAATTCGTTCGGCAACAAACTGGGAACCATTAACCTTGAACAGGTGCAGGGCGATTTGAAGAATTGTAAATAACTTTTAGCTCATAGTTGATAGTTCATGGATCATGGTAGCTGCATTTTGCATTTTGGGCAATCCTCCCCAAAAACCATGAACTATGATCTATGAACCATGAACCACCAACAAATTTCCCTATCTTTACACCCGCAAAACGTTCTATCGCTGCCAGCTTGTTTGGCGGAGGAAAGTCCGGGCAACATAGAGCATCCTGCTTCCTAACGGGAAGGCGCCGGCAGCCGGCGACAGCAAAGTGCCACAGAGAAAATACCGCCCGCTTAGGTGGGTAAGGGTGAAAACGTGAGGTAAGAGCTCACGGCATAACCGGGCGACCGGCTATGACGGTAAACCTCAGGAGTTGAAAAACCAAATAGGTCCCGAAAGCGGAGTTGCTCGCTCCCGTATCGGTCGTAAGGCCGGTCGTTGGGATGGGTAGGTTGTTTAAACCTGTTAGTGATAACAGGGCCAGATAAATGATAGAAGTTGCCTTAACTGGCAATACAGAACCCGGCTTACAGGTTTGCTGCTGTATTACCCCTTGCTGCAAAGCGAGGGGTTTTTTATTTTATCGCAAACATTTTGCAATTAATTTGAAAATAAGGCAAACATTTATGCCTTTTAAACCTTTTAAGCACATTAAAAGTGTTTGTTTTTCTATACAAACCCTATATATTAGCGCTTAAACATAACTACCTGGATTTAAATATAAAACATGGCTAAAATTTTAATAATTGACGATGAGCGGTCGATCCGGAGCACGCTTCGCGAGATATTGGAGTATGAAGATTATGAAGTTGAAGACGTAGACAACGGAGTTGACGGTTTACAGCTTATTGAAAAAAAGGATTACGACCTGGTACTTTGCGATATCAAAATGAATCGCATGGATGGCATGGAGGTTTTAACCGAAGGCCTTGCCATTAAACCCGACCTGCCCTTTATCATGATATCAGGCCACGGCACGGTTGAAACCGCCGTTGAGGCCAGTAAAAAAGGCGCGTTCGATTTTATCTCGAAACCGCCTGATCTGAACCGCCTGCTTATCACCGTTCGCAACGCGCTTGATCGTGGTAGTTTGGTTGTTGAGGCCAAAGTTTTAAAACGCAAAGTATCTAAGGTTCGCCCTATTTTAGGCGATTCGCAGGCAATAATTAAAATAAAGGAAACTATCGACAGGGTAGCTCCCACCGATGCCCGCGTATTGGTAACCGGTGCCAACGGCAGCGGTAAAGAACTGGTTGCACGTTGGCTGCACGAAAAATCACACCGTTCATCGGCCCCTATTATAGAGGTGAACTGCGCGGCCATTCCTTCCGAGTTGATTGAAAGCGAACTATTCGGTCACGAAAAAGGATCGTTTACATCGGCTATTAAACAAAGGATAGGCAAATTTGAATCGGCCAATGGCGGTACCCTGTTTTTGGATGAGATTGGCGATATGAGCCAATCGGCACAGGCCAAGGTATTGCGTGCCCTGCAGGAAAATAAAATTACCCGGGTTGGCGGCGAAAAGGAAATTGATGTTGATGTACGTGTGGTAGCGGCAACCAACAAAGATTTGCTTAAAGAAATTGAAGCCGGCAACTTCAGGATGGACTTGTACCACCGCCTGAGCGTAATCCTGATCCATGTGCCACCACTCATTGAACGTAAGGACGATATCCCCCTGTTAACCCAGGCTTTTTTGGATGAGATTTGCAGCGAGTACGGCATGCCGGTTAAAAAGATCTCAGATGCGGCGCTGGAAGCATTAAAATCATTACCTTGGACAGGTAATATCCGCGAACTGCGCAACATGGTTGAGCGTTTAATTATTTTGAGCGATAAGATCATAACCGACAGCGATGTAAAAGCTTTTGCTAACCCATCGGCACCGGTTACCGCGGTTGCGGGTGAAGCGGCGGCAGCGCCACAAACTGATTTCGACCAGTTTAATAACTTCCAGGAGTACAAGGATTATGCTGAGCGCGAGTACATCAAATTCAAACTCGAAAAAAACAACTGGAATGTATCCAAAACGGCTGATGATATCGATATTCAGCGTAGTCACCTCTACAGTAAAATTGAAAAATTTGGTTTGAAAAGAGGCGAGTAATAATAACTTTTGAAATTATTTTAAAAAGCATAGGCAAAATTATTGTCTATGCTTTTTTTTATGCTATCATTGTATATCCAATAACCTTTATTAACAGCATGAAAACCTATTACTTAGCATCTTTTTTGTTATTAACCTTAGCGGCCTGCAACAATCAATCAAAAGAAGTTACCGAAACACCAAAAGCGGCAACCACGCTTGATGGCACCTGGCACCTTATCTCGAGCAAAAGCATCCAGAAAGGCGACACTACAGTAACCACCCCGCCAAAAGACCAGGAAATGTTTAAGATGTTTAACGCCACCAACTTCGCGTTTTTTACGCACGATTTGGTGCATGGTAAAACGGCTAAGCCATATTATTCTTCGGGCGCCGGCACTTATACCTTAAACGGCGACGATTACACCGAACACCTGGCCTACTGCGATGCCCGTGATTGGGAAAACCGCGATTTTAAATTCAAGCTTACCGTTACTAACGATACCCTGGTGCAAAAAGGTATTGAGAAGATTGACAGCCTGAAGGTAGATCACGAGATAATTGAGACTTATGTGAAGGTGAAGTAATCAGCCACAAATTTCGAAAAGATACCTGAGCCCGCATTGCCGGGCTTTTCATTTTTTATGTCTTTTAATAATCTTAATTATTTGTAGCTTGAGTACACAAATCCTAAAAAGGCATGTCTATCCTATTTCATTATAAAATACTGGTAACCTTATCATTATTCAGCCTATCGCTTAACCGCTGCCATACACAGCCTGCTGACAGTGTAAAAAGAAACAGCCAGGCTTTTCCAAATAATAAAGTCCTTACATCGGCTCCATCTATAGTTCCACTCAAAAACATGTTTGGCGTAAACACTTACGAGTGGAATTTTTTACAGGATCCGGCGAATCCTAATCTTAAAAGCACCATTTACGAAACCAACATGTCGCTCATTAAATCATTCAGCGGCATCAGGCATTATCTTAACTGGGGGCGAATGGAGAGTACTAAAGGCAATTATACTTTCAGTCCGGCGCATGATGGCAGCTGGGATTATGATTTGATTTACGCCCGTTGCAAGCAGGATGGTATTTTTGTTTTGGCTGATATAAAAACCTGTCCGCCCTGGATTGTAGATACTTATCCTAAAGATATGCAGGATAAGGAGAATGCCCCTCTCCCCTATGGATTGAACAAATCGGATCCTGCCAGTTATACCAATCAGGCCCGCATGGCTTTTCAGTTTGCCGCACGTTATGGTTCCAATAAAAATATTGATAGAAATCTGGTTAAAGCTGATGCAAGCACCCGCTGGCCGAATGACCCGCCCAACCAAATAAAAATTGGATTGGATCTGGTAAAATATGTTGAGTGCGATAACGAACGCGATAAATGGTGGAAAGGCCCGGCAACCGAACAAACCGCCGAAGAATATGCAGCCAATATGTCGGCGTTTTATGATGGCAACCTCGGTAAATTGGGTAAAGATGTGGGTGTAAAACAGGCCGACCCAGCTATGTTGGTAGTAATGGGCGGATTAGCAACATGCGATATTAACTTTGTTAAAAAGATGATTGAATGGTGCAAAACAAACCGCGGCTACCGGGCTGATGGCAGCATTAATTTATGTTTTGATGTAATTAACTATCATTACTACAGTAACAACGGTAATATTTTAACCCACGCTAAATCGACCACCGGCGTAGCGCCCGAATTATCCATGGCGGGCGAAATTGCGGATGAGTTTGTAAAACTTGCAAAATCGTTAAGCAAGCCCGTGCCCGTTTGGGTAACCGAGGCCGGCTATGATATTAACCAGGGCAGCTACCAGAAAGCCTCCTACATAGGTAATAAAACGCCGCTTGAAACCCAGGGCGATTGGATTTTACGCACATCATTACTGTATATGCGTCATGGCATACAGCGCTTGTTTTTTTACCAGCTTTTAGATGATACCCCAAATGCTGATGTACAATATGCAACATCGGGCCTGGCCGAAAACGGTAAGCGCCGCCCCGCTGCCGATTATATTTTGCAGGCAAACAAGTTGCTGGGGAATTATAAATATGCCGGCACCATAAATACAGATCCGCTGGTTGATAAGTACGTTTCCGGTTCAAAAACCATGTATATTTTAGCCGTGCCCGACCAGAAAGGGCGCACTGCCAACTATGTGCTTAATGTAGCTGCGGCAAAGGCAAACATTTATACCTTAACACCCGGAGCAAATGATGCAGCTAAACAAACAGTTGATACCAATAATGGCAAGTTAAGCGTAAATGTATCTGAAACGCCGGTTATTGTTGAACCTGTAAATTAAATAAACGAGGAGAGATTTTGCCTCACCTGCCGGGCATAGCCGCCGCCAAACAGGTTTACGTGTATAAGCAAAGGGTATAAATTCCAAAGTTTGAGGCGTTGCTGCCAGCCTTTCGGTAAAGGGAACGCCTCGTGATAGGCCTGGTAAAAAACGTTATCGAAGCCACCAAACAGGGTTGTCATGGCAATATCAAACTCGCGGTTACTGTAGCTCACAGCCGGATCAATAAGGTATGGAACACCATCAGTACCGATGAGATAATTTCCAGACCAAAGATCACCGTGAATAAGCGATGGTGGCTCTTCATCAAAAAGTGAGGGGAGCTTTTTATATACCTCTTCAAATAAACGTACATCTGCTTTGGTTAATTCATTTTTATCAACTGCCATTTTAACCATAGGTTGCAGGCGTTCTTCAATAAAAAAACCACTCCAGGTATTGTGCCATCTGTTGCTTTGCGCTAATGACCCCATATAGTTATCAGCAAAAAAACCAAAGCGGCTATCGGTGTTACCATGCATTTGAGCGAGTTGGGTACCAAGCATTGCCGATGATGCGCTGTTCCCCGGTACCGCATCAATCCATTGCAAAACCAAATAACTATAAGCCTCAAAATCGCCCTGTAAAATAATCTGGGGAACTGCTACCGAGGCAGTTTTGCTGATTGCTGATAAGCCTTCCTTTTCTTTTAAAAACATACCGGGATAAGCATACCTGTCATTCAACTTTAACAAATAATCATTATCAGCCCCTTGCAATTTGTATAGATGGTTTATATCTCCGCCGCTAACTGTATTAACACCGGTTATCGTTATATCGAGCTTGTTCTGAAGATTATTGATCAGCGAAACAGGAATCAGATTTTGAACCATAGATTATTGGTAAAGTTGTTAATACCGTTCAACTAAAATATATTTTTTATCTCTTAATTAAATTTCAATAATTATCTACGTTCATATTTAGTCCTTATCACAATAATTCAATGGAAAATCAAATTCCTGCAGCGGTTGTACCGGCCGAAAGATGCACATACTGTAATACCGAAATTAAAGCGGAAGATACCTTTTGTACGCAATGCGGTTATCCTGTAAAAGGTACTGAAACCGAGCAAAACCACTTTATCTCGGAGCGCGAGATACAGGAAATAGATCTGTTTACCTACAATAAATCATTAAGGCAGGCTACAAATACCTTGTATTACCTCTCGGGTATTTTTGTATTTGCTGCTTTGATATATTTCGGTCTTCATAAAGACGACCCCGACGTTGTGGCTGTAGTTATCACCAATATTATCATGGCTGCTATATTTTTGGTATTGGGCAGCTATAGTAAGCGTAAACCTTTAGCCTGCCTCGTATCAGGCCTCTCGCTTTATGTTATTGTACAGGTTTTGAACGCCGTGGTTTCTCCTACAAGCCTTTTGCAGGGAATACTCGTTAAGATCATCATCATTGGTTACATGATCAGAGGTATTAAATCTGCC
Source organism: Mucilaginibacter celer (assembly GCF_003576455.2). Lineage (NCBI taxonomy): Bacteria > Pseudomonadati > Bacteroidota > Sphingobacteriia > Sphingobacteriales > Sphingobacteriaceae > Mucilaginibacter > Mucilaginibacter celer. Next base: position 3,055,807 of record NZ_CP032869.1, read on the forward strand.
ATGGACGTAGAAAAAATTCGTAAAGAAAATAATATCGCTTAACACTTTTGATTACCGAAGAGCAGGAAATATCTCAAACAAGGTACTGTAGCCAGTGCGGGGCACTCAATTTTATAAGTGTAAGGTTTTGTGGCAGTTGCGGTCACCGGCAATCAGAAATAAATGCCGAACAAAGCCGCCCGAATAACTGGCAGCAGCTACAGCAGGCCGCGCTGTTTTACGGCATCAACATACTGGTTTGCGCGCTATCATCATTTGTTAATTATTTTAAAGACATTGGCTGGTCGTTGATCGTTGAAGTTGTTATTGCCGGTACAGCCGTCATTTTTTTTGCTTATAACTGGGATGATTGTAAAAAACTGTTGCGCTGGCCTTCATTTTCGTGGCAAAAACTGGCCGGTTATTGCGCCATTGCCATGATAGGCGGTGTAATAGTTCATTACTCCGTTACCTGGATCAATGTAACCGTTTTCTCGCGCGATGGCGATTATTATTCAACTTTTAAAGGCTTGCCGGGTGGTGCTTTTTTGCTGATATTTTTCCTGGCGGTAACACCCGCCCTGTTCGAAGAGCTTGGCTTCAGAGGCTATCTGCTTAAAAACTTATTAAACATTGCTGATACCGGGCAGGCCGTTTTTATGTCGGCATTCCTGTTTGCCATTATCCATTTCAGTTTCATTTCTTTATTTTGGTTAATACCTTTCGCATTATTACTGGGTTATACCCGTGTTAAAGAAAACACCATCTGGTACGGGATCTGTATTCATTTTTGCTTTAACTTAACCGCCTGTTTATTTGAATTGCTATAGCATCAAACAATTAAAACGGCAATTAATAAACTCAATACCAAATTATCATCCTAAAAAGCTATTTTTGCGGTTCAATGGAGCACATTCGTAATTTTTGTATCATAGCACATATTGACCACGGCAAAAGTACACTTGCCGATAGGTTATTAGAATATACTAACACCATCACCCAGCGCGAATCGCAGGCACAACTGCTTGACGATATGGATCTGGAGCGCGAGCGCGGTATTACCATAAAAAGCCATGCCATACAAATGGACTATGAGCTTGACGGTCAGAAATACGTGCTCAACCTGATTGATACCCCCGGACACGTAGATTTTTCGTACGAGGTATCACGCTCGATAGCGGCCTGCGAAGGCGCGTTACTGATTGTTGATGCTGCCCAGGGTATCCAGGCGCAAACCATCTCCAACCTTTACCTTGCGTTAGAAAACGACCTGGAAATTATCCCTATCCTCAATAAAATGGACCTTCCGGGCGCTATGCCCGAAGAGGTAAAAGACCAGATTGTTGACCTGATTGGCTGCAAACGCGAAGAAATTCTGGCAGCTTCGGGCAAAACAGGCATGGGTGTGCATGATATTTTACGTGCTATTGTTGAACGTGTACCGGCACCGGTTGGTGATCCTAAGGCACCCCTGCAAGCGTTAATCTTCGACTCGGTATTTAACTCTTTCCGCGGTATTATCGCTTACTTTAAAGTGGTTAACGGCGAGATCCGCAAAGGCGATAAAGTAAAATTCGTAGCTACCGAAAAGCAATATTTGGCTGATGAGGTAGGTACGCTGAAGCTTCGCCCGCTGGCTAAGGATGTAATTAAAACCGGCGACGTAGGCTATATCATCTCGGGTATTAAAGAAGCCAAAGAGGTTAAAGTAGGTGATACCATTACCCACGTTGATCGCCCTTGTGAAGAGGGAATCCAGGGTTTTGAAGAGGTAAAACCAATGGTATTTGCCGGTATTTACCCGGTTGATACCGAAGACTATGAAGAACTTCGCGAATCAATGGCTAAGCTTCAGTTAAACGATGCTTCATTGGTTTTTGAACCGGAATCATCCGCAGCCTTGGGCTTCGGTTTCCGTTGCGGCTTTTTGGGTATGCTTCACATGGAAATTATCCAGGAACGCTTGGAGCGTGAGTTTAACATGACGGTTATTACCACCGTACCCAACGTATCATACCTGGCCCATACAACAAAAGGCGATGAGCTGATTGTAAACAACCCTTCAGATCTTCCCGATCCTTCGAAAATTGATTATGTAGAGGAACCTTATATTAAGGCAACCATCATCACCAAATCAGAATTTGTTGGCCCGGTAATGTCGCTTTGTATCCAGAAACGTGGTACCATCACCAATCAATCCTACTTAACATCCGAGCGCGTTGAGTTGATTTTTGAGATGCCGATGGGTGAGATTGTATTTGATTTTTACGATAAGCTGAAAACGATTTCGAAAGGTTATGCCTCATTTGATTATCACCAGATTGGCTACCGCCAGTCGGACCTGGTAAAACTGGATATCCGCCTGAACAGCGAGCCGGTGGATGCCCTGTCATCACTAATCTACCGCGGTAACTCGTACGATTTTGGTAAAAAGATCTGCGAGAAACTGAAAGAGCTTTTGCCACGCCAGCAATTCGAGATCATTATCCAGGCTTCTATCGGAGCCAAGATCATCGCTCGTGAAACAGTGAAAGCATTACGTAAAGACGTAACCGCCAAATGTTACGGTGGTGACATCTCGCGTAAGCGTAAATTATTGGAGAAACAGAAACAAGGTAAAAAACGCATGCGCCAGGTGGGTAACGTAGAGATCCCGCAATCGGCGTTTATGGCGGTTTTGAAATTAGATTAATTTAGATGCGAGATTTGAGACGAGAGATTTGAGATTAAACAATTTCATTTTTCTCATATCTCACATCTCACGTCTCATATCCAGATAATATGCAGCTTTTAGACGGAAAATACGTATCAGAAAAACTTAAGGTTGAAATAGCTGAAGAAGCAGCTAAAATATTGGAGAAAACCGGCAGGAAACCGCACCTTGTAGCGGTGTTGGTTGGTCATGATGGGGGCAGCGAAACCTACGTAGCCAGCAAAATGAAAAACTGCGAAAAGGTTGGCTTTAAATCATCATTGGTGCGTTATGAAGATGATGTAACTGAAGATGAATTATTGAAGAAAGTTGAAGAATTGAACGCCGATCCTGATATCGACGGCATCATTGTTCAGCTTCCGTTGCCAAAACATATCGACCCTGAAAAAGTAACCGAGCGTATTGACCACCGTAAGGATGTGGATGGCTTTCACCCGGTTAACCTTGGCCGCATGCAGCGCAACCTGCCATCGTTTATCCCGGCTACACCTTATGGTATCACTTTAATGCTTAAGGAATACGGCATTGAAACAGCCGGTAAACATTGTGTAGTTGTTGGCCGCAGCAATATTGTGGGCTCGCCAATGAGTATTTTAATGGCGCGCAACACCACTCCGGGCAACTGCACGGTAACCATTTGCCACAGCCGTACGCCCGATATCAAGAAATTTACGCTGGATGCCGACATACTGATTGTAGCCATCGGCAAAAAGAATTTTATCACTGCCGATATGGTAAAAGAAGGCGTAGTGGTAGTTGACGTGGGTATGAACCGCGAAACCTCAGAACTTACCAAATCGGGCTTTAAGCTTTACGGTGATGTTGATTTTGAGAACGTGGCACCAAAATCATCATGGATCACCCCGGTACCGGGAGGCGTAGGTTTGATGACCATTGTTGGTTTGTTGAAGAATACTTTGGCTTCGGCTAATAAAGAGGTTTATAAATAAACATTATCGTCATTGCGAGGTACGAAGCAATCCCCGATTAGCAGATTCGCCCTGTATAGTTCGGGATTGCTTCGTGCCTCGCAATGACGTTATTATAGAGTGCGTCTCACTTAAACCCTCCCCTCATCTTATCCCAAAACGAGGCAACTCCAACAAATACGCCTTCCTCCCTCACATCAACCGGATAAGTTTCGATAAAATCATTTTGGCCTTCGCCGCCTTTGCCTGTTTCCAAATCGTAAGTGTAACGATGATATGGGCATACTATCATTTTGCGTACGCATAAGCCCTCGCTCATATCAGCACCGGCATGCGGGCATTTGGCTGATGTGGCGTAAAGTTTTTCTTCAAAACCAACCAGGCAGATACTTTTGCCACCTGCTTTTACTTTCTTTATAAAGGGCTGATCTGCTGCGGGCACATCTTCAATCTTATACCATTTCATAAAACAGTACAGATCAAAAATCTATTTTCAGATTCATTACATTGGGGTTGCGGATCACCTCGTCCATGCTGGTAACGAGGGTAACCTCCCTCCTGTCGGCCGAGAGTACGGCCTTTGAGTTATCGATTTTTTTTACCGGGTGGGCAAACCTGAGGATCACCTTGTAGGGCATATCAATCAGCATAGCTTTGGCCATCATAAAAGTTGCCTTTGTTTTTTTCAGGAAGGCGTTGAACTTGGCTTTGTCAATAATGCGATAAAATTTATGCGGCGTAATATCGTACGAGTAATAGTCCTGCCCGGCCACCATTTGCCGCGCATCAATGGCCTTATTTGCCTTATCATTGGATGTAACTGCGTTGATTTGGCTGCTGAGGGCAATTTTGGATACATTTTGCAGATAGTACTGCAAGTCGTTAGCGTCTTTGGCCGTATGATTTAAGGTAACCTTCATCACACTCCTTTTCAAATTCATGTTAACCGAAAGCTCGCTGGTTTTTGCCAGTTCAATTTCTCCCGGACTTAATTTCTGCTGTGAACTATCGGGGATAGCACTGTAAAAATTAAGCGTTGTATCCTTAACCAAACTAAACTGCGGCGTTTCCTTTACCGAATCGGCCATGAGGTTAACCAATACCGATACAGCCCGGCTCATATCAAAACCATAGGTTACTTTACAGCTGCCATCGTCCTGAAAATCATACCGCTCTTCAATATCCACGCACGAACTACAGCATAACATTACCAATAAAACAAAAGGAAGGTAAATTTTTTTCATACGCGCGTCGGTTTTAAGCGGTGAATAGATGATTATTTCATTTTTACGAAATACGGTTTAATTGGTTCGTTTAAAACTACGTAATTAAATGATTAACGGCAAAGTTAAAAAGCTAAAAGCAGGAGGCCGAAAGCCGAAAGCCAAATCAACACCGTGTCATTATCATTTTACCACTTTGATGCTTTTAGCAATCGGCTTTAAGCTTTCAGCCTGATAGCTAAATCAACGCAATGTCATTATCTCATCCTGCTGTAATGCTTTTAGCCTTAAGCTTTAGGCTTTCAGCTTATTTAACTACCTTTGCACCCTCAAATTACTATGGCACACCAAATACCAGACGACGGCTCCCTGCTTCCTTTAATGGAAGAGTTTTACACCATACAGGGCGAGGGATATAATACCGGCAAAGCGGCCTATTTTATCCGCCTCGGCGGTTGCGATGTGGGTTGCCACTGGTGCGATGTTAAGGAGAGCTGGGATGCCGAGTTGCATGCGCTTACTGCGGCGGATACCATTGTAGCTAATGCAGCCCTGCATCCGGCAAAAGCGGTGGTGGTTACGGGCGGAGAACCACTTATTTACAATTTAGATTACCTTACCCACCAACTTCACGAAAAAGGTATTAAAACCTTTATCGAAACTTCGGGTGCCTATCCCCTTTCGGGCGATTGGGACTGGATTTGCCTCTCGCCAAAAAAATTCAAGGCGCCCACCCCGCATGTGGCCGAATGCGCACACGAGCTGAAGGTGATCGTTTTCAATAAATCGGATTTTGAATGGGCCGAGTATCACGCTAAAATGGTATCGCCCGATTGCAAGCTGTACCTGCAACCCGAGTGGTCAAAATCAAAAGAAATGACCCCACTTATTGTTGACTATGTGAAAGAAAACCCGCAGTGGGAAATTTCTTTACAAACACACAAATACCTCAATATTCCATAATATTTGTAACTTACGGTGTTATTAATTTACCGTAAAACAAATGAGGGTTGCTTTAGCTTTCCTGTTGTCGTTCCTGCTGTCTGTTAGTGTATGGGCACAACAAAAGCTATACTCTACCACCAACAAAGAGGCGCTCAATTTCATCTCGCTGGCTAATCAAAACATTGATGACCATTTGTACGATGAAGCCATCGAAAATATCCAGAAAGCCCTTAAAGAAGATCAGAAATTTATAGATGCCCGCGCCATACTTGGCGACCTGTACCGGATGAAACGCCTGTACAAGGAAGCTATTGAACAATACGGAAAGGTTATTGCACAAAACCCCGAATTTAACCGCGCTGTTTATTTAAAGCTTGGCGAAATAGAAATAAACGAAGCGCTTTATCCCCAATCTAAACTACATCTCGAAAAATATCTCACCTACACCGGTCTCCCTATTGAAAGCGGCACTTATGCGCAAAAACTTTTAGCCGATGCTAAATTCAGCATACAGGCAATGCAACACCCGGTGCCTTTTAAACCCGTTAATATGGGTGCCGAAATAAACACCGCTAACGACGAGTACCTGCCGGTAGCAACAGCAGACGAGCGGATGCTGATATTTACCCGTAAAATAAACAACAACGAAGATTTTTATAAAAGCGATAAAACAGACGGCAAGTGGGATACCGCTACTTACCTGAGCAGCCAGATCAATACCGAAAAATATAACGAAGGTGCACAGTCGATATCGCAGGATGGCAAGTACCTGTTTTTTACCGGTTGTAACCGCCCAGATGGTTTAGGTCGCTGCGATATTTTTATTGTACAGAAAAAAGGCGATGATTGGGCAAAGCCTTTTAACATTGGCGGCCCCGTAAATACCCCCGGATGGGAATCGCAGCCATCAATAAACTACGACGGGCGTACGCTTTATTTTGTAAGTAACCGCAAGGGTGGCTATGGCGGTTATGACATCTGGAAAAGTACGCTGAGCGATAAAGGCTGGAGCGAACCCGAAAATCTGGGCCCAAACATTAACACCGCGTACAATGAGCAATCGCCTTTTATACATCCCGACGACAGCACTTTGTATTTTAGCAGTAACGGCTGGCCGGGAATGGGCAATAAAGATTTATTTGTAAGCCGCATGGGCAAGGATGGCAAATGGCAAAAACCCGAAAACCTGGGCTACCCCATTAACAGCAACGGCGATGAGGGCGGCCTGTCGTTAACGGCCACCGGCGATTATGCCTTTTTCTCATCTAATAACCTGAATGGTTTCGGCGGTTATGATATCTATAAATTTGAGTTACCGGTTAACGTGCGGCCACGCAGAGTCACCTATGTTAAGGGATTGGTAAAGGACATCAAAACCAAACAACCGCTGGAAGCTGCTGTAGAGATTATCGATCTGCAAAGCAATACCCCTGTTTACCAGGATTACAGCGGCGAAGAACTTGGCGATTTCCTGGCTACGCTAACGTCGGGCAAAAACTATGGCCTTAATATTTCAAAAAGCGGCTACCTGTTTTATTCGGAAAACTTTTCGCTGCGAAACTACAAGGCTAACAAACCATTTGATATCGCTGTATTTCTTTCGCCTATTGAGGTTGGTAATAAGGTAATTTTGAAAAACATCTTTTTTGATACCAATAAATTTGATCTGGAAGCCGAATCAAAAGCCGAGCTGTTAAAGTTGATTGACTTTTTAGAGATGAACAAAACTGTGCGGGTTGAGATTTCGGGCCATACCGATAATGTTGGGCAACACCAAAACAACCAGGTACTATCCGAAAACAGGGCAAAATCGGTCTATCAATATTTGGTGGCACATGGCATTGCGGCATCGCGCCTGGTTTATAAAGGATACGGAGAAACGCAACCCATTGCACCAAACACAACCGATGACGACCGGGCTCGAAACAGGCGTACCGAATTTATGATTATAGCTAAGTAAGCGGAAAGCTTAAGGCAGAAAGCTAAAAGCACTATAAACTAAATCAATATAAACTCTAAATTCATGATAAAAGCTTTATGCCTTTGGCCCTAAGCTTTCAGCTCATTACCTAAAAATGAAAAAATCGATAACGTTACTTTGTACTGGCTTACTTGCATGCGCGTTTGTTTATAAAACTATTGATGCCGGCAAACCCTGGCAAGGCAAAATGCAGCAATTACCGGGCAGGCTTGAATGTGAATTTTATGATGAAGGCGGTGAAGGTATAGCATACCACGATACCGATAGTGTAAACAACGGAAGCGGCAAACTTAACCCTGCAAACGGAACTTTTCTCAACGAATTCAGGATGAAGGAGGGCGTAGATATTTCTTATACTAAAGGCAATGATATTGATAATAGCCCATTTAATTTTAATAAAGCGGCACTACGTGAAGGGAATCAACTTTATATCGGCTGGACACAGCCTGGCGAATGGATAAACTACACAGTCCAGGTAACTAAAACAGGTACTTATTCTATCGCGGCACTATATACATCCAATGGTAATGGTTCTATATCCCTTGACGTTGATGGAAAGGATGCGACAGGACCGATGGTAATAGCTTCTACACATGATGATCGCGACACCGTTAAATGGAGACAGTGGCATCATTGGAATGTTTCGGACGTTATTGGTACAATAAGGTTAAAAAAAGGGATCCACTTAATCAGGTTACATATTGTGGCTAACGGCAATATGAACTTAGATTTCATTTACATCGGCAAAATTGATAAATCAAAAGGCCTTCAAATTGCATTCGAAGGCCTTTAATCAAAATCACAAAATTTTCTTAGTTTCCTAATTCCGACATGAATTTAATACGCATTAGCTGTACTTCTTCGCGGGTGTAATCATCGCTTCCCAATTCGGCCAAAGCTTCATCTATCGAGTCGGCTTCTGCTGTGCGGAAGTAATCGAATACTTCTTCCTGCTTATCCTCGTCAATAACCTCGTCTATATAATAGTTAAGGTTAAGTTTGGTGCCCGAGTTAACTATTGTTTCCACCTCTTTCAATATCTCCTCGTAAGTAAGGCCTTTTGAAGCGGCAATATCATCAAGATTAAGGTGCCTGTCGATATTTTGGATAATGAACACTTTTAATGCCGATTTATTGGCGGCACTCCTGATCACCATATCAATAGGGCGGTCAATATCATTATCTTCAACGTATTTCTGGATCAGATCGGTAAATGGCTTGCCGAATTTTAAGGCCTTACCGGCACCAACACCCGAAATTTGTTTCAACTCTTCGGTATTGATTGGGTAATGCGTGCACATTTCCTCTAATGATGGATCCTGGAATATTACAAAAGGCGGTAAACCTTTTTGCTTGGCCAGTTTTTTACGCAGCTCTTTAAGCATTTGCAGCAGTTGGGTATCCAGCGCACCGCCGCTTTGTTTTGGGCCTTCATCATCGCTATCATCGTCGGTGGCTTCCATTACCCTGTTCAGCACAAAGCGGATGCCGTGCGGATTATCAATAAATGAATTACCCGATTTGGTTAAGCGCAATAAACCATACTGGTCAATATCCTTCGAAACATAGTTATTGAGCAATGCCTGGCGTAAAAGCGAGTTCCAGAGGTTTTTACCCTGCTCCTTGCCCGATCCGTAGTAATCCAGCTGATCGTGCTCGTAATTTTTGATCTGGGCGTTTTCCTCACCCATCAAAATGCTGATGATGTGATGATCGTCAAATTTCTCGCCGGTGTGTTTAATCAGGCTTAAAACTTTATGCAGGTGCTCTTCGCCGTCAAAATGTTCTTTATGGGCGCAGCAGTTATCGCACATGTTATTGCAGCCGGCCTCATTAAAGTTTTCGCCAAAATAATGCAGCAACTGTTTACGACGGCAAACCGATGATTCGCAATAATCAATAACTTCTTTTAATATCTGGGTACCTATTTCGCGTTCCGAAACAGGTTTATCCTTCATAAATTTCTGTAGCTTATCAATGTCTTTTTCAGAGTAAAAAGCCACACAAACACCCTCGCCACCATCGCGGCCGGCCCTGCCGGTTTCCTGGTAGTAGCCTTCCATGCTTTTAGGCACATCATGATGGATCACGTAACGTACATCGGGTTTATCGATGCCCATACCAAAGGCTATGGTGGCCACAATTACATCAACATCTTCCATCAGGAATTTGTCCTGCGTGTCTGCCCTCACTTTGGCGTCGAGGCCGGCATGGTAAGGCAGGGCTTTTACACCGTTAAGGTTGAGCGCTTCGGCAACTTCCTCAACTTTTTTACGGCTCAGGCAATACACTATGCCGGATTTGCCTTGATTTTGCCTCACGAACTTTACAATTTCCTTTATCACATTGCGTTTGGCACGCACTTCATAAAACAGGTTGGCCCGGTTAAATGATGATTTGTAAACAGTAGCATTGTTCATCTGCAGGTTTTTCTGAATATCCTGCTGAACTTTTGGAGTAGCCGTAGCTGTTAAGGCAATGATAGGTATGTTTTCGCCGATATTGCTGATAACCTGGCGTATTTTGCGGTACTCGGGCCTGAAATCGTGCCCCCACTCCGAAATACAGTGTGCTTCATCAACCGCTACAAATGATACATGATTGAGGCGCAGAAAATCGATATTTTCCTGTTTGGTTAATGATTCGGGCGCAACGTATAATAATTTGGTTTTGCCGCCCAGCACATCTTCCTTAACCCTGGCTATTTCTGATTTTGTAAGAGATGAATTTAAAAAGTGGGCTATACTATCCGATCCGCCGAAAGCCCTTAACTGATCAACCTGGTTTTTCATCAGGGCTATCAGTGGTGAAATTACTATTGCTGTGCCATCGCTCATTAAAGCGGGTAACTGATAACACATCGACTTGCCGCCACCGGTAGGCATAATAACAAACGTATCATTGCCCGCCAGGATGTTGGTTATTATCGCTTCCTGCTCCCCCTTAAAATTATCAAACCCGAAAAAATTCTGGAGATTGTCAAATAGCGATTTCTTTGCTTCTATCATTATTTTAACAAATTCTTAAATTGTATTTAAAAGTTTAAAGTAACAAAATTTTAAGAATAAACGATGGATTTACTTTTAAATTTTATATAAAAATGATTATTAAATGAAAAACAATTTCTTTGTATTGTCATTTATAAACCCAATGAACCTGCTTAAATTTTTCCGCTAAATTATTTAGTTTTATTTAATGGATTATTAACAGATTATTGTTCAATTTTACGCAGGTGGTACCAAATTAAAATTCTTTTATAACCCCATGAACGAAAACTATTATGCTATAATTATGGCGGGCGGAATTGGCAGCCGTTTTTGGCCGATAAGCCGCACAACACACCCAAAACAGTTTATCGATATCCTTGGAACAGGCAAAACTTTAATTCAAAACACGTACGAACGTTTCCTGAAAGTATGCCCTAAAGAAAATATTTACGTTGTCACCAACGAAAATTATACAAAACTGGTTAAGCAACAACTACCGGATATGGCCGATCAGCAAATCCTGACCGAGCCCGTAATGCGCAATACAGCACCCTGTGTGGCCTATGGCTGCTTTAAAATTGAAAGCCTTAACCCCAACGCAGCCATTGTTGTTGCCCCATCCGATCAGCAGATCCTTGATGAAGAAGCTTTCATAACAGCCATCGAAAAATCGCTGGCAACTGCTGCTGCAAACGATTACCTCATAACACTTGGCATAAAACCCTCGCGCCCCGATACAGGTTACGGATATATCCAATATACCGATAACGTTATTAATGATGAATTTCATAAGGTAAAAACGTTTACAGAAAAACCAACGCTCGAGATAGCCAAAACTTTTATTCAAAGCGGCGACTTTTTGTGGAACGCGGGCATTTTTGTATGGTCGGCGCGGGCTATTGTAAAAGCTTTTGGCCAGCACTTGCCGGATATGCATGAGATTTTTGCTGAAGCGAGATCAGTTTACAATTCAGATAACGAAAAACAATATATCCACACCGCATACCAGCAATGTATCAATATTTCGATTGATTACGGTATCATGGAAAAAGCTGATAATGTTTACGTTTTGCCATCAGATTTTGGCTGGAGCGATTTGGGTACCTGGGCCTCAATTTATGATTTGGCCGAAAAAGACTATGTAGGCAACGCAGTAATCCCTGCCGAAAAAGTGATCATGTACGATTCGTCAAACTGCATGGTAAACGTACCCGGCGAAAAACTTGTGATACTACAGGGTCTGCACGATTTTATCGTGGTAGAATCAAACAACTCCCTCCTCATCTGCCCCCGCGACCAGGAGCAAAATGTGAAGCAGATTGTAAATGATGTGAAAAGCAGGTTTGGGGCGAAGTATATTTAACCCCCCCCCCGCCCCCTGAAGGGGGTGCTTACTTGCATCAGCATTTTTTCTATAGGCTTAAAAACAAAAAGCGTTGCTCCTGGTAACGCTTTTTGTTTTTAAGTGTTTTAGCACCCCCTTCAGGGGGCGGGGTGGGTTCTCTGCCTTATCGCCTCATATAAAATAATCCCCGTAGATACCGATACATTTAATGACTCGATCTCGCCAAACATAGGGATCTTGGCTAAATGATCTGAGATACGGATGATCTCGTTGCGGATCCCGTCTTCTTCTGAGCCCATTACTATCGCCGTAGGCACGGTATAATCGGGGTTATAAATGTTATCCTGAGTTTTTTCTGTGCAGCAAACCAGTTGCAGGCCCGATTCCTGTAAAAACCTTACTGTTTGCATAAAGTTATCGTGGCGGCATACCGGGATTTTATACAACGCCCCGGCCGAAGTTTTGATAGCATCCGGATTAATCTGTGCCGAGCCTTTTGCGGGGATCACAATGGCGTGCACACCTGCACACTCGGCAGTACGGGCAATGGCGCCCATGTTGCGTACATCGGTTACACTATCCAAAACCAATATCAGCGGTACCTCTCCTTTTTCAAACACATCGGGAATGATATTCTCAATTTTTTGATACACTATGGGCGAAATAACCGCAATTACACCCTGGTGATTTTTCTGGGTGATGCGGTTCAGCTTTTCAACCGGTACTTGCTGGGCCGTGATCTGATACTCGGTCATCAACTCCTTAAGCTCGTGGATTAGGCCGCCGCTTATGCCCCTTTGTATAAATAATGCCTCAATCTCTTTACCCGAACGGATAGCTTCCACTACCGCCCTGATGCCGAAAACCATTTGGTTACTCTCGCGCTGAGGTCTTGAATTAAATGCCATTTTACTAATCAAATTTTAGCAAAAGTAGCTATATTAATTGATTAAGCACTTATTGAACTGATAACCCTAATCGGTTTACAATCAAGGCGCCCGTATTGCTATCAACACCTCAAAACTTTATTAACATCTGGTTAAACTACTGTGAATCAAATCCGCGCAAACATTCTCAACAAGTTTTCCACACATTATTGTTAGTTAAAAAGCTTCAAATTATTGCCCTGTGTATGATTATTTTAAATTACCAATACACTATGTTAAGTGTTTGGCTAACCGGCCCAAACATTTTTTGTATATTTTTGTACCCTTATGAGTTTTGATAATAACAACCAGTACAACAAACCGAACACTTTTGAACGCCGGGGCCGAATAGCCAATCCAAGCCCCTTCCCGGCGGGAGCCAAGCTTCCCCCTCAGGCTACTGATTTAGAAGAGGCCGTTTTAGGTGCGCTGATGCTGGAAAAGGATGCCCTATCATCAGTTATTGATGTTTTAAAGCCCGAAGTTTTTTATCAAACCAATCACCAGAAAATATTTTCGGCAATAAAAATACTGTTTGAAAAAACACAACCGGTAGATATACTTACCGTTACAGCCGAATTACGCCGATTGGGTGAACTGGAAATGGTGGGCGGCGCATACTACATTACCGAGCTTACCAGCCGGGTAGCTTCTGCAGCTAATATCGAGTTCCACTCGCGTATTATTATCCAAAAATTCATCCAGCGCGAACTGATCCGCATCTCTACCGAAGTAATCAATAACGCTTACGAAGAAACCAGCGACGTTTTTGACCTGCTGGATATGGCCGAAAAAAACCTGTTTGAGATAGCGCAAAGCAACTTACGCCGCGATGCCCGTAATATGGACGATTTGGTTCATGAAGCTTTACGCGATATCGAAGCACTAAAAGATAAAAAAGACGGCTTAACCGGCGTTGCATCCGGCTTCACCGGCCTTGACAGGATGACTTCGGGCTGGCAAAAATCCGACCTGGTGATCATTGCCGCTCGTCCGGCGATGGGTAAAACGGCTTTCGTATTAAGCTGTGCCCGTAACGCGGCCGTTGATTTCGACAAGCCGGTGGTGGTGTTCTCGCTCGAGATGTCGTCGGTACAGCTGGTTAATCGTTTGATTGCCGGTGAGGCCGAAATTGAACAGGAAAAGATCCGTAAAGGAACACTGGAAGAGTGGGAATGGCAGCAGGTACACTCTAAAATCGGCCGGTTAGAAAAAGCTACTTTTATCATCGACGATACCCCGGCACTTAACATTTTCGAGTTCAGGGCCAAATGCCGCCGTTTAAAATCACAATACGATATCCAGCTCATCATCATCGATTACCTGCAGCTGATGCACGGTAAAGCCGAAGGTAAAGGCGGTGGCGGTAACCGTGAGCAGGAGATCAGTAGCATTTCCCGTGCACTGAAATCGGTAGCGAAAGAATTGAGTGTGCCGGTTATCGCGCTATCTCAGTTAAGCCGCGCGGTTGAGAGCAGGCCGGGTAACTCGAAAAGGCCAATGCTATCAGACTTACGTGAATCGGGCGCTATCGAGCAGGATGCCGATATGGTACTGTTCCTTTACCGCCCCGAATATTATGGTTTAACCGAGGATGAGGAGGGTAACCCAACGCAGGGCGTGGGTGAAGTAATTATCGCCAAACACCGTAACGGTGAAACGGGTACGGTCCGGCTCAAATTCGTTGGTAAATACGTGAAGTTTGCCAACCTGGAAGAGGATATGAATGGCTTCCCGCCTCCGGCCGGCAATGCCTTTTCAGGATTAACTCCATCACAGGATTTTGATAAGCAAAGTAACTTTATTATTCGCCCATCGAGGATGGATGATATGGATGATGAAGCGCCGTTTTAATTTGGGATTTCGGATGTTCGATTTCGGATTTAACATTTAGATAAAAGAATAAAAGCTTGGCCAAGGCCAAGCTTTTATTCTTTTATACCCCCTGTATATTGCGCTCGTTTTTAACCTAACGTGTACCCATATCTTGTTAAGCCAATAGTTTAATTAAGTATTTTGTCATTCACCTTTAGTAAGATATGAGGACATGACAGGTTGCAACGAGCGCAAGCTTTAATTTTAAAAATTATTAATTAAATCCGAAATCGAACATCCGAAATCCCAAGTCAAAATCATCCTAAATCAAAAAATCAATCCTAATATTACGCCTATAATAATCACAAATGGCGTTTTTATTTTGGTGAAGTGCAGCAGCAAAAAAGTGCCGGCCATCAAGAGGTAAGCTATCCAGTTTAACCCAAAGGGGCGCACCAACAAAATAAGCGCTGTAGCCATAAAACCTACCGCCACAGCATTAATTCCGCTTAGCGAGTTTTTAATACGGGTGATCTTTTTCAAATCCTCCCAAAAGGGAACTATAAATAAGATAAGAATCAGCCCTGGCGTATTGATGCCGATAACAGCTACAAGGCTACCTATCACCTGCCCCCAAACATTATAACCTTTGTTACCGAGCGTTATTCCTCCTAAAAACGAAGTAAAGGAAAAAGTCGGCCCAGGTAAAGCTTGCTGCAAAGCGTATCCTGAAAGAAATTCGGACCGGCCTAAGTAATGTTTCACCTCCACAAACTCGGTATACATCAAAGGAACCAAAACCTGCCCTCCGCCAAAAATGAGGATGCCATTACGATAAAAATTTTCGAACAAACGAATAGGTAAACTAAATGGCGATGTTTGATTTACCACCGCGCCCAACGCAGCAAAGAACAGCAGGATACCAATAAAATAGCCTACTTTATTGGGGTTAACATTGGCATAAAGTTTAACCCGCAACTCATTTTCCTGCTGATGGGTTTCCATAGCTGATGATATGATACCACCCAACAAAATCAATATCGGGAAAGCATAAGCATTCTGTAAGATCAGCGTAACCAGCAACGATCCTATGGCCAGCATCCTGCTCACCTTGGTTTTCAAAAACTTATTGGCAAAAGTGTAGGTAGCATAGGCAACTATCCCCACCGCTATAGGCTGTACATAACTGATAACATGCGCAAATTTGGCTTTGTTGGCAAACATATTATAGCTGATAGCCGCCGCGCACATAATAGCAGCTGAAGGCAGCACCCAGATTAAAAAAGTAATGATAGCGAGCCTTAAACCGCCAACCTTCCAGGCTACTCCCACCAGCGTTTGGGTAGATGACGGGCCCGGTAACACCTGCGATAGGGCATTAAGTTCCATCAACTCATCTTCGGTAACATAACCCCGCTTCTCTACAAACTCACGCAGCAAAACGGCAATATGCGCCTGCGGACCGCCAAAGGCAGTGAATGTATAGATCAAAACATCCCTGAGAAATAAGAGCTGCCGTTTTTTCATCTAAGTAAGGGAATCTATTTTTTTTAATTCCCTCCCTTGGGAGGGGTGTGTTGGGCCGTGTGGTGGCAGGGAGGGGTTTGTACGCTATGTTTTTTTGACATTTCTGGCGAAGAAACCCCTCTCTACACCCTCCCATGGGAGGGAATCGCACAAGCCCTTGCTTTTATCTCGTTTAAAAATTAATAATCGTCATCATCCTCTTCAAAACCAATAGCCTGGCGATATACTGCCTGCAACTCAGAAAACGCATGGTTATCACGCTTCTCTTTGGTGATCTTCATGCCGGTTTCGTAGGTTTTGATGGCATCATCTTTACGGTTCAGGGCTTCGTAAAGTTTGCCGAGGTGATAGTAGGTACCTACGTAATTGGGGTGGTTATTTACCAGGTCTTCGTAGTATTCAAGCGCCTTATCTGTCTCATTTAAACGCAGATACTCGGTGGCCAGCGCATATTTCAGAAACTCATCATTCGGCTCACTTTTTATAAATTCCAACAGCTTGTTCAATCTGTTCAACTCCATTTTAAACTCTCTCTTTTTTAACTAAATTTGCAAAAACCTATTGATATGAAGATTCTGGTATGTGTAAGTAATGTTCCTGATACCACCACAAAAATAACTTTTACCGATAATAACACGCAATTTAATACAAACGGGGTTCAGTTTATCCTTAACCCTTACGACGAAATAGCCCTTGCCCGCGCCATCGAACTAACCGACGGCGGCAAAGGTACGGTAACTGTAATTAATGTTGGTGACGCTACTACCGATGCAACTATCCGCAAGGCTTTGGCCATTGGCGCAACGGATGCCGTTCGCGTTAACGCTAAACCGCACGATGCCTGGTATGTAGCCTATCAGATAGCGCAATATGTAAAAGCCAACCATTTCGATCTGATCCTTACCGGTCGCGAATCGATTGATTATAACGGATCGAAAGTTGCCGGTATGCTGGGCGAACTGCTCGATCTGCCATCGGTATCCATCATTAAAAAATTAGACGCCGGTGACAGTGACGCTACCGTTGAACGCGAAATAGAAGGCGGCAAGGAAGTATTAACCATCCCCTATCCTTTTGTAGCCGGTGCAGCCGAAGGCGTTGCCGAACCAAAAATCCCGAACATGCGCGGTATTATGGCAGCACGTACCAAACCGCTAACCGTTGTTGAGCCGGTGGAAGTAAAAACTTTTTCGGAAATTGTGAGCTATGAAACACCTGCTCCACGTGGCCAGGTAAAACTGGTTGCTGCTGCCGAAACAGCCAAATTGGTTGAATTGTTGCACAACGAAGCTCGTGTTATATAAATACATCTAATACTACAGATAACTATGTCAGTTTTAATATATGCGGAAAATGCCGGGGGCACATTCAAAAAATCGGTTTTCGAAGCCGTTTCTTACGCCCGTGCCATTGCCGATCAAAATAATACTACCCTTACCGCCGTATCCATAGGCAATGTTGACGCTGCCGAACTTGCCACCTTAGGCAAATACGGAGCTAACAAGGTACTGAATGTATCGGGCAATAAGCTGAAGGATTTTGTAAACCAGGCCTATGCTTCGGTTATTGCCGAGGCTGCTAAAAGCGAAGGCTCGGCTATTGTTGTTTTATCCAATACTTTTTCGGGCCGTGGTTTAGCGCCTCGTATAGGTGTTAAACTGGAAGCCGGTGTGGCTGATGGTGTTGTTGCGTTGCCGGTTCAGGATGGCGGATCATTCAAAGTAAAAAAGACGGCTTTTTCAGGGAAAGCTTTCGCAACCGTCGAACTTACTTCGGCAATTAAAGTGCTCTCACTTGTGCCTAACTCCTACAAAGTAGTTGAAACCGATGGCACCGCCGAAGTTGTTGACTTTAAAGCAGAAGCCAAAGATTCGGACTTTAAAGCGATGATCAAAGATATTGTTCGCGCAAGCGATAAGGTATCCTTACCGGATGCCGAGATCGTAGTTTCGGGTGGCCGCGGTATGAAAGGCCCGGAAAACTGGGGACTGATTGAAGAGCTGGCATCGCTTTTAGGTGCGGCTACCGCATGCTCAAAACCGGTATCAGACGCCGGTTGGAGGCCGCATAGCGAACACGTTGGACAAACCGGCATAGCTGTCAGTCCAAATTTGTATATTGCAGTCGGAATTTCGGGTGCTATTCAGCACCTGGCGGGAGTGAGTTCATCAAAAGTTATTGTAGTAATAAACAAAGATCCCGAAGCACCGTTTTTCAAGGTAGCTGATTACGGGATTGTGGGCGACGCTTTTGAAGTACTGCCTCAATTAATAGCAGCCGTTAAACAATATAAAGCTTCGGCATAAATACTGGTGATGGGGAATAACATGAAAAAAATTAAGCTGGATATTGTTGGATTATCTTATAGCCAAACGCAATCCGGCGCGTACGCACTTGTGTTAGGCGAGGTAAGCGGTCGCCGCAGGCTTCCGATTATCATCGGAAGCTTTGAGGCCCAGGCTATTGCCATCGAAATTGAGAAGATGACGCCCAGCCGTCCGCTTACACACGACTTATTTAAAAGCTTTGCCCAGGCCTACCAGATAGAGGTGCAGGAAGTGATTATTTACAATCTTGTTGATGGCATATTTTACGCCAAGCTTATTTGCAGCGATGGCAAACGCAACGTAGAGATTGATGCCCGTACATCTGATGCCATTGCCGTAGCCGTACGCTTTGATTGCCCTATTTTTACTTACGAATTTATTCTTTCGACAGCTGGCATTGTGATTGAAGGAAACGACTTTGTTTACTTAGAGAACATTAACGAAGCGCCAGAAGAAAAATCGGTAGCCGCATCTGTAAGCGGATACGCTTCAATCAGCACCGAAGAACTTAAAGCCAAACTACAGGAAGCTCTCGCCGAAGAATCGTACGAGAAAGCAGCCAAAATCCGCGATGAACTGAATAAGCGAAAAGCTTCCTGATTTCGGAATTCGGATTTGAGATTTCGGATTTTTGAATGCCTTCTTTTATTTCAATTTATTATTTAGTATTCTCCATCAATAAAAATAACAGGAACCCTTAACCGGGTTTCTGTTAATAAGCGTAATTTCTGCAAGGGTAGTTTTCTGATTTACATTTATTTCACTACTTTCCGCTTTTTAATTTAATACTGATCAAAATTTTTTAAATCCGGTACCATATGAATATTAAGTTCCGCTTAATACTGATGAATTTTATGCAGTTTTTTATCTGGGGGGCCTGGTTGCTTACCATCGGTGCATATTGGTTTCAGGACAAACATTGGTCGGGCGCACAATTTGGGGCAATATTCAGCACGATGGGTATTTCGGCTATCTTCATGCCGGCACTAACAGGTATTATTGCTGATAGGTTTATCAATGCCGAAAAACTATACGGCATGATGCACATTTTAGGTGCATGTACCCTGTTCACCTTACCTCAAATAACTAATCCATCGGCATTTTTCTGGGTGATGTTATTGAACATGGTATTTTACATGCCAACATTATCATTATCTATCACAGTAGCTTATTCAGCATTAAAAGGCGGAGGTAAGGATGTTGTTAAAGATTACCCGCCAATCCGTATCTGGGGAACTATAGGTTTTATTGCTGCATTATGGACGGTGAGTTTAACCCACAACGAAACCTCTCCAAACCAGTTTTATATTGCATCGGCTGTAGCATTAGCTTTGGGTTTGTATTCTTTCAGTTTACCTAAATGTCCGCCTCTTTCAGCAAAAACTACGCATAAATCGTTTACCGATTCGCTGGGGCTAAATGCTTTCAAATTATTTAAAGATCCAAAGTTTGCTATCTTCTTTGGCTTTTCAATGTTATTAGGAGCTGCATTACAATTAACCAACGCTTACGGTGATACTTTTATACAGGATTTCAAAAATATTTCCATTTATAAAGATTCTGTGGGTGTTAAATACCCTGCTATCATCATGTCGATATCGCAGTTTTCTGAAACATTCTTTATCCTGGCTATCCCTTTCTTTTTACGCAAGTTCGGTATCAAATATGTGATGCTGTTCAGCATGCTGGCGTGGGTATTACGATTTGGGTTATTTGCCTTCGGCGACCCTGCAGGCGGCCTTTGGATGATCATCCTATCATGTATTGTTTACGGTATGGCTTTCGATTTTTTCAACATCTCTGGTTCATTGTTTGTTGAAACACAGGCTACTCCAGATATCAGAGCCAGTGCACAAGGTTTGTTTATGATGATGGTGAACGGCTTCGGTGCTTTCTTCGGCAGTATCATAAGCGGTATTGTGATCGACAAATTTTTCCTGTTGCCCGGCGGCGAGAAAGATTGGCATGGCATCTGGTTAAGCTTTGCAAGCTACGCGTTGGTGATCGCCGTTATATTCCCGTTTGTTTTCAGGTATAAGCATAATAAGGCTTTGGAACATGCTATTAAGCATGCGTAGTTTCTGAACCGGGATTTGGGGAGATTTTTGGGGTTAATAGGATCTGAGGATAGTATAAAAAGAGAAGGCTCGCAGTACTCGCGAGCCTTCTCTTTTTATACTTTTTTGGAATTCCTGCGAATCCCAAAAATCTCCCCAAATCCCGGTTCAGACTATTTCTTTCTCCCCATCGCATAATTAATTCCACCCAGCAGGTGCTCCAAATACAACGGTTCTGAATACGATGCATCGGTATGTCCAAGCGCGGTATAAAAAGCCCTGCCGCCATCAAAGTTGTGATACCAGCTCATGGGGTGGTTATCGCCGTTTTCGCCGCCGGTATAAGTTTTCTCATCTATTTTAATCAGCACATGCAGGTCGTCGGCAATCCATTTGTAGTTATACCATTCGTCGAGGCGTTTCCAGGTTTCGGGCAAGTGTTTGGTGGCAATAAAATTTTTATCAACCACATTCAATACGGCTTCCTGTTGTTGCTTAGGATGGCTTTTAAAATAAGCGCCTACCAATTTACCGTACCATGGCCAATCATATTCGGTATCGGTTGCAGAGTGAACGCCCACAAAACCACCTCCGTGCTTAATATACTGCTCAAACGCAGCCTGCTGGCTATCGTTCAATACATTGCCGGTGGTACTTAAAAATATCACCGCTTTATACTGTTTTAAATTATCGGCAGTAAATTTTTCTGCATTGGTTGTAGTATCCACATTAAAGTTATTTTCCTCTCCCATTTTCATAATAGCAGGAACACCTACCGCTATCGAATTATGGTGAAAACCGGCAGTTTTACAGAATACCAGTACTTTCTCTTTAGCAATTGCCTGGCTTAAGGCTGTGCCTATTAAAAGGCATAGGGTAAGTAGTTTTTTCATGGTTGATTTGTTAGTGAGTAGTTGATTGAGTTGATTAAGTGAGTGGTCATCCGGCGAATGAAGCAGAACCACTCACTCAATCAACCACTCACCTAATCAACCAACTATAAATTTCCTTTCTTTAATTCATCTACAGCAAAATGAGCAGCGCGCGCCGTCATGGCCATATAAGTTAACGATGGGTTTTGACAAGCTGCCGAAGTCATGGCAGCACCATCGGTAACGAAAACGTTTTTGGCATCCCAAACCTGGTTATTACCGTTTAGTACCGATGTTTTTGGATCACGGCCCATACGCGCGGTGCCCATTTCGTGGATACCGTCACCTACGTTGTGGCCGCGGTCGTGGGTTTCAACGTTTTTAACGCCCGCGCTTTCCAGCATGGCTTTGGCTTCGCGAACGATATCGATACGCATCTTCTTTTCGTTTTCTTTGATCTCGGCATCCATGGCTAATATTGGTAATCCCCATTTATCCTTTCGGGTTTTATCAAGGGTGATTTTGTTTTCGTGATATGGCAGCAATTCGCCAAAGCCACCTATGCCAATAGTCCACGGCCCCGGTTCGGTAAGCGCATCTTTATAGTTAGCACCAATATTCAACTCCGCAATTTCCCGGCTCCAACCCATGCGGCTCGCGGCGCCCTGGTAGCCAAAACCACGTAGGTAATGGCGCTTATCACCAAACAGGTTGGCAAAGCGTACTACATAAATGCCATTTGCGCGACGGCCATAGTAATATTTATCCTCAAATCCTTCCACCAATCCGCTTGCGCCGAGGTTATAGTGGTGATCCATAATATTATGTCCTAACTCCCCGCTGCTGCTGCCCAAACCATCAGGCCAGATGTCGGTAGCCGAGTTCATCAGCACCCAGGCGCTGTTCAAGGCCGATGCATTTACGAAAACTATTTTCGAGTAAAACTCATAGGTTTGATTGGTTTCGGCGTCAAGCACTTCTACCCCTTTCGCCTTTTTAGTATCCTTATCATATAGGATTTTTGTAACGATAGAGTATGGCCTAACCGTTAAATTGCCCGTAGCCAAAGCTGCCGGCAAGGTTGACGATTGCGTACTGAAATATCCGCCAAACGGACAACCCTCCCAGCACCGGTTCCTGAACTGGCAAGCCGTACGCCCCGGGATAGCGGCCGTTAAGTTAGCCGAGCGACCAATGATCATGTGCCGTGTGCCATTATAATGTTTTTTAATCCGTGCAGCTACATCCTTTTCAACCGCGTTCATATCCATTGGCGGCAGGTAATGCCCATCGGGCAATTGCGGCAATCCTTCCAACGAACCGCTGATACCTGCAAATTTTTCTACATGATCATACCATGGTGCTAAATCTTTATAGCGGATGGGCCAATCAATCGCCCAGCCATCCTTCGCGTTTGCTTCAAAATCAAAATCGCTCCAACGGTAACTTTGCCTTCCCCATAAAATAGAACGGCCACCTAATTGATATGATCGCCACCAGTTAAAAGGTTTGATCTCGGTATAGGGTGCGGCCTGCTCATCGGTCCAGTAATCCATAATAGGTTCGCTCGCGCCCCAGTTACGCGAAATTACCGGGCGTTGCTTACGCTGTGCCTGCGTTGGTGCACCGGCGTGATGGCGATCCCATGGGTCTTGATTGGCGGTTTTGTAGTCTTTGATGTGTTCAAAATTCCGACCGCGTTCAAGCATAATGGTTTTAAGCCCAAGTTCGGTAAGCTCTTTGGCAGCCCAGCCGCCACTGATACCCGAGCCTATTACAATCGCGTCGTAGGTGTTATTCTCCTTAGCCTTGCCGTTTATGTTAGTTAATGGCATAATACTACTATTGGTTAGTTTGTTTAAAATTGGTTGGTAGGAATTGGTTAAAACAAGTATATCAATTAAAATTAATTATTGCAATCGATTGTGAAATTATGATTTTTTCTGAACCGGGATTTGGGGAGATTTATGGGATGGGCAGGATTTTGTCTGAACTCGAATTTGGGGGAATTATTAGAATTTTTGGAATTTGCTAATCATTCTGTTAATTCATTAATTTCATAAATTCCGGTTCAGACAAAACAAAATCTGATCAATCTTAAAAATCCACCCAAATCCCTGTTCAGAAAAAATCAGCGGAATCAACGCAATCACTCCTCCCATCAACGGTCAAAATCGATGTAATCAGAAACTAAAGGGTGTAATCCCAAAAAACAAAAATCCGAAATCCCACATTCGAAATCCGAAATTTAACAGCCGAGGCAACCACATTCAATTTATAAACGATATACTTTATAACCGGCAGGCAAAACCGGGATTTAAATAATATACTTTATACTGTTGCTGATGGTACCTGTGTCTGTTGTGATCATTACTAAAAACGAAGCCGCGTTTATTGCCGATTGCGTAAAAATGGCCGGCCTCATTACAGATGATATTGTTGTGATTGATAACGACAGCAGCGACGGTACCCCGCAAATAGCCGCCCGCTTAGGCTGCCGCGTATTTCAAAAAAACTGGAGCGGCTATGGCGCCAACAAAAATAAAGGCATAGCCCAGGCCCGGTACAACTGGATATTGAGTATTGATGCCGACGAAGTACCCGATCAGGAACTGGTTGATGCCGTGCACGGTTTAAAATTCGACAACCCTAATGAAGTTTACGATATCCGTTTCAGATCATATTTCGGCAAAAAACTGATCAGGTACGGTAACTGGGGTAATGACCATCACCTGCGCCTGTTTAACCGGGCGCTGGTAAAATGGAGTGAAACCGAAGTGCATGAAACGCTGGTGTTGCCTCCCAATTCGCAAATAGTTAAAATTGACGGTTACCTGCATCATCATTCGGTTACTGATATTGATGATTTTAACACCAAAGCCATTCACTATGCGCGGCTTAGCGCAGCTAAATATTATAAGGCAGGCAAAAAAGCCACATTTTTAAAACTGCACTTCTCGGCCACGTTTGGCTTTGTAAGGAATTATGTTATCAGGTTAGGATTTTTAGATGGTGCCGAGGGATTGGCCATTGCACGGGTAATTTATAAAAATACCAGGCTTAAATACCGCTACCTGAAACAGTACGAAACCAAACCGGATGTAGAAAATATTTACCGGAATGATTTGGTGGTTGAGCGGGTGTGATTTTCGACATTTGGCTGTGATTGGTTTTGTAGGTTATGTATACACAACGCGCCGCATCTTCATTGAACATGAATATGCCATTTCCCGTCCGATTCCCGATCTACGGTTTGCTGTGATTCAAAGCCAATAAATACTTTATCACGTGCTTCGACAGGATAGTCATGCTTATCGAGGACATCTCTAAGCACTTTATAAAGTTCCGCATCGGATTTTAATTTAAGTTTCATATCATCTGATTTCACACAAATTCGAAAAGCGAGGTGTTTAGGATTTATATGGTATGCACCAACCCATTCAATCCAATATCTTTCAGTACAAACTTTTGATATAATTTTTTTTATATCTTTTTTGATAGCTAATATTTTCTGCCTAAGTGGGTCTTTTTTAAAGAGATTTAAAAAAATCATAGTTTTAAATTAGCTTAAAAGAATAGCAAATACAAAATTTAAATTGCGTTTCCAAATTTAGGCTAAGCGTTGCTCAACACCCCCTCATAAAACTCCAATGTTTGTTTCGCGATAATATTGATATCAAAAAAAGCTTTCACTTTCTCATTCCCGGCTTTGCCGAGCCTTGTGCACAATTCTGCATCCTTCAACAACAATAAAATAGCTTCTGCCAGTTGATTGATATTATCCGGATCGACAAGTAACCCGTTTATGCTACCCTCAACCAATTCGGGCCCGGATGTACGGTTTGAATTAATTACCGCAGCACCGCAAGCCATGGCCTCAAGCGGTGCCAAAGCAAAGGCCTCGGCATAGGATGGAAAAACTGCAATGGCCGAACTACTTAGAATACCATACAATTCATCAGCCGGTACATGTCCTTTAAATGTTACGCTGCTTTTAACACCATCACTTAAATAATCAGCAACAGCTTTTTGCGGGCCTTTGCCCAGTATCAGCAAACGGGCATCGGGTATGTTTTTATTAACAATATTCCAGGCTTTTGCTAACTGATAGATGCCTTTTTTCTGTACCAAACTGCCTGTAAAAACCACTTGCAAAGGATTGCGCAGAATCTCAGCTAATTTCAAATCTGTATTGATACCGTTATACAAAACCGTTATAGGTTTATCGTAATTCAAATAACCGGCGCTTTTTTCCGCGGTATAACGGCTGGCACTGCTTACGGCGCTTGCCTGGTTCAGGATAGCTTGTTCCATTTTAACAATATGCGCCCCCGTGGGTAATCCTGCTTCATTATCAAAATAGGTAATGGTACCGTTCATTTTCACCACAACAGGCACTGATAATTGCGGAAAAGGCACATACGATTTACAAAAGCGGATATAGTCGTTATAATCGGGCATTTCAACTATATCAATCTGCTCATCGGTTATAAGCTGCTCCAATTTTGCCTCGTACGATATGAGGCTTTGCTTAATATGATTTTCAATAACTCCGGTGTCCCGCAAAATCCGGTTGGTAAGTTTGCTTAAAAGCAACTGCCTGTCGTCTGCCCAGGTACCATCGCTTTTCCACCTAAACCTGTACACCTTTACACCCTCATCAATAAACTCACTATCTCCGCCATAACCTGTGCTGTACATTCCCGCCACTATCACTTTGTGCCCCAGTTTCGCCATTTGCCGGGCTATCAGTCGTACATAGGTGCCAATACCGCCATGCCGGCCTGGGGGATACTCATCGCAGAGGTAAAGGATATTCATCGGGCTAAAAATTGTTTACTGTTTTGGAGATGCTTTTTGTTAAGCTGTTTGGTTATCAGTGCTGCCGTTATATAAACAAACATGGCCAGCAAAAGTCTGATAGTAAAATGAACAACCAACAATCCGCTTACAAACCAGGCGGCAAGGGCTGCAACCAGGAAAAACCCGAAGGGCAACAGTCCTATTTTCATTACCTGCTTATTCACCAGCCGGTAGTATAAAAAAGCCTGCAGCAGGTTGGTTGCCAAAAATGCCAGGGCCGATCCTATCCCACCCAGTAATGGAATAGCTACCAGGTTTAAGCCGATATTGGCTGTAGCACAGGCAACGGTAATGGTAGAAACCGTTTTATATTTTTTGGCACTGAAACTTACCGACCACAGCAGGTTGATAAAAAACTGGAGCGGGATACAGGCCGAAAGGATCAGAAACTCGGTGGCATTGGTTGCTCCGTACTTCCCTGCGGTTATCAGGCCTACAAGGGGTGTCCATAAAATATTTAATATCAGCGTAATCAACATCGCTAAAAAAAGTTCAACGCGGTTAAATGCGTTTACCCTTTCCTCAAATCCTGTATTTATTTTAACTGCCATCAACCGGGCAAGCCGCGGCAAAATAACCGGGGCGATAATGAGCATGGGCAGGCGCGACAATTCATAAGCCCGGTAAGCAAAACTGTAATCGGCCAGTACGGCCTTGCTGGCCATAAAACCGAGCAGCAACCAGTCCATCCGCGAGAGGCTCATATCAAATATTACCGAAACATATTGTGCCGATGCTTCCTTCAACAATTTTTTATAGGCCTGGAACCGCACCTTGAAAACAAAGCCTGTTTTGGTAATGATGTAGATCAACAAGGCTAACAGTTCGACAACTGCGGTACAGATCATTGCGGTAACAATGGTGCTTACTTCCAATTGCTTATTGTCGATGAGCCAA
Source organism: Mucilaginibacter celer (assembly GCF_003576455.2). Taxonomy (NCBI): domain Bacteria; kingdom Pseudomonadati; phylum Bacteroidota; class Sphingobacteriia; order Sphingobacteriales; family Sphingobacteriaceae; genus Mucilaginibacter; species Mucilaginibacter celer. The sequence goes on from NZ_CP032869.1 coordinate 3,083,193, forward strand.
ACAGCCGCTACAATGCGTGCGCTGTTGGTTATTACCGCTATGATGCCGTAGGGCGTGAATTTTTCTTTGGCATTTAAATATTGTTTTAGCGGGATGCCGATAAACAGCAGGCCCTGCGCCACAAAAAACCAGGGGAGTATTCTGTATATACCCGCGCTATCTTTAACCAGCATACTCAACAATAACAAAACCAGCAAAGCCGTAAAAAAGGCGGCAATAGAATGGAACAGGAAAGCCGCGGCGGCCCAATCTGACCGGCCCGAAGCGGCAATCCGCCTCACCACCACCTGCTCCAATCCGAAACCTAAAATGGTGGTGATAAAAATAGAAAGGGCATTCATCCAGCTGATGGCCCCGAAACTATCCTTACTTAAATAAACCGAGATGAGGTAAAAGAAAACACTGCCCAACACCTGCACAGCAAGGGCCTGCAAGCCCGACGAGAAAATTTTTACAAACGCTTTATTCCTGAGCAATGCCGTGTTTTTTATAGGTTATACCGCCTTTTTTGCAGGCGGGTTGCCTGTAGTATTTTTATAGATCGGATAAATATCCGCAATATCCTGTTAATACCGAGGCAACCATTCCATTTTTTGAGCCGTAATTCCTTTTGAAATAGTAGTTGTGCTAAGCACCGATTGAATAAGATTGGGATAGCGCACAAGGGAAATCACTTTTAGAGCAAAACGGCGACATGGGGCACCTACGGAGCCATGAATCAGCTTCGGAGATATTGCTATAAACACGGTACTCCTAACGGAGTAATAAAATTTAACTGTAAATACCCCGTAGGGGTAACGTGTTTATAGAAAAAAAATAAAATGCGGTTTAAGGCTCCGTAGGTGCCTCGTGTTCTAAAAGCGATTTCCCGGCTAAAAAACAAATTAATACAAAAGCGACTAATGACTGCAGGTTTGCCGGGGTTCGACATCAAAAAATGGAAAAGCTATGCCGATTGGCGGCTGCTTATTTTCCTGCTGCTTTTTATTAATGTAAAAATACCGGTAAAAGCCGTAGCTATACTTTTTGTATACCTATCCCAGCCCGATTTTAAGTTTGGTTTCCGGCTTAAAAACAGCAGGTTGCCGCTATTTTACCTTCTTGTTTTCCCGATAGCCGCGATAGCATTTATTACAGATAAAAGCCTTTTCATGCTTAATTACCTGGTTGTATTTGGCTGGGGCATGGCCTGCTGGCTGTTAGCTTTACTGGCCATCCATCAGCTTAAATTAATGGTTGATAAATTAAGCACCGAAACCATTTACCATACGTTGATCGTTTTTTTTATCATCAACGCCCTGTTCTCAGCCGGTAACCTTGCCTACATTATGTGGGTTACCAAAACCATTAACCCCTATACCTTCAGGGGGATGAACCAACAGTATTTTATCAATACCGGCGATAATATAGCCGGCATCAGTTTTGATATTTCATCAACCAATGCCATTATATGCGCGTTTGGAGTGCTGTACTTCGTTTTCAAACGCAACCTGCCCATGGTAATTGTTTGTATGAGTACCCTTGCGCTTACTTACAGCAACCTGGTAAGCATGCTTTTTTCACTGGTGCTGGCCTTCACTTTTATTTTTAAAAGTACCCGCGATCAGAAAAGCCTCATCGTTGTGGCCATCCTGTTGTATGTGGTTTCGCTGGTGAAAATATCGCCGCAAAATGAAGGCTACATTGATGAGATGATGAAGCAAACCTTAAGTAAAGCTTCAGCGGCCCATCCAAACGTAAATCCATCAAACCAAACGGGCGGTACCCTAAGCCGTGATGAACAACGCCGGAAATTTGCCCAACAATACCTGGATAGCCTGAGCAATGCCGAGGCAAAAAAAGAAAAAACAACTACGCTTGATAAAACCCTGAAAAAATTGCCGCAAACCGGCGATGGCCGGGTATACATTCCGCCGCCGGATACGTTTAAGCCCGAATATTTTATCAGCCACGACACCACGCCCGACAGGAAGCAGCTGCTTGATTTTATTAATCAGCACTACGCGCAACTGCCTCTTTGCCAGATCAAGGATTACATCCCGCATCAACAGGGAAAAATAACCGGGATGATTCAAACCATCAATTACCTTAAAACACATCCGCAAAAAAGTATTGTGGGTTTGGGGATAGGCAATTTTTCATCAAAAATAGCTTTCAGGGCAACCGGTGCCGGTATCAGGGGACAGTATTCGCCAAAAAGGGTGTATATCCATCCCGCTTTTATGGCCAATCACCTCGATCTGTACCTCTGCTTTTTCAGCAAAAATATCAGCTTCCGCTCGGTGCGCAACAGCCCAAGCTCTACTTACGATCAGTTGCTGAGTGAGTACGGCATATTGGGGCTCGTCGGTTTTATGGTGTATTACCTCGGTTACTTTGCCCGGTATTATAAAAAACTGAGTTATGGCATCCCTATCCTGATGCTGGCTGCCGGGGTGCTTTTTATCGATTACTGGTTTGAGCAACTTTCGGTAATGGTAGTTTTCGAACTGCTGTTGCTCCTCAATATCAAAGAAACTACCCCTACATCTACCTTGAAAACAGAAACAAAAGTTGCGGAGGGGCTTGTATATGCTTAGCCCTAAAATTACCGTTTTAATGCCGGCCTACAATGCCGGGAAATACATTGGCGAGGCCATCAAATCGGTACTGGAACAATCATTTACCGATTTTGAACTGCTGATAGTGAATGATGGCTCTACCGATGATACGCTCAATGTAATTTACTCCTTTAACGATGAGCGGATTGTAGTGATCAGCCAGGAAAACAAAGGTGTAGCCGCCGCCCTCAACACCGGTTTGCAGCATGCCCGCGCACCATACATTGCCCGCTTTGATGCCGACGATGTGTGCTACCCCTACCGCCTGCAGGTGCAGTACGATTTTATGCGCTCGCACCCCTACTACACCATCATCGGTTCGGGAGTAGATTATACCGATGTGCGTGGCGATTTGATATTCACCTGGCAGCCCGATGCTTTTAGCCATAACGAGATCAGGCAGTTGAGTTATAAGATCTGCCCTTTTATCCACTCGAGCGTGTTTTACAAAAAGGAAGCTATTTTAAAAGCAGGCGGTTACAATGAACTGGCCTATACTTTTGAGGATCATTTTTTATGGGCGGGGATACTGAAACACGAAAAAGCTTTTAACCTCAACCAGCCGCTGATAAAAGTAAGGCTCAATGCCGAATCGATAACCATTGATGAAAAATGGCGTACCGGCCGGTTCAGGCAAATTAAATACAATACGCTGCGTAAGCTGAGCATTACCGAGGATGAAGGCAGGCAACTGGCCGAGATCGGTATCAGGCAGTTATCGCCCCGCATAAAAAAAGGAGCTTACTACGCCTTGCTGGGTAAAAAATACCTGTGGAATAACTATCAGCCTAAAAAAGCGAGAAAGAACCTGTTAAAAACTTTGTCGATTAGTCCGCTGCATATCAAAAATTATTTTTTACTGCTGATGTCTTTTTTGCCCGAAAGCACATTGAGCAGGCTTTATCAGTTAGCCAAGGGCAATTTCCGTTTGGAGGAAGCGGAAATACCTACACCGGTTTTAACGCAAAAAGAGTTGAACTATGGCAGCTAACAAAATCAAAATATTTGTTGATGCGCACTCCTTTGATAAGGAATTTCAGGGAGCGCAAACATTTATCCGCGAGCTTTATAACCGCCTCATCAATGATCACCCGGAGCTGGACATCTATATCGGCGCGCGCGATACGGCCAACATCCATAAGCTATTCCCTAAACTGCCCTGGCAAAATATCCTTCAGTATAAAAACCGGGGGGTAAATATCCTGCGCTTTGTTTTTGATATCCCTGCTTTTATCAAAAAATACCGGTTTGATTTTGCGCATTTTCAATATATCAGTCCGCGAAAAGTGGCGGGGTGCCGGTACATAGTTACCATGCACGATATGTTGTTTAATGATTTCAGGGAGGATTTTCCGTTGTTGTTCAGCATCCCACGTAATTACCTTTTTGGGCGTAGTTTATTGAAGGCCGATATCAAAACCACCGTATCCGATTATTCGAAAACCCGTATTTGCGATTATTATGAAATTCCCGGTAGTGAGGTGCATATCATATCAAATGGTGTAAGTAACTCATTGCTGCAATATCAGGCCTCAAAACAGGAAGCTGTTGATTTGATAGAACAGAAATTCGGCATTAAAAACTTCATCCTGTACACCAGCCGGATTGAGCCGCGTAAAAATCAGTTACTACTGTTAAAAAAATACCTGAAGCTGAAACTGTATGAACAGGGCATTGGCCTGGTATTCATCGGCAAAGAATCCATCAAAACACCGGGGCTACGACAACTGATTGCCAACCTTACACCCGAACAACAACAATTTTTTTTGTGGATAAAACAGGCTGAACAACAAGACCTGGCCGCCTTTTACCACGCCTGCCGCCTGTTTGTTTACCCATCCAAAGCCGAAGGTTTTGGCATCCCTCCGTTGGAGGCGGCTATTTGCGGCGCACCGGTGCTTAGTTCACATACCACGGCCATGCAAAGCTTCGGCTTTTTTAAGCCGCATACTTTTAATCCGGCCGATGAATCATTTTTTGAGCAAAAGCTGTTGCAAATGGCGCTTTATCCTCCAACGGCAACTTTTACAAGCTGGGTAGCCGAACAGGTAGCACAGCAATACAACTGGCAAAACAGTAGCACCCTATTTTATAATCTGTTAAAAGTAAACTACAAACAACATGAAACTGAGCATAGCGATATTAGGCACGCGCGGAATCCCGAACTATTATGGAGGGTTTGAGCATATTTCTGAATATGTATCGGCCGGGTTGGTACAAAAAGGGCACTCGGTTACGGTTTATAATTCGCACAACCACCCCTATACAGCCGATACCTGGAACGGCGTAAACATAGTGCATTGTTACGATCCCGAATACCTGGTGGGTACCGCCGGGCAGTTTGCGTATGATTTTAACTGCATTATGGATGCCCGCAATCGCAAATTTGATGTGGTTTTGCTGATGGGCTACACCAGCAGCTCGGTTTGGGGACACCTGTATCCATCGGGCAGTACCATCATTACCAATATGGATGGACTGGAATGGAAACGCAGCAAATACTCCAAACCTGTTCAAAAATTTTTAAAATATGCCGAAAAGCTGGCCGTAAAACACAGCCAGTATTACATCTCCGATTCGCGGGTGATCCGCTCCTATTTACAGGATAAATACCATGTAGAGAGCCGCTACATCCCCTATGGGGCCGACTTATTTTCAGAACAGGAACGCGAGCAGTTTGACAAAAGCGAAGTGCTTAAAGAGGATTACTTTCTACTGATGGCCCGCATGGAGCCCGAAAACAATATCGAAACCATTTTAGAGGGTTTTAACAACAGTTCATCGCAAAAAAGCTTTATGGTTTTGGGCGATACCAGCAACCGCTTCGGCAAATTCATCACCCATAAATTTAAAAACGACGATCGCATCCAGTTTAAAGGGGCCAATTTTGATAACTCGGTTGTGCGGGCATTGCAGAATAACAGCTACCTGTATTTTCACGGGCACAGCGTTGGGGGCACCAACCCATCCTTGTTAGAGGCCATGGCCAGCGAAGCCCTGATAGCCGCACATAACAACCCGTTCAATAAATCGGTGCTTAATTCTGATGCTTTTTATTTTGATAACGCGGCCGAGGTGAGGCATTTGGTAGAGAACGTGCAGCGCCATGACAACGAACGCGCCATGGTGAAAAACAACCTGCACAAAATACAATACCAGTTTAACTGGGATGTGGTGATAAACGACTACGAAGATTTTATAATAGAATGCTACCGCAAGCAAAACGATGGAAAAGCTGCTAAAGCCTGAGGATACCCTCAATAACCGGATAAGTTATTATTTGGTGGCCTTATTGCTGCTTAGTTTGCCGTACAACCTGTTTTACAGTCACCTGTTTTTGATAGGCTTGGCGGTGCATACCATAGTGCAGATCCGTAAAGACGACGTTAAACCGGTTTTTACAAAGGCTACCTTTGCTTTAACAGCTGTGTTTTTTGTAACGCTGTTCAGCATTATTTACACCAGCAACAGGCCCCAGGGCTTTACCGAACTGGGCCGGCAGGTTACCATTTTGCTTATCCCGCTGATATGCTGCTTTAACACCCTCGATTTTAAAAAATACCGGGATAACCTGCTGCTCCTTTTTTCGGCAGGGTGTGTTGTTGCCATTATCTACCTGTTTTTGCAGGCGCTTTATACCATTCGTTTTTACCATTTGCCTTTCCGGGCGCTGGCCTCGCCGACTTTCACCAACCATAATTTTTCGGAACCGCTTGAAATTCATGCCACCTTTTTTTCGATGCAGATAGGCATCGGGCTTATTTACTTTATTTACCGGTTTATTATCCAGTCGCGCGGATGGCTTAAAATAGTTTACTTTTTTTGCTGCACTGTACTGGCTGTAGGTATAGTACAATTGAGTGCCAAATCGGTGTTTATAGCTATAATTGTTGTGGTAAATATTGCTGTACCCCTGTTTCTGTTATCTAAAGGTGTGCGCAAAAAGTTTATTACTGTTGCTGCTTCGGTTTCTTTACTGGTGATAGCGGGCATTTTTACTGCCGATGCCTTTAAAGACCGCTTCGTTACCGAATTTAAAAAAGACCTCAGCAAACCTACCGATGTTGAATTGACCGACCCGCGACTGGCCCGCTGGAGCGTGGCTTTGAATGTAGCCGCCCAATCGCCGGTGATAGGGCATGGGGCCGGTACCGAGATTGATTTGCTCCAGGATCCGTTTTTTGATCATCATTTTTACCGCTCATACCTTGCCGAACTTAACGCACATAACCAATTTATCAGTTTCTTTATTAAATCGGGCGTTATCGGCGTGCTGATTTACTTGTTTGTACTGGTATTTGGCTTCAGAACGGCCATCATCAAACGCGATATTTTACTACTGAGCTTTATGCTCATCATCACCTGCGTTTCCTTTTCCGAAAACTTTTTGGATGTGGATAAGGGCATCTTTTTTTACGGGGTATTCTTTTCGCTGTTCTTTTTCTCATCGCAGGCACAACAAACTGAAAATCAACATAAAATTACTGTGTAAATTGTTTTGTTACAGGCAACCCACGCCCGCTTAGCCACGTCATCATTATATATAACCACACGTGAAAAGTATAGCGACAATATCCCGGCAAAACAACAGGCAATTGCTAATTACTCGTAACAATATTTTAGCTACCCTTGCATATTTTGATATGTGGGATTATCCCCTTACCCGGGGCGAAATTTATCTGTTTTTAGAAAACAAATACGGCCAGAACGATTTTGACGAAGCTTTACTTTACATAACAGATAATAAGCTGGTTTTCCGTTTTGATAAATTCTACTCGCTCAAAAACGATTATATGATTGCCGTAAGGCGCATTAAAGGTAACAAAAAGGCCGCCGAGCTTATTATCAAAGCCAAAGAGGTTGGCGCTTTCCTGGTTAAATTTCCCTATGTGCGCGGCATAGCCATCTCTGGCTCGCTATCAAAAAACTGTGCCGATGATAATTCAGATATCGATTTTTTCATTATTACCGAAGCCAACCGCCTGTGGTTGGCCCGTACCTTTATGCACCTGTTTAAAAAACTTACTTTTTTGGTGGGTAAACAGCATAACTACTGCATGAACTATTTCATTGACGAAGCGCAGCTACAAATAGTTGAAAAAAACATTTACACCGCTATTGAAGTAGCAACCATCATCCCGGTTGAAGGCGATGCCACCTTCGAAAATTTTTATAAGGCCAACGCCTGGAGCAGCGATTTTTTGCCCAATAAATGCATGCGGCTGGCTATTGCAAATCCGTTAAAAAAGCACTGGTATAAGAGTCTTGTAGAAATGTTATTTAACAATCGCTTTGGCAGTTGGCTTGATAACACTTTTATGCGCATAACCGCAGGCCGTTGGAACAAAAAAACCGAGCAAAAGAAACTGAATATGCGGGGTACGGTAATGAGCATGGCGGCCAGCAAGCATTTTGCCAAGCCTTCGCCCGAGAATTTTCAGCGTAAGTTGATTGAAAGGTATAGGTTGAAAGTTTCGATGTTGTTGCAGGAATCGGAAGAACGGTTGGCGCAGTAACTTCCCATCAGCCGCCGCTTGGCTCCAGCCGAGTGGCGCGAAATAATATAATAATCCTAACACTGGTCGAAGTTTAGCGACAGCGTATCTTCGTCCTAAAGTGTTGGAAGCATTCTGCTTCCGAAGCACGGTACCAAAAAAAATTCAATTTAAATAGTTACAAAGTTAAGCTGAAAGCTTAACACAGTTTAGGTCGAAGTTACGCTGTCGCTAAACTTCAACCAGTGTCGGGTTTACCTCTTCCTCAACGAAATAATATAATAATCCCCTACATACTTCCATGGCCACAATGTTTTAAGCCTATCTTCCCACCCGGTTAAAAAGCGAAAAGCCCGCGGATGTTTTTCGGCAAAACCTTCAATGTATGATGGCGGAACAATGGTGCATAAACCCTCCAAACCTAATAACTCAAAATCATCAGCCAACTGTTTTTTGATATAAGATGGATTGTAATAAAAACAATCAAAGTAAACACCCTCCACATGTGCCCTCCTGCCCCTGCTGCTAAAAAAGCGACGTAAAGCTGTTTTAAACTTTCCTTTAAAAATCAACAGCGTTTCCCAAAGGCAAAATTTAGGGAGTACCACCAGGGTTACCATCCCGCCAGGATTCAGCAAATCAGTAAATGAACTAAGCACTTTATCAAGCTCGCCGGTGCAGTTAAGGCCGGCAAAGTTGGAGAAGATCAAATCGTAAGGGCCTTTATTTTTTAAGTGTTCAAGCCGGGTATAAGAACATATCTCGTTGCTTACAATGTGTTGAAAACCATGCGTTGCCATCTTATCGCTCAATTGCTGTTGCATACCTACCGAAATATCGGTAGCATGTATTTTAAAACCCTGTTGCGCAAAATACAAGGCATCTTCGCCGGTACCGCTGTTTAACTCAAGGATATGCCCTCCGGGTTTAACATATTGAAGGATATGATCGCGCACCCGCTTGCGCTTATAAGCGATGATGCTATCGGCCGAATAAAGCTCATCAAAAACTACCGATTGGTTACTGAATGCTGCCTCGGCCAGTTGCTCGTTTTTATGTGGTGCTGTGCCGGTCATATCGCTTTTTCAAATTTATCCAGCTTCAGCTTTTCGATGTAGGTAAGCGGCGTGTAGTAAAACACCGAAAGCGCTTTTTTTACATTATTTGCCGAACTGCCGAATGGATTATTGAGCAATTTGCGCATGCTGTTTTTGGCCAGGTGTTTATGGTAGTTGCGGTGTACATATTTGTGCAGCTGTTTATAGAAAAAAGCCGGATAGGTGTTGCTGAACATCAAGGCCATCTCGTCGGAATCTGTCCAGTTGGTTTTTTTCTTCAGTTCGTTTTTTACGCGTTCGTAAAAGCCGGTACCTGGTAAGGGGTATGATACGGAAATGCCTATTTCGTAGGGCAGCAACTCGTTGATCATATCAATGGTTGATGTGATATCATCCCTTGTTTCTTCGGGGTAACCAAACTGGATAAAGAAGGATGGTTTAATGCCATGCTTTTTCATGAGATGGGTAGCCGTGTGGATCTGATTGATGGTAATACCTTTATCCATCGCGTCCAATACTTTTTGCGAGCCGCTTTCGGCGCCTATCCAGGCATTTTCACAACCGGCCGATGCAAGGGCTTCAACCGCCTCATCATCTACCAATAAATCGGCCCGCGACTGGATCTTGAACCGGATGCTGATCCCCTCCCGTTTCAGTAGTTTTGAAAACTCCTGCACCCAACCTGGTTTCAAACCAAAAATATCATCACAAAACCAGATATGGTCCATGCCGTAGCGTGCCTTCAGCATTTTGATCTGATCCACCACATATTGCGCGCTGTGCGAGTTATAGCGGTTGCCATAAATAGGTTTGGCACACCAGTTACATTTAAAAGGGCAGCCACGGGTGGTAACCACGTTAAGCGAAAAATACCCCGCATTTTTGAGCCACATTTCGCGGTAGCTATGCATATCTACCAAATCCCAGGCGGGCATTGGCAGGTTATCTAAATCTTTGGCTACGGGGCGTTGAGGTGTTTTAATGATTTCGCGGCCGTTCATGTAAGCGAGGCCTTTGATATCGAAATAGTCCTCACCCCCGTTTTTTATGAGCGTAGTTAGCTCCAATAAAGTTTGTTCTGCTTCGCCCAGGATCACAAAATCGGCACCTTCGGCCAGGTAAACGGCATACCGGTCTGTTGAATCAGAACTGGAAACAATCACCTTACAGCCCCGCGCTTTGGCCAGTTTTGCCATTTTAAAAGCAGCCTCGCGCATGTTGGTGAGGCACATTTTGGTGAGGTAGTTGAAGCCATCGTCATAAATCACAAAAAAATCGGGCTTATGTTTATCTAACTCCGGGATAACCTCGTCCGGACTTTTTACAAACATGGTATCAAACAAACTTACTTTATAACCATGCTCCCGCATCAGCGCGGCTGCGTAAATAGTCCCCAGCGGCGCATAAGGTTGCCCTATCGACCATTGTTTGGGATCGAAACGTAAAAAGTAGGAATGTGAAAACAGTATATTGTTCATGGTAACCCTGGCTTTTAAACTCCCCTCTTGAGAGGGGGCGCGAAGGAACGTGAGGTGTAAGGGGTGTGTTATACAAGCGACTTATCCGCATGGCATATAACACACCCCTCCGCCCCTCTCAAGAGGGGAATCGCACATTCCCCCCGCTTTTTATCTCTTTTAATTATTCTCTTGTCTTCTCAATCCAACCTCGCCAAGGGCGATAAATTCAGCGAGCAAACACACTTAACACAGGTTGAATCATTCGCCATATCCAACGTTTTGCGAAAGCTCATGGCCTTTTCGCTGTTCAATATCTCATCGAGCTTATTATCCCTGATATTACCTATCCCCTCATGAAAAAAGCACGGCCGCACCTCGCCATCGGCCTCAATTACTGCCGATACCCATGGCGCGTTACATTTTTTAAAAGGGAACGCGTTATGCCCATAAAACGCGGCATAATAATGATAGATATCCCGGATCTTAGCCTGCGATTCGGCAATGAAGCGATTGGTGAAATCATCCTGCTTACTCAACACGTTGTTAACAACTTGCTGAAAATCTATCAGTTCGCGCTCGCCGGGTAAAATCTCGTGCTGTTTAGGCTCGGCCCAGGCAGTTTGACGGTTAAAGGCGTGGCTGCTAACATCTGCAGGTAAAAAGCTTACCTGGTCGATACCCATTTGCCTTGCCGCCTCGATAATATTTGGCCAGTTCCTGAAATTTAACCGGTGGATTACCGTGCGGGCTGTAATGCGGTATTTTGGATCGATTGATTTGATGGTCTCCACCCCTTCTTTCAGCTTATTAAAAGCACCGGGCACGTTACGGATAGCATCATGCAGGGCCTCGTCGCCATCTATCGAAACGATCAGGTCATCAACCCACTTCAGGATATTGAGCGCGTTTTTTTTGATAGAAAGACCTGTTGAGAGCAACGTAACCTTGATTTTTTCGGTCCGCAAAATTTCGCACAGCCTGAAAAAATTGGTATTCAGCAAAGCTTCCCCGCCCGACATGAGTACCTGTTTGGTGCCGAATTTCCGTAACGCGCCCAGCAGATTGGTTACATCAGCCTCGGTAAGTTGTTTAAGGTTTTTATTATCCTTCCATATATCGCACATTACACACCGGCAGTTACAAGCGCTGTGCGGCATCAAAATAACGATCGGCAACGCCGCTATTTTGTGCGTTTGCAGCGTACGGAAACGCTTAAAAGTGTGCGATATGGATTGCGTTGTTATCTGCATAGCTTAAAATCCCTGTATTTCGGGCTGCCTGTAGCGCCAAACTTTTTGCAGCAGTTTAATTTCATACGGATATTGGTACATGCTGGCCTTGTAGCGCATGGTGGCTATCAGCTTTATGGCCGCACGTTTAATCATGTTAAGGCGGATATCGGTAACCGTTGGGTACACGCCATTCAATACGGTTTCAAAATTCCTGATCTTATCTATCATCTCGGGTGTAAGCCACGGGGTAAGCGGATTTTTGCGCAGGTCGAAACTTTCCCATGCCGGGCTGATCCAGTCTTCCAGCGTTTCGGGGAAACGGAAACCGCTTTTGATCACCTGTTTGTACAGTTCAGAGCCTTCGGTTGGTACGGGGCTGTAGGTGTATATCACAATTTCGGTTTTGGGGTTAACCGCTTTTACCTTTTTGATAAAATCTATCTCGAAATCAATTTGCGATTGTACCTGCTCAGGCGTTGGTGCCGGTGTGCCTAATACAAACGAGTATTCGGGAATGATGTCAAACTTTTTAAGGCGCTCGGCAAACTCGATGATCTGATCGCCGGTTTGGGTGCCGCCTTTGTCCATCTGCTCTAAAATGGAGTTATTGCCGCTCTCGGCTCCAAAAAAGATGATCTTGCAACCCGACTCACGAATGGCGGCCAGCGACGAATCTTTAAACTTCGACATGGTATCGATACGGGCCATGCCCCACCAGGTCATGTTTTCAGGTTTGATGAGGTTGGCAAATTCAACCGCGCGTTTTTCGGATACAAAAAAGTTATTATCGTGAAACTCGATGGCATCGGCACCCCATTTATCTTTAATGTATTTTACATCGTTATAAACGTTTTGTGCCGATTTGGCTTTCCACCGGGCCTCATAAATAGGTACCACCGCGCAAAACGAACAAGTGAACGGGCAACCGATACTGGAGTGATAGGCCATTGTTTTTTCGCCGAGGTAAGTTTTGCCTAAAAATTTGGTAATGGGATAAAACGTGTTCAGCTTATCATAGGGCAATGCCGGTAAGGAATCCTGCTCAATCAGGTCTTCCTTCGCGGTTTTGATGATCTTGCCGTCCTCGGCTTTATAGATCAGGTTACGGATAAACTCGTAAGGCGTACCGTTTTCCAAAGCATCTATCAGCAACGGGAAAGCATGATCGCCGGGGCCGTTTATAATGAAATCAACATAGCCGGAATACAATACAGCGTTAGGTTGATTCGATGGAAAATACCCGCCCCAAATCATTTTGGTATTGGGATATAACTCCTTGATTTTTTTGGCCGCAATAATGGCCTGCCTTAACTGCGGACCAGGCATTACCGTAAAGCCGAAATATTTGAACTCGCCCGTACGTAAATAACTATCTATTTTCACCATCGGGTCCAGCTCGCAATTGCCATCCACAATTACCCAATCGTATTTACCCTCAACCGAAGCCGCGATATTCAATATCGAATTTGGGATCCGGTATTTGTTATTGGCGCTCCGCGGGTTGAATAATAGTATTTTGTTCATTTGTTATTTTTTTGATAAAGTCTGAAGCCGATAGTCTTAAGTTCTAAGTCAAAACCCAATGCTAACAGACTTTAGACTTAAGACTACCAACTTAGAACTAACAACTCCCTTCAATCCCCCCGGCAATGGGTTTACCAGAAAGCTCAACACCTGTTTACCGGAATGTATAAGGTACCCTGAATACCCATCCCGTTATTTTTATTGGTTTTACTCCCCATCTCACAAAAGGAGTGTTTACACTTTCAAAATAAGCCCCATTGCCATACCCAATCACAAATGTGGGGGATTGCCCATACAACAATTGAGTTTCAAACCACACTCATCGTTTTCACACAATAAATACGCCCCGGTTTTGTGGCGGGTTGCCTGTGCTTATAAATAAATTGGCTGGCAACCATTGGTATTTATCGTCCGTAATTGAGGTATAAAGCATAAGTGTTGGAATGTTTTAGTTCCCCCTCTTGAGAGCATAGCCTTCAATTTAACTATTGGGCTTTTAAGTTCCCCTCTTGAGAGGGGGCGCGAAGGATAAGTGTGATAGAAGGGGTGTGTTATACGAGCGATAAAGCAGGCGCAGAGTAACACACCCCTACACCCCTCTCAAGAGGGGAATCGCACGGTCTTCACTTTTTTAACAATTCAACACATGAATTATTCAACTTAAAACAAAAGGGCCGTGATCCATACCGTTAAAAACTATATCAAACAACGTTTATTCCCAGCCGCCATATTGGAGAAAAATTCGGTTGAAGCCTATGACATTTGGGCCGAAAACTACGATGAGCAACCCGGCAACCTGATGCTTGACCTGGATGAGATCCTTTTCCCCCGCCTGGTAAACAGCGCCATTATCAGCGGCAAGCAGGTTGCCGATATAGGCTGCGGCACCGGAAGGCACTGGAGTAAACTAATTGCTTTAAACCCGGCGCGTTTAACAGGTTTTGATACCTCGGGCGGGATGCTGGCCCGGTTACAGCAAAAATTTCCGGAGGCAGATACTTACCAGATTACAGAGGATACATTTACAGGTATTGTCGATGACAGTTTCGATACCATCGTATCCACGCTTACCGTGGCACACATTCCCGATATAAAAACGGCATTGCAAGCCTGGATGCGCATCCTGAAACCCGGCGGAGATATTGTAATAACCGATTTCCACCCGCAAACACTGGCTAACGGCGGCAAACGTACTTTTAAGCACGGGCGCGATTTTATAGCGGTCGAGAATTTTGTGCACCCGGTTAGCCTCATCAAAAATCTACTGCTTGAAAACGGTTTCACTTTAGTTGCCGAAGAGGAAATAAAGATAGATGAAAGCATGAAGCATTATTATGCAGATAAAAACGCGCTTCATGTGTACGAAAAATACAAAGGCTACCCCATTATTTACGGGCTACATTTAAAACGCGGCGATGGTACTGAATAATGTTTTGATACCCGGAACCGATGGCGCGGTAAACATCAGGCTGAATAACGGCCTTGTTGAAACCGTTGCGCCCGCACCTATGGACGATTCAAACCAGATCACATTTGTGGATGCACTGGCGTTTCCGGGATTGATCAACTCGCACGATCATTTAGATTTTAACCTGTTCCCGCAATTGGGTATTAAAATCTATCAAAACTATACCCAATGGGGTAATTATATCCATGAGGTTTATGCCGATGAAATAGCCTCTGTGTTGAAAATACCTATTGGGCTACGCGAAAAATGGGGAGTTTACAAAAACCTGCTATGCGGGGTTACCACCGTGGTAAACCATGGCGAAAAACCGGTTATTGATAACGCGCTGATCGATATAATCGATCGTTACCAAAGCATCCACTCGGTACAATTTGACAAAAACTGGAAAAAGCGCCTAAACAACCCGATGAAGATGGGGCAACCTGCAGTAATTCACATTGGCGAAGGAACTGATGATATAGCTCATAACGAGATCAGCGAACTGATTAAATGGAACATGCTTGGCCGGAAACTGATCGGCATTCATGGGGTGGCTATGGATGTTAAGCAGGCCAAACATTTTAAAGCGTTGGTTTGGTGCCCCGAATCAAACTATTATCTGCTTAATAAAACCGCACCGATAGATGAGTTAAAAAAGCAAACCACTATTTTGTTTGGTACCGACAGTACCCTTACCGGGCATTGGGACGTGTGGCAGCACATCAGGCTGGCCCGCAAAACCGCTTTGCTTAGCGGTGATGAGCTATACCAGTCATTAACTATTGCAGCCGCCAAAACCTGGAAACTAAATAAAGGGCAAATTGCCGCAGGTTTGGATGCTGATATTGTGGTGGCCAAAGCCAAACGTAAAACCGGCTTAACAGCGTTTTATAACATCACTCCAGATGATATTTTACTGGTGATACAGGGCGGCGAGATCCGCCTGTTTGATGAATCGCTTTATCATCAACTTAACAATATTTTAACGGCCCGGTACAGTAAAATATTTACAGGCGGCCATTTTAAATATATACAGGGCGATATTCACCAACTTATGGATGAGATAAAAAGTTATAAGCCCAACGCCAATTTTCCTGTACCTCAACCTGCACTGCCGGCCGCATGAGTTTACTGCAAAAAATATGGCAACGATCCAGGCGTGAGGCCACTTACTTTAGCGGCAACGCGCGTCATGCTTTGGGCATGGATACGACTTTTTACAGCAATGCCCGCGGCAGCAGAATTATTCTCTACCATAACGTTTGCAAAACCAACCCACATAAATTCAATACGCTTTTTATACCTGTCGAACGGTTTGAGGAGCATCTGCAATTTTATAAAAAGCATTTTAATGTAATTTCGCTAACCGATTATTACGCAGGTAAATTCAGTAACGATAAATATAATATCTGCCTAACTTTTGACGACGGCCTGGCCAACAATTATCATTACATGCTTCCTCTGCTTAACAAATATCAAATACCGGCCACATTTTTTATCACCGCTATCCGCGATGCAGGGTTTGATATTTTATGGAACGATTTTTTAAGTATTGCAGGGAAGTATGGTCCGGTAAAACTCATTTATAAAAATTACGCCTGCCATAAAAACCGAAACTTTAAATACGTTACCCAAACGGGGAAATTACTTGCAGATGAATTCAGGAAAACCGGGTTTGATGAGAAAGCGGAACTGATGAATTATCTTGAAACGATGGTTGATTTTAAAGCCAACAGACAGGATGATGATTACTGGTTACAAACAACAAGCGATCAGATCAGGGCCCTATCCGCCTCGCCGCTGGTAACCATTGGCGCTCACGGTTATTATCATAACGACCTGGCCGGTATCTCTTTGGCGGATGCTTGTGAAGAAATGCGAAACTGCAAAACCTATCTCGAAAACATAACCGGCAAAGCAGTAACCGGCATTGCTTTTCCCTATGGTTCGTACAATGCTGATGTTTTATCGGCGGCTAAAGCGGCGGGATATAGCCAACTACTGGCCACGGATTATTTGAACCCGCAGGACGGAACCGACCTAAGCATGCGTGAGCGCTTTACCGTAAACCCGTTCATATCCACAGCCAACCAAATGAACGCCATAATAAGGGGACATTATGCATAACGCAGGGTATAGAATAGAGCGTTTAACCGAAGAGCGGCTGCCCGATCTAACCAGGCTACATGAGGCCGTTTACCAAAAAAACATAACCCCCGATTTTTTTAAGCGGAAATATAATACCGCCTTTACTGGTGTTATGTACGTTGGTTTTTTGGCTTACGATGGTAACCGGCCCGCGGCGTTTTACGGGGTGATTCCTTGTTTTATAGATTGTAAGGGAGAAAAAGTATTAGCAGCCCAATCGGCAGATACCATGACTCACCCCAACCACCGCGGCAAAGGTTTGTTTATTGAGCTTGCCGAACTCACATACCAGCTTTGCCGTAACGAAGGGATCCGCACGTTGTTTGGTTTCCCCAATCAAAATTCGTTACCAGGCTTTGTGAACAAGCTGGACTGGCAGATTGGTGGCAATATGGAGTGTTTTATTATCCCCGTTAAAACGTTGCCTTTGCAAAAACTGGCTGATAAGTTCCCGTTTTTAAAAAACCTCTATAATGGCTTTGTGAAACGGCGGTTAAAGCCATATTTGTCACCTCGAAACGGCATCCGTAACTCTGTAATTGATGAAGGCTATGCCGGCGTAAAGCGCGACCCGGATTACGTGGATTATAAAACCAATTACACCAACAGTTTCACTATTAAAGTGGATACTACACTGGTTTGGTTCAAAATTAATGATGGATTGTTTATTGGCGATATCGACCTGGCTTTGAACGATCTGGATAAGATCATCCCCCAACTGCAAAAAATTGCGGGCAAACTTGGCTTACAAAAAATAATTTTCCAGGCCGATAAACGGACGGTGCTGTATATGCTGCTTAAAAATCACGCGCAACCTATCCCCTCGTTCCCGACAATTATAAAAAACCTTGGTGCGGATCTGCCGGTTCACAAAATGGCTTTCACTTTTGCCGATATTGATATTTTTTAAATGAGATACGTTTTTAACAGCTACGTGCAAATTCCCGAATTTAACCGGCCCGAAGCCTGGTTTGAACGCACGCGGGCCTATGCCGGCATCATGGAAGCGCTTGCCCGTACCAATGAAGTGATCAGCATTGAGCATATCGATTTTGAAGGCCGTGCGAAAAAAAACGGCATTGACTATCATTTTAAACGCTTCGCCACAAGCTGGTCGCGGTATTTACCCTGGAAACTTAACAATTATATTAAAAGCCTTAAGCCGGATATGGTATTTGTTCAAAGCCTGCATTTTCCGTTGCAGGTTATCCAGTTGCGTTTAATGCTTGGCCCCAAGGTGAAGATCATGGTACAAAACCATGCCGAAAAACCTTTTACCGGCTTAAAAAAGCTTGCCCAAAAACTGGTAGACAGGTATATTGACGCTTATCTTTTTGCCTCGCGCGATATGGGGCTGGAATGGGTTACGGAGGGCAATATATCCTCGCCCCGGAAAATTTTTGAGGTGATGGAAGTATCGTCGGTATTTTATCCCATTAACCGGGAAGAAGCGCTGGCTAAAACGGGAGTAACCGGCAACCCGGCGTTTTTATGGGTCGGTCGGCTTAATGATAATAAAGACCCCTTAAATGTGACCAGGGCTTTTTTGAGATTTGCCGAAAAAATACCCGGTGCAAGGCTTTATATGATCTATCATACTGAAGAGTTACTTGACGAAATCCAATCACTACTTGAAATCCATCCTAACAAGGAAGCAATCCGGCTCATAGGCAAAAGGCCGCATACCGATCTGCTTTACTGGTTTAACAGCGCTGATTTTATCCTGTCGGGTTCGCATTATGAAGGCAGCGGCACGGCGGTTTGCGAGGCTATGTCCTGCGGGTGTGTGCCTTTGGTTACCGATATCCAGTCGTTCCGGATGATTACCAATAATGGTGAATGCGGAATGCTGTATGAGGCAGGTAATGAGCAGGCTTTGTTTGATGTGCTTATGCAAACCGGGCAAATGAATTTAAAGGAAAAGCGGAGGTTGTCTTTAGCATATTATCAAAATAACTTATCGTTTAACGCTATTGCGGGGCGGATTGAGGAAATTGCAAAAAGCCTCAAAAGTTAATTTTTTTATTCCGGGATTACGGGAGTTGGAAATGATGCTTTTATTCCTTCCCCGGCGAGAGAAGTTTAGGATTGTGTGATGGCAGGAAGGGGTTTCTTTGCTGCGCATATCAGTTTACATGGCGCAGAAACCCGTCCCCTACACCAAGAGGAGAATTGCCCCGATCTAAGCTTTCCATATTCTCATTTAAAGACGCTCCTTTCGGGGTGGCTTTTTTATTTAAAAGATTGTTTAAATTTGAGTGTAATTAAACCTGAACTATCCATTACCGTCAAACCTTTTTTAAACATTTTTATCATGAAACTTTTAACCAAAATGGCCTTATTGGCTGCATTTATATTTGTTGGTATTAATATTACCAATGCGCAAACCAAAGCCGAAAAGAAAGCTGCTGCACGTGCCCAGATAAAGGAGATGGTTGAGGCGCAAAATTTTATATTCAATGCAACTTTTGCTGTCCCGCTTCGCGGAGGCAGTAGAGCGCTTACATCAAGCTATGATTTAACCATTGGTAAGGATACCATTGTTGCATTTCTGCCCTATTTTGGCCGCGCATACGTTGCTCCTAATCCCGGTAGTACCGATGGTGGTATTAAATTAAACACCACCAAATTTAGCTATACATCAACCCCGAAAGGCACCGGCTGGAACATCATCATCAAACCAAAAGATAAAAACATAGCCGACTGGCGCGATGTACAAACCTTTAATCTAAGCATTTCGCAAGATGGTTACGGCCAGCTACAGGTGATCAGCAGCAACCGCGATGCTATTTCATTTAACGGTTATATTGAAGCGAGGAAGAAATAAGCGGAAAGCCGAAGGCTAAAAGCTGAAAGCGCGGCACAAGCAAATAAAGCTTTCAGCCTTCAGCTATCAGCCCCGCATTATCCTTTAAATCAACACCCGATAGCTGGCGTTTAAAAGCTTCACTAATAAGGTAAAATATTTTTTTTGCGGCTTTTTTGTAAGAAAGTCCTTTATGGCGGATGTTTGAAACGCAGTTGCGCGACTCATCGGTTAAGCCGGGCTTAGGGTTGTAGGTGAGATATGCCCCGAGGCTGTCGGCTGCGCTCAGGCCCGGCCGCTCGCCTATTAGTATCAGCGAAAGTTTGGCGTTTAAGCCATAGCCTATGTCGTCGCCAATGGCTACCCTGCCTTGTTCAACCAAAGTTATCGGAGCCAGTTTAAACCCGCTGTCGGTTAATAAAGGGATCAGTGCCTCGAGCAGGCCTTTTGTATTTTCGTTTACGGCAGTAGCCGAAAGACCATCAACAACCATAATGGCAACATCAAATTCAGCGCGGTAGCTTTGCAACTGAGCCAAAGATGCGTTATTTAGCTTACGCCCCAGATCGGGCCTCTGCAGGTATTGCCGCCTGTCGGTAACCTGGCTGTGCAGATGTACTACAGGCACACCGAAATGACTAAGTGATGTTGTAAGTTTATCCAGATCCAATTCAGAATAAACCGCGTCGCGTGCGTGGGCATGAGCCAACTTAAACTCAAGCGATTGTTTGAGCGGGATACTCGTTCCCACGCGCCCGATAGCTATCCGTGCCGAAGTAAATTCCTGCAGGGCTTTTAATGGCTCTATTTCGTGTGGGATATTGCGTTTCATTTAATCTTTATATCAATAATCTTGCGCTCGTTTGCAACGAGTGCTTAATTGGGTTTGCGTTTATAACGCAAACCGCGCGATGCAATCGCGAAGCCATGTTAAGCGCTCGTTTATAACGAGCGCAAGGATGGAAAAGAACCTTCACCTTTTGCCTTTCACCTTTACCCTTTTACCTCACCTCTCCCAACAGCCCATGCTCCTTAACCGGCAGCATATTTCCTTTATCATCAACAATCCCCTGCTTAATTAACCAGCGTTCAAATTCGGGTGCGGGTTTTAAACCAAGCACCTTGCGCAGGTACAGTGCATCATGAAAGGAAGTGGATTGATAATTCAACATAATATCGTCCGATCCGGGAATGCCCATTACAAAATTACAGCCCGCCACGCCCAACAGGGTGAGCAGGTTATCCATATCGTCCTGGTCGGCTTCGGCGTGGTTGGTATAGCAAACGTCAACGCCCATGGGCAGGCCTAACAGCTTCCCGCAAAAATGGTCTTCGAGCGCTGCGCGGATAATCTGCTTGCCATCGTATAGATATTCGGGACCGATAAAGCCCACTACCGTATTCACCAGTAAAGGCTTAAACTTACGGGCCACAGCATAAGCCCTAACCTCGCAGGTTTGCTGATCTACCCCGAAATGGGCATTCGCCGAGAGCGCACTACCCTGCCCGGTTTCAAAATACATTACATTATTACCAACAGTACCCCGCTTTAACGACAGCGTAGCCTGGTAAGCCTCCTCAATCAAACTCAAATTAACGCCGAAGCTGGCATTAGCCTTTTCGGTACCGGCGATGGATTGAAAACACAGATCGACCGGTGCGCCTTCGTTAACCAGTTGCAAGGTAGTGGTGATGTGGCTTAAAACACAGGTTTGTGTGGGGATCTCAAACCTGTGGCGTAATTCGTCCATTAAAATAAGTAAACTACTCACCGCAGCCGGGCTATCTGTAGCAGGGTTAATGCCGATAACCGCATCGCCGCTGCCAAACAGCAAACCATCTATAATACTGGCAGCCACCCCCCGTGGATCATCTGTAGGGTGATTGGGTTGTAAACGCGTGCTGAAATGCCCTTTTAAACCTATTGTATTACGAAAACGGGTAACCACCTCGCATTTGGCGGCCATGGCTATCAAATCCTGGTTGCGCATCAGTTTTGATACAGCGGCAACCATTTCGGGAGTTAGACCGGGCGCAATAGTAGTTAAAGTATGGCAGTCTGTTTCATCGCTTAAAAGCCAATCACGCAGTTCGCCAACGGTAAGATGGCTGATGTGGCTGAACGCTAAAACATCATGTTCATCAATAATGAGGCGCGTTATTTCGTCCTGTTCATAAGGAATCACCGCCTCGTTCAAGAAATTTTTAAGTGGAACATCGGCCAGGGTAATCTGCGCTGCCACACGTTCCTCATAGCCATCGGCACACAAGCCTGCCAACTCATCGCCCGAGCGTAAAGGCGAAGCCTTGCCGAGCAATGCTTTCAAATCGGCAAATTTATAAACCCGGTGATGTATGGTGTGGCGGTACATTGTTATTTCATTTACTACGTGTCATTTGCTGCGCGTCATTGGGTCATTTTTTTATTTCTGCAGATTATTGGGATATCATGTCACTTTTTTCATCAGGCTATTGAAAGTATTTAAATAAGTGCCTCCGCTAAACCAATGACCTAATGACTTAATGACCCAATGATTATTCCAATGACTCAATGACGCCTTGCTCTGCAGGCGCATTCATCATATCCTCGTTTAATGCAACTTTGTGTTTTCCCATCGCAACAAAAACTATCAACACAATTACCAGGCCTCCGGCAAAAATCAAACTCATATCCGGGTTAAAATATACCGATGCAAAAAGGCATATTATGCAAATAATCAGCGCTATTGCCGGGAAAACCGGATATAGTGGTGCTGTAAATGGCCGGTTTAAATGTGGTTCCTTTTTGCGTAAAATGAAAATGCTCAGCATACTCATAATGTACATCACCACGGCACCCAGTACAGATAGCATAATGATCTGGTCTGTTTTAAACCGGTAAATAAAAATACAACTCACTACGCCGCTTACTATAAGCGCCCAGTGCGGGGTTTTAAATTTATGGTTGATGTTTGATAGCGCACGCGGCAAATAACCGCTGCGCGCCATGGCAAATACCTGCCTTGATGATGCCAGTATAATACTATGCAGCGAGGCTATAAGCCCGAATAAACCAATACTGGCAAAAATTTTTGTCAGGCCATTTCCCTTGCCCAAAACAATACCGATGGCTTCGGGCAACGGATAATCCAGGTGGCTTAGTTTATGCCAGTCGGTTAAGCCGCCGGTTATTATCATTACACCTAATGCCAGTACAACTAAGGTGATAATGGCAGAGATATATCCGCGGGGAATATTTTTTTTAGGATTATCCACCTCTTCGGCTACCATGGCAACACCTTCTATCGCCAGGTAAAACCACACTGCATAAGGCAGCGCCGCAAACACACCGGCCCAGCCAAAAGGCATCGGATCGGCAAGATAATTAGCCGTTTTAAAATGCGGCGATACAATGCCCAGGTAAAGCAACAACTCAATAACGGCCAATATGGTAATGAATACCGAAAACGTGGCCGATTCCTTTACACCCAGCATATTAAGCAGGATAAACAAAGCTACAAAGCCCACGGCTGCTTCGGTTACCGGGATACCGGGGTATAAAAAGTGCAGATAACTACCCAAGGATACCGCAATGGCCGGAGTGGCTACCAAAAAATCAACAAGCGTTGCATAGCCGGCTATTAAACCACCAAACGGCCCCATAGCCCGGTAAGCATAAGCAAACGCCCCGCCCGCATGAGGTATGGAAGTGGTTAATTCGGTATAGCTAAAAATAAAAGTGATATACATTAGCGTAATTACCAGCGTGGCGATCAGCAAACCGATGGTTCCGGATACGGCCCAACCCAGGTTCCAGCCAAAATACTCGCCCGAAATCACCAAACCTACAGCAATAGCCCATAAATGAACCGGTTTTAAAACTTTTTTTAGTTGCTCTGTAGATGTTTCTGCCATAAACCACCCGATTCAAATAATAATTATCGCCTTAAATTACTTAAACGGCAAGTTAAATCAAAATTAGCGCACATTATGGAATTGTTAAGAGGAGCTATTTCAAAATCAGGCCGAATTCATAGCGCTATAAGTCAATTTTATAGTAGTAAAATCAAATAAAACCTTAAACACTACCACCAGAACCAACTGATAACAAAAACTGCCGGTAATTTTATCACCGGCAGTAATTTTATAACAATAAATTTCAGATATACAGCGGCTATACCATCAGCTTATTTTTCAAATAGCCCATGCTGGCCGTAATACTGGCATAAGCATCCTTAGGCATATCATGCTCTACAAAAAAGTGTTTCATTCCTGCCGATTTTGCTGCCGCGAAAATTGGTTTAAAATCAATTGTACCGCCACCTACCGGTTGTATATTCTGGCGTGAGGCGTCCAGATCTTTAACATGCCATAGCGGGAAACGTCCCGGATGAGCCTTAAACATCTCAACCGGATTTTTGCCTGCTTTAACAGCCCAGGCCAAATCAAGCTCCATTTTTACATTTTGGGCATCAGTTTCGCTCAGCAACAAATCGTAAGGCACTTTACCATCAACCGCTTTAAACTCCATATCATGGTTGTGGTAAGCAAACTGAATCCCTGCTTTTTTTGCAGCTTCGCCGGTTTTATTCAATACAGCAATGGTGCTTTTAACTTCTTCTAAAGTGGCGGTAGGCGAATTGGCGCATACCAGGTATTTTACACCGCCCTCGGCAACTTCATCAACTACCTGCTGCATATTATCGCGCAGGTTTAATACCGGCGGCAACACTATTGGCTTACCATCCGCTCCTAAGGGCATTTTAGCACCCGGAGGCAGCTTAAACTGCGCACCCAGTACGTGGTGCGATACCCAACTCAAACCTAAACCGTTTGCCATGGCCTTAAACTCTTTAGGTTTCATGCCATAGTAGCCACCTTTTTTGCTGAAAGCCGACTCTATTTCTTTATAGCCTACACCCGCAATTTTGGTAAGAGTGCCTTTAACGTCCTCATCAATAATGCCGAAAAAGGTAAACAACTGCAAACCAACCGGGTGATGTTCCATCGGCGTTAAAAAGCTTGCCGCCTTGCCAGATAAGGCCACACTGCCCAAAGCAAGCGCACCGGCACCTTTAATAAAGTTTCTTCTGCTGTAAATCATGTTTTGATAATGGTTAATAATTAACTGGTACAGTAAAGCTAATTATTAATTATCAGCAAATTAAATTTATTGTGTAAAAAAGACACAATAAATTTAACCGGGATTTGACGAATGTTGTCTGAACTCGAATCCTATAAATCATGGTTCAAATAATATCCGGCAAACTATTATGTTTCATTGATGAAACAATAAAGGCGATAATAGCGATAATTAACCCAAACATAAACACGTTATAAGCCGCCCTAAGCAGGCGGTATTTGC